>NZ_JBFUGR010000007.1:0-298206 GCF_056402815.1 Mesorhizobium sp. P3_B5 | reverse complement strand
CCCTGGCGGGATAAGAGGTTCAGCAGGACTCTGCCGCCCACGTTTCTCTTTCTTCAATATTCAATTTTCAAAGAACAGACGCCGCAGACGCGATGTCGTGGCCCGTTACGCTTGTGGCTTCGGGGCCGTCCGAGTGTCGCTTACGCGGCTCTCTTGAATTCTCACAAGGGCTTTCTCAGAAGCAAACTGCTTCGCCGCCAGCGGCGCACCGCCCTCGTTCGTGAGGCGTATATAGTCGCCACCCATCCAAACTGTCAACACCACTCAACCATGTTTTTGAACTTTTTGCGACAGAAGTTTTGGAGCCAGCGGACTGCCCCAGGGAAACATTGGGGTGCCAAGAAGGAGCCCTATTGCCGCCGCATTGCCGTTCGACACCAAGACCAACAAAGAAGGCCTCCGCGCGACCCGCGCGGCGCCTTCTTACAAGAGACCAAAGCGGGGTCTGCGTACCATCGGTTGGCACCTCCTATAAGAGAGCAAAGACGCCTCTCTATAAGGGGCCGTAGGACAGAGCGTGTGAGTGGGGATTTCGCCACTTCGTTGACTTCACTCGCCGTGACAGGCAAATGTCATGGCCCAACAAAAGCGACAAGCCGTTCCGCCCGGGGAAGAAGCAGCCTTTCTGGATGCCAGACACGGAAGATGTCATAGCCGTACTCGGCAACGAGCCGCCGCTGATCGCGGACGGTCGCAGCGGCCCGCCCGACCGGCGCGAGGTCTCGGCGCGTTGGCTGTCGGGCACCTTCCTTACCGGCGTCACCTCGAGCGTGCTGATGGGCGTGGCGCTGTTCGCCGCCCTTGACGGCCGCCAGCAACTGGCGACGCCGCCCGAGATCGCCGAGCTGATCAGCATTGCCAATGGCGATGATTCCGGTGAAGTCGCCAAGACCACCAGGCTGGTGCCGCCGCGCCAGATCGCCAAGGCCAAGGACCGTCGGCGTATGGAGGTGTCGATGGTGACCAAGGTCGGCGACCGCGACGTCATCCACACCATGCCCTTCGTGCAGATCAAGATGGCGCTTGCCGCCGGGCATACGACCAATCGCCCCTATCCGCCCTTCGACCCGATGCAGGTATTTGGCGACGACGGCGACGACAATGCCGGCCAGCCGGCAACCGCCGCGGCTGCCGCCGGCCAGATCTATGGCGCCAAGGTCGAAAGCGAGATGAGCCTGAAGACGGTCGACTTCCCGATGGAGACGGCGGCCTTCGACGAAAAGAGCGACCTGTCCGCCGACGAGGTGGAGAAAGTGGTGCGCGAGGCCGGCTCGGACCTAAGCGACGGCGCCGTGCAGGTCGCATCGCTGCATTATGTCGATCCGCAGAGATTCGGCGATGCTTTTGCCGAAAGCATGGCCGGCTCCTACGACGTCAAGATCGTGCCGGAGAACGTCTCGGTGTCGCCCCGCGCCATCGCCGACGACCAGACGCCGGCTTTCGCCGAGGAAATCATTCCCTTCACCAAGGACCGCGACATAACAGAAGCCTTTGCTGATTCGGGCTATACGGGTGATGACGCCACCGGCATGGCCGAGGCGATCGCCAAATTGCTCAACGCACCGGCGCTCAAGGCAGGAACCGTGCTGCGCGTCGGTCTTGAGGTGCATGGCGACGCCGCCAAGGTGGTCCGCACCAGCGTCTACGACAAGACCACGCATATCGTGACCATCGCGCTCGACGATCACGGCCAGTATGTGCCGGCGCAGGAGCCGGAACCCAATCCCGAATTGCTGACGGCGTTCGACGACTCACCGCCGGTGGTGGTGCGCGGCAATCTGCCGAACATCTATGACGGCATCTATCGCGCCGCCTATTCCTACGGCATGTCGAAGAAGATGACCCAGCGGCTGGTCAAGCTGCTGGCATCAGGCGTCGACTTCCAGTCGCGGCTCAATCCGGCGGATCGCCTCGAAGTGCTGTTCTCGCAGCCGGACGGCGACGACCAGGCGTCCGACGACTCTGAACTGCTCTATGTGTCGTCGACCTTCGGCGGCCAGACGCGCAACTTCTACCGCTTCCAACTGCAGGACGGCAGCACCGACTATTTCGACGAGAATGGCTCGAGCGCCGAGCAGTTCCTGCTGCGCAATCCGCTGCCCAACGGCAGATTTACCTCCGGGTTTGGTGCGCGCAAGCACCCGATCCTCGGCTATGTCCGTATGCATACAGGCACCGATTGGGCCGCTCCGATTGGATCGCCGATCATCGCCGCCGGCAACGGCGTCGTCGAGAAGGCCGGCTGGGCTGGCGGCTACGGCAAGCAGATCATCTTGCGCCATGCCAATGGTTACGAGACGTCCTACAATCACCAGAGCGCTTTTGCCAAAGGCATCGAGCCGGGCGTTCATGTCCGCCAGGGCCAGGTCATCGGCTTTCTCGGCCAGACCGGCCTCTCCACCGGTCCACATCTCCATTACGAGTTGATCGTCAACGGCACCAAGGTCGATTCGATGCGAGTCCGCCTGCCGGTCGGCAAGGTGCTGAAGGGCGACGACCTGGTTGCCTTCAAGCGCGAGCGCGAGCGCATCGACGACCTGCTCAAGCAGCAGGACAGCAACTCGCTTAAGGTCGCGAGCGCCAAGATCGAAGGTTAACCCTTCGCGCCCCCGAATCTGTGCCTTCGAATCAGTGCTCTCGAGTCAATACAGACGAATCAGCTCTGCCGTTTTTCTGGGCGGGGCGACCATGGCATCCGCTCGCCGGAAACGGTCGTCCAGGCAATAACTGCCGAAAGCAGGCAAAGCAGTGCGGTGACCCAGGCGATGGCCGAGAAGGCCGCATCGCTGGCGGCGAGCCGCGTTGCATCGAGTTCGGGCGGAATGCCGGCCATTGCCGGTTCACCAAAGCCCGGGATGCCAGGCCTGACGCTAATATCCAGCACCGTCGAATAGACTAAGGCGGCGAGCGACCCCATCGCCGCCACCGCGATCAGGCCGCCAATGCGCGACACCGCATTGTTGATGCCCGAGGCAGCACCGGTATCCTTGTCCTCGACCGCTGTCATGATCGCGGTCGACAGCGGCGACACGACCAGCGCCATGCCAAGCCCCATCACCGCCATCAGCGGAAAAACCCCGGTCCAGAAACTGTGGATGCCGGCACGGCTGAGCCAGGCAAGCCCGGCAAAGGCGCAGGCAACGACCAGACTGCCTGTGGCGATCGGAAAGCGCGGCCCGATGCGATCGGACCATTGTCCGACCGGACCCGACAACAGCGCGATCGACGCCGACAGCGGCAGGAAGATGAAGCCGACCTCGGCCGTGCTGAGCCCCCATCCGGCGATCAATAGCATCGGCAGGTAGAACAGATTGGCCGACAGCGCGAAATAGAGGAAGAAGGTTGCCACATTGGCGCCGGCGAAAGCGCGTATGCGAAACAGCGACAGGTCGATCATCGGCTCACGCTGCCGGCGCTCGAAGACAATGAAGAGGACGAGCAGCACCGCGCCGGCGGCGATGCTCGGGCCCGACATAAGTCCCTCGCCCTTGCCGCTCATCGAGGTCAGGCCGTAGGCCAGCGCCCCGAACGCCAGCGTGGCCAGCGCCGCACCGCCGAGATCGAGGCTGCGCTTTTCCGTTGGCGCATCGGCCGGGATCTTGGCCAGCAGCAGATAGATCGCGAACAGGCCGAGCGGCAAGTTGACGGCGAAAATCGCCCGCCAGATGCCATCGCCGAAAGCCGACAGGACGAGGCCACCCAGCACCGGGCCAAGTGCGGTGGTCAGCGCCGAGGCCGCCGCCCAGATGCCGATCGCCCTGCCGCGCTCCTTCTTCGGATAGGCCTTGGCGATGATGGCGAGGCTGCCCGGCACCATGATGGCGGCGCCGATGCCCTGTATCGCGCGAAAAGCAATAAGCACACCCGCGTTCGGCGCCACCGCGCAGGCCAGCGAAGACACGATGAACAGCGCAATGCCGGCGACGAAGGCACGCCGCAGGCCGAATCGGTCCCCGGCCGCACCTCCGGCGAGGATGAGGGCCGACAGCGTCAGTGCGTAAGCGTTGGAAATCCACTGCGCCTCGGCAAGGCTGGCGCCGAGATTGACGCGGATCGCCGGCATGGCGATGGCCAGGATCGAACCGTCGATGAAGCCGAGCGCCGAGGCCAGGATCGCCGCGATCAGCACAAAACGGCGCTGCGCTTGCGGACAAAACGAATCGCTTGGAAGGGAACCGGTCAGGGGGATGGCGGCAGCTTCGCTTGGAGATTTCATGGAAGCTTGCTTAGACCTGCAATGCGCCGGCAACAACCGGCCAGCGAGCGACCCACATTGAAACCAGATTCGGCAACGGCCTGACCGCGTGGGCAGGATGTCGCCGATCCCGGTGCAAACCGCGAATCTCATGCTAAGTTTTTCGGAGCAACCCAAAGAGGGAAAAACACATGAAGCGACCGCTCGAACCGTCTGCGGAGGCGCGCGGGCGCGTCGTCGGCATCACCGATGGCGTCTTCGCCATCGCGCTCACCTTGATCGTTCTCGAAATCAGGGTGCCGGCGCACGAAATGGTCCACTCGGAAGGCGAATTGCTTTCGGCGATCGCAGCCCTGGCGCCGCGCTTTCTGACCTATGCGCTCAGCTTCCTGACGCTGACCATCTTCTGGTTCGGCCAGCAGGCGCAGCATGGGTTGATCGCCAGGTCAGACCGGCGCCTTGCAACGCTGAACCTGTGTTTTCTCGCCTTCATCGCTTTGCTGCCGTTCTCGACCGACCTTCTGGCCGACTTTCTCGAATTCAGGACAGCGGTGCTGGTCTACTGGCTCAATCTGCTGATGCTGGGCGTGACGCTGTTCGCCAGCTGGCGGTATGCGGAGAAAAACGGCTTGGTCGCCGAGGACGTCGACGCGGAAACCAGGC
Source organism: Mesorhizobium sp. P3_B5 (assembly GCF_056402815.1). NCBI lineage: Bacteria > Pseudomonadati > Pseudomonadota > Alphaproteobacteria > Hyphomicrobiales > Phyllobacteriaceae > Mesorhizobium > Mesorhizobium sp. P3_B5. The sequence continues at coordinate 293,348 of NZ_JBFUGR010000007.1, read as the reverse complement.
GCACCGTCTATATGCGCATCGTCAAGGCGCAGATCCTGTGGGCGGTCGGCGCGGCGCTCTCTCTCATCAGCCCCTTGCTCAGTGTCGGCTTCATCCTGGTTGTGCAGCTGATCTATGCCACCGCGTTGCGTGGCTCATTGCTGCGCAAGGTCATCGGCTGACGATCCGCCGACGAACTCGACTGTGACGCCCGGCGAGACGATCTTGGCCAGTTCGCGCGCGTCCCAGTTGGTCAGGCGCACGCAGCCATGGCTTTCGGTCTTGCCGATCTTGGAGGGTTCCGGCGTGCCGTGAATGCCATAGGTCGGCTTGTCCAGCGCGATCCACACCGAGCCGACCGGGCCGTTCGGGCCGGGCGGAATGGTCAGCACCTTGTCGTTTTCGCCTTGCTTGAAATTGATGTTGGGGTTGTAGGTGTAGTTCGGATCGAGCGCGATCCGCGACACCGCATGGATGCCGGTGGGTGACGGCGTGTCCGCAGAGCCGATGGTTGCAGGGTAGGCTGCGATCAGCTTGTCCGCCGCGTCATAGGCGAAGACTTCCTTCTTGCCCTTGTCGGCGACAATGCGGGCAACCGGCGTCGCCACCAGCTTGCCGAAATTGGCGACCTTGATGATCGTTCCGGGGCGGTTGAAAGCGGCCTCCGGGTTCAGCGACTTCAGGTAGGCCTCATCCATATGGAAGCGCTCGGCCAGCGCTTCGGTGACGGAGGTGTAGCCCATGCGATCGAGCTGCGCCTTCTTGCTGTAATCTTCCGGTATCGAGGCGACATAGGGGCCGGCGGCGTCCTCCGGTGTGATGGTATAGGAGGCGAACGCATCACCGCCGGATTGCGCAAGGGCTGCCTGGATGCCGACCGCATCGGTCGACTTGAGATTGCTGCCGGTGATCTCGTTGTAGGCGGCGAGCGCTTTGTCGACATTGGAGCCGAAGCGTGCGTCGATGACACCGGGCGAGGCGCCGGCTCGGTCGAGCAGCACCTGCAGGTTCGCCACGTCCTGGCGTGCGCCGAGCGAAAGTGACGGATCGACCGATGCCTTGCCGTCCGTCTTTGACGGCAGTGCACCTTGCTCGGTCGGCTCGACGGGTTCTATCGAAGCCTCGTCCAGCGGCTGGCGCTTGACAGTGCCCGGCTCCTCGGGCTGCGAAATCTCCGGATTGATACCACCACCCTGCGGCGGATCAGGAAAGGCTTGCTCCGAATTGTCGCCATAAGGACCGGATTCTTCGACCTGCGGCTCGATGATGATGTTGCCATCCTCGTCCAGCCGCTTGCGGCGGTAGCGCGCCATGTCCTCGGGATTGTCGAGATAGTAGCGGTCGTCATCTTCGACGGGTGCACGTCCGAGTTCGCGTGCCCGCAGTTGGCGGCGCAACGCACGGCGGTCGAGCCTGGTCTGCGGCGGCTGGATGGCGATCACCTTGCCGGACTCCGCATCGACGATGACGCGGTTTCCTCTGGCATCGTAGTAGACATCGAAATCGCCGTTCTGGGCGACAAGCACGCCGCCAGCGTCGCCAGCGTGAGCAACCCGCGGCGCGGTGTCCTGCGTCGGCGCGGCGAGCGCGGCGGAAGAAACGAGCCCAGCGGCGAACACCGAAAGGGTGAAGATCGTGCGGAACATCGTTGCCAAACTCTCCGATCCGTAGTTGCCGCCGCCCGGCAGTGTCATGCTAGGCGAACCCCTTCGCCAGCAAACCAGTTACCCCACCATAAGGTTCCAACATGAACCGGGCATGAAGATGGCGGATTTCCGGCGGTTACAGGCCTAATTCCACGCGCGCCTGCTTCGTCAACTTCAACACGACAAGGCGATGGCTTTCGCGCAGATAGTCTTTCAGCGCATCATCATCCATGCTCTGGCTTGTCTGACGCTGGATCCATTTCATGCCGCGCGACGCAAGATAGGGCGCCGGCCGCAAGCCCGGCTGCTCCTTCAGTATGTCATAGGCAATCTCGGAACATTTGAAGGTGACGAAGGGTTCTCTCCCCTCGTCCCAGCCGCCAATGGCAAAAACCTTGGCTCCGACCTTCCAGACATGAGCGCCGCCCCACTGCACGACATGGTGTGTCGAAGGCAGCGAGGCGCAGAAGCCGTTGTAGTCGTCCAGCGTCATCCGCGCCCCGCCATTTTATGAAAGGCAGCCTGGGTTCAGGCTGCCGCCTCGGTCGCCACCACCGTTGGCTTCGACCGAAAATTCAGCCGATCGGAGCCGGCGGTGACCTTGACGGTCGAACCGTCGAGGATCTCGCCGAGGAGGATCTTCTCCGCCAGCGGGTCCTGCAGTTCCTTCTGCATCACCCGCTTCAGCGGCCGCGCGCCATAGGCCGGGTCGTAGCCCTTGGCCGCCAGCCAGTCGATCGCCTCCTGATCGAGCGACAGCGTAATCTTGCGCTCGACGAGCAGGCTTTCCAGCCGCTTGAGCTGGATCTCGACGATGCGGCCCATATCCTGCCGGCGCAGCCGGTGGAACAGGATCACCTCGTCGACGCGGTTGAGGAACTCCGGCCTGAACGACGCCTTGACGACATTCATCACCTCGTCGCGCACGACGTCGACATCCTGGTCTTCATTCAGATTGACCAGGTATTCGGCACCGAGATTCGACGTCATGATGATCAGCACGTTGCGGAAGTCGACGGTGCGGCCCTGTCCGTCGGTCAGGCGGCCGTCATCGAGCACCTGCAGCAGCACGTTGAACACATCCGGATGCGCCTTCTCGATCTCGTCGAACAGCACGACCTGATAGGGCCTGCGCCGCACCGCTTCGGTCAGCGCGCCGCCTTCCTCATAGCCGACATAGCCGGGAGGAGCGCCGATCAGCCGGGACACCGAGTGCTTTTCCATGAACTCCGACATGTCGATGCGCACCATGGCGCCTTCGTCGTCGAACAGGAAATTGGCCAGCGCCTTGGTCAGTTCGGTCTTGCCGACGCCTGTCGGCCCGAGGAACATGAACGAGCCGATCGGCCGGTTCGGATCCTGCAGGCCCGCACGCGCACGCCGCACCGCCTTGGACACCGCCTGCACCGCTTCGCCCTGGCCAATGACGCGCTTGCCGATCTCGTCTTCCATGCGCAACAGCTTGTCGCGCTCGCCTTGCAGCATCTTGTCGACCGGAATGCCGGTCCAGCGCGACACGATATGGGCGACGTGGTCGGGCGTGACCACTTCCTCGACCATGCCGACCTTGCCGTCCTGGGCTTCGGCCTGCTTCAGCTGCTTTTCCAGTTCCGGAATGCGGCCATAGGCAAGCTCGCCGGCGCGCTGGAATTCACCCTTGCGCTGGGCAATGGCRAGSTCGTTGCGGGCCTCGTCGAGCTSCTTCTTSARRTCGGCGGCRAGCCCGAGCTTCTGCTTYTCGGCCTGCCACTTSGTGGTGATCTCGGTCGATTCTTCCTCGAGGCCGGAGAGTTCCTTTTCGAGGCGGGCGAGCCGGTCCTTCGACGCGTCGTCCTTCTCGACCTTGAGCGCCTCACGCTCGATCTTGAGCTGCATGATGCGGCGATCGATCTCGTCCAGCGCCTCGGGCTTCGAATCGACTTGCATCCGCAGCCGCGACGCGGCTTCGTCGACAAGGTCGATCGCCTTGTCCGGCAGGAAACGGTCGGCGATGTAGCGGTTGGACAGTGTTGCCGCCGCAACCAGTGCCGAATCCGAGATGCGCACCTTGTGGTGCTGCTCGTACTTTTCCTTCAGGCCGCGCAGGATCGACACCGTGTCTTCCACCGTCGGTTCGTCTACGAACACCGGCTGGAAGCGGCGAGCAAGCGCTGCGTCCTTCTCGACATGCTTCCTGTATTCGTCGAGCGTGGTCGCACCGACGCAATGCAGTTCGCCGCGCGCCAACGCCGGCTTCAAAAGGTTCGACGCGTCCATGGCGCCATCCGCCTTGCCGGCACCGACCAGCGTATGCATCTCATCGATGAACAGAATGATGTTGCCGTTGGCGGAAGTGACTTCGGACAGCACAGCCTTAAGCCGCTCTTCGAACTCGCCGCGATATTTGGCGCCGGCGATCAGCGCGCCAAGATCAAGCGACATCAACTGCTTGTCCTTGAGCGATTCCGGCACGTCGCCATTGACGATGCGCAGCGCCAGCCCTTCGGCAATCGCCGTCTTGCCGACGCCGGGTTCGCCGATCAGCACCGGATTGTTCTTGGTGCGGCGCGACAGCACCTGGATGGTGCGGCGGATCTCGTCGTCACGGCCGATGACCGGGTCGAGCTTGCCAGCGCGGGCATCCGCGGTGAGGTCGCGCGCATACTTCTTCAGCGCGTCATAGCCCTGCTCCGCGCTCGCCGAATCGGCGGTGCGGCCCTTGCGGACATCGTTGATCACCTGGTTGAGCGTCTGCGCGGTGACGCCGGCCTTGGCCAGTATGTCGGCGGTCTTGGCCGACTTCTCCATGGCAAGCGCCTGCAACAGCCGTTCGACGGTAACGAAGCTGTCGCCAGCCTTCTTGGCCAGTTCCTCGGCGGTCGAAAACACTTTGGCCAGCGGCTGCGCCAGATAGAGCTGGCCATTGCCGCCTTCCACCTTGGGCATCGCCTCGAGTGCCGTCTCGACGCCGAGCTTGACGTCGCGGACGTTGCCGCCGGCGCGCTCGATGAGCGATGCCGCCAGCCCCTCATCGTCGTCGACGAGGACTTTGAGCATATGCTCTGGGGTGAATTGCTGGTGATTGCGCGAAAGCGCCATGGTCTGCGCGGACTGGATGAAGCCGCGAACGCGCTCGGAGTATTTTTCAAGGTTCATATCTGTCTCCTTCCATCACCGGCCCGCTTTGCGGCACCGGATCAGATTGCGGTGACGGACCCGCTCGTTCGAGCCGGGTCCTGTTCACGCGAGATATGGTGTATAGGCTACGGTCTCTCAAGACGCCTTGATATCGGTCAACGCACAATATTCCACAGGCCGGCAAAACAAAAACGGCGGAGATTTCTCCCCGCCGTCTAGCGCTATCCGAAAGCCTTGATTGATCAGTTGTCGACGACGACAGCGGCCGGTTCGCCACCATTGTCTTCAGCCGGCGCCGTATCCGCGTCTGCTGCTGCAGTGTCATTGCCGCCATCCACCTGGTCGGCGTTTAGGCGCGGACGGCGCGGACGCTTCGGCCGGCGTGCAGCGCCGCTTTCAGCGGCGGCTTCGTTGAGTTCAGCCTGAGCGGCAAGAGCCGCCGGCGAAAAACTATCAAACATTGGTACGGGCTCGGCCACGAAAACAGGTTCGGCCTGGGACACGAAACTCGCTTCGGTCCGGGGCACGAAACCCGTTTCGGTCTGAGGCACGAAGCCGGTGTCGGCCTGCGAAACGGTTTCCGCCTGCACAGGCGTTTCATTGGGTCGGCTCTGGTCGAAGCGTTGACCACCCTGCTCATTGCGCGGATTGTCGCCACGTTGGCCGTTCTGGCCATAGCCACCACCGGGACGGCGGTCGCGATGGCGCCCGCCATTGTTGTCTCGGCCACTATTGTCGCGGCCATTGTTGTCGCGATTGTTGCGATTGTCGCGGCTGTTTTCCTGGTTGAACGCCAGCTCGGCCGGCGGGCCCTCGATGACCGGCTGCGGACCGGCACCGTGATTGACCACCGGAGCCTGTGTCTCATTGCCGTTGTTGTTGCCGGAATTGTCGAAATCGTCGCGATCGTCGTCGCCGTCATCGTCAAAATCGTCGCGGTTCTGCTGCGCGTTCTGGATCGGCAACTGCGCCTGTGCGGCGGCGATGATGCGGTTGTAGTGCTCGGCATGCTGGAGATAGTTTTCCGCCATGACCCGATCGCCGGAGCTCTGCGCGTCACGGGCAAGGGTGGCGTATTTTTCGGCGATCTGCTGAGCCGATCCACGGATCTTCACGTCCGGGCCGTTGCTCTCGTAGTTGCGCGTCAGGGGATTTGGCCCCTTGCGGTTGTTGTTGTTGTTATTGTTGTTGCCACCGCCGCCGCCATTGTTGTTGCGACCGCGCATGCGCCTGTTCTGCTGTTGTGGCCTCATTCGACTCTCTTCATTTTGAAATTTTCGAAAAACTCTTCACGAACGGAGGCGCTCATGCAGCCAGCCGTTTCGTTTCTTCACCGGCGTTCGCCCGCATCAATTGCGTTGGCGCCACGTGTCATCCTGTTCCGGTTACATCACTTGCCGGACGATTCCCGCACGAAGCTTGGGCGTCGTTTGCGCAAGAAGGCAGCTATTTCCAAGGAAAACCGAATCGCTAAGAGCACTGCCTGCTTCGTCTCATCCGGTTATGGCGACCCTAGCCGCATTCCCCGGCATTGCCAAGCGCTTTTTTCGCACTGCATCAAGGCATTCACAGTTCAAAGATCAAAACCCTGTCGTTACCACCAAGATCGCGGAACGCCCCGGCCAGCACATAGCCGGCCGATGCGAATATATCTGTAACCTCTTGGCGCTGCGTATGGCCGATCTCGACCGCTATCCTGCCTTCAGCTTCCAGAAACCTTGCCGCCTCGGCAGCGATGATCCTGTAGGGGCCAAGACCGTCCGCGCCGCCATCAAGGGCCTTGTGCGGGTCGAAATCGCGGACTGCATCCTGCAGATTTCCAATGTCTTGAGACGGTATATAGGGAGGGTTTGCGGCAATTACATGGTATCGGCCGCAAACTTTTTCGAACCAGTTGGAGTGGAGCGCCTCGAACCGGCCGCCAAGACCCAGATCCCACGCATTGCGCATGGCGGTTTCCAGCGCGCCCTCTGAAACATCGACGCCGGTGGCGATGGCGGCCGGTACGGCGCTGAGTAGTGCCAGAGCAATGGCGCCGGTGCCGGTGCCAAGATCGAGGATGCGGCATCCGCCTTGCTGCTCCGCTGTCGTCTTGACCAAGGGCAGGATCGCCTCGACCAGCGTTTCGGTATCCGGCCGCGGCTCCAGCGTGTCCGGCGACAGTGACAGCCGCAAGCCGTAGAACTCGCGAAACCCGAGGATGCGGTGCACCGGCTCGCCCAGGATACGCCGGCGCAAGGCGGCATCAATCGCGGCGACCATGCCGGCATCGACCGCCTGCTCTGGATTTGCGATAGCCTGCGTGCGGCTCGTGCCGGAAAAATGCTCGACGATCAGCCTGGCATCGAGCGCCGGATCGGCGACACCGGCCAGCGCAAGTCGTTCCCGCGCCGCCTTGAGCAGCAGCCCGAGCTTGCCGGGCAAGATATCAGCCATCGACGCCCATATCGGCGAGCAGCTTCGACTGATGATCGGCAAGCAGCGCGTCGATGATCTCGTCGAGTTCGCCCATCATCACCCGCTCCAGCTTGTAGAGCGTCAGATTGATGCGATGGTCGGTGACGCGGCCTTGCGGGAAATTGTAGGTGCGGATGCGCTCCGAGCGGTCGCCCGAACCGACCTGCGACTTGCGCGATTCCGAGCGCTCCTCATCGGCCTTGCCGCGTTCGAGGTCATAGAGCCGCGCACGCAGGATCTGCATGGCTTTCGCCCGGTTCTGGTGCTGCGACTTTTCCGCCTGCACCACCATGATGCCGGTTGGCAGATGGGTGATGCGCACCGCCGAATCGGTGGTGTTGACGTGCTGGCCGCCGGAACCCGAAGCGCGCATCGTATCGATTCGGATGTCTTCGGCCTTGATGTCAATGTCGACCTCTTCGGCCTCGGGTAGCACCGCGACCGTCGCCGCCGAAGTGTGGATGCGCCCGCTGGCCTCGGTCGCCGGCACGCGCTGCACGCGGTGCACGCCGGATTCGAACTTCAGATGGGCAAAGACGCCCTTGCCCGACACAGTGGCGATGATTTCCTTGAAGCCGCCGGCATCGCCGTCGCTGGCCGATGCCGCCTCGAAACGCCAGCCGCGTGCCGCCGCATAGCGCTCATACATGCGAAACAGGTCGCCGGCGAACAGTGCCGCCTCGTCGCCGCCGGTACCGGCGCGGATTTCCAAAATGGCGTTCTTGTCGTCGGCGGCATCCCTGGGCAGAAGCAGGATCTGGATGTCCTGCTGCAGCGCCTCGATGCGCTCCTTGACCGCTGGCAGATCGGCCTCGGCCAGTGCTCGCATCTCGGCGTCGGTGCCCTTGTCGGCGAGCATCGCCTCCAGATCGGCCTGCTCATGCTCGGCCGAGCGCAGCGACCGGACCTTGGCCACCATGTCCTGGATCTCTGCGTATTCCGACGCCATTTTCACATAGGCGTCGGCAGCCGGCCCGGCCGACATCTGCGCTTCGAGCATCTCGAAACGCTTGACGACTTGATCCATACGGTCGCGGGGCAGGTTGATCATGGCGAGATGCTATAGCGGAATCGAGCGGTCGTCGGCAAAGGCCTGCAGCAGCGCCCGCATCGGCAATCCTTGCGGCGGGGCCATCAGATTGTCGTCGAAGAAGGCTTGCAATTCGTCCAGCGGCAGTTCGGTCAGCATCGCCTTGACCGGACCGATCGAGGCCGGCGACATCGAAATCGAGCGATAGCCGAGGCCGATCAGCGCCATAGCGGATATGGGTTTTCCGGCGAGCTCGCCGCACAAGGTCACCGGCGTGTTGTTGCGAACCCCGGCATCGGCGATCTGCTTCAAAACCCGCAGAAACGGCGTCGACAGCGTATCGAAGCGGTCGGAGAGCTGCGTGTTGCCGCGATCGACCGCCATGACAAACTGGAACAGATCGTTCGAGCCGACCGAGACGAAATCGACCGCCTTCATCAATTCGTCGAGCTGGAACAGCAGCGACGGCACTTCCAGCATGGCGCCGAGCTTGAGGCTGGTCGGCAGATGGTGGGCAAAGCGGGAGAGATGCCGCACCTCGCGGTCGATGATCTCGCGCGCTTGCGCGATCTCGCCAAGTTCGGTCACCATCGGCAGCATCAGCTTCAATTCGCGGCCGCCGCACGCCTTCAGCAAAGCACGGATCTGGGTTCTGAGCAGGCCCGGCCGGTCGAGCGTCAGCCTGATGGCGCGCCAGCCAAGCGCCGGGTTTTCTTCCTGGATCGCGCCCTTGAAGTAAGGCAGCACCTTGTCGCCGCCGATATCGATGGTGCGAAAGGTAACCGGCTTGCCGCGCGCCGCTTCGAGCACATCGCGGTAGAGTCGCTCCTGGGCTTCGGCGCGCGGAAAGGTCGAGGCGACCATGAATTGCAGTTCGGTGCGGAACAGGCCAATGCCGGCGGCACCTGCTTCGGCCAGCTGCGGCAGGTCAACGGCGAGACCCGCATTCATCAACAGGTCGACCTGCACGCCGTCCTTGGTCACCGACGGCTTCTTGCGCAGTTCGCGGTAGACCTCCTGCCGCCGCGCCCGGAAGCGGACCTTTTCGGCATAGGCGGCTTCGAGGTCGGGCTGCGGGCGCAGATGGATGGTGCCTTCCTCGCCGTCGACGATGATGGCATCGCCGTTTTCCGCCATGGAAACGGCGCCCTTCATCTGGCCGGCGACGGGGATGCCCATGGCGCGCGCCACGATGACGACGTGGCTGGTCGCAGCGCCATCCTCAAGCACCACGCCGCGCAGCTTGTCCCTGGGATAGTCGAGCAGTTCGGCGGCGCCCATCGAGCGGGCGACGATGATGGCGTCCTTCGGCAGCGAGGCCGCGACATCGTCCGGTCCGCGGCCCATCAACTGGCGCAGCAGCCGGTTGGCGAGATCGTCGAAGTCGCTCATGCGCTCGCGCAGATAGGGATCGGTCATGTGCAGCATGCGGGCGCGCATGTCGCTTTGCACTTTTTCGACGGCGGCTTCCGCCGTCAGGCCGTTGCGGATCGCCTCTTCCAGCCGGCGCACCCAGCCACGGTCGTTGGCGAACATGCGATAGGCTTCGAGCACCTCGCGATGCTCACCCTCGAAGGCGACGTCGCGGCGCTCCAGCATGTCATCGATGGAAAGCCTGAGCGAACCAAGCGACGTCTCGAGCCGGCGGACCTCTTCCTCGCTGTCCTCGTTGAACAGATTGGTGACGACGATACGCGGCTCGTGCAGCACGACATGGCCAAGCCCGACGCCGTCATTGAAGGACAGGCCGGTGAAACTCACCGGACGGCGCAGATCGAGTTCCAGCCCGGGCCGGGTCAGCCGGGCGAGGTCGCCGGTGGCGATCATCTCGGCGATCACCATCGCCGTCGTTTCCAGCGCCTCGACCTCGTCGTCGCGGTAGTGGCGCATGGTCTTGTTCTGCACCACCAGCACGCCCAAGGTCCGCCCTGCCCTCAGCACCGGCACGCCGAGGAAGGAATTGTAGATCTCTTCCCCGGTCTCGGGCAGGTAGGCGAAGGCCGGATGTTCCTGCGCGTTGGAAAGGTTGAGAGGCCGCGCACTGGCCGCAATCGTACCCACCAGACCTTGCCCGAGCCGCAACTGCGCCAAATGGACGGCGTTCGGGTTCAGACCTTCGGTGGCATAGAGTTCCAGCACCGAATCGGAGCGCAGCACATAGAGCGAGCAGACTTCGGCGACCATGTTGGAGGCGATGTCGCGCACGATCCGGTCGAGCCGCTCCTGCGGCTCCAGCGGCTCCTGCATGAGCTCGCGGAGCCGTTTCAGCAAAACGCGCGGGCCACTGGCCGTATCACGCATCGCGGCTTGTTCTCCAATGGCTTCTTGGCCAGCGCAGCTTCCTCGCGCACTGGCACAAACGCAACAACCGACTCTGTCTCGTTACTGCTTATCCAGACCGTAGACGGAATGCAAAGTGCGAACCGCAAGTTCGGTATAGGGACCGTCAATCAGGATCGAAATCTTGATTTCGGAGGTGGTGATGGCGCGGATGTTGATCGACTTGTCGGCCAACGCCTTGAAGGCGGTGGCAGCGACGCCGGCATGGCTGCGCATGCCGATGCCGATGACCGAGACCTTCGACATGCCAGCTTCCGACTGCACGACATCGTAGCCGATCGTGGCCTTCAGGCGTTCGAGCACGGCAAGCGCCTTGTCGACATCGCCGGACGGCACGGTGAAGGTCATGTCGGTAAATTTGCCATCCTCGGATATGTTCTGGACGATCATGTCGACATTGATGTTGGCCTCGGCCAGCGGCCCGAAGATGCCGGCGGCAACGCCCGGGCGATCACCGACACGGCGCAGTGAGATCTGCGCCTCGTCCTTGGCGTAGGCAATTCCGGTGACGACCTGCTGTTCCACGATCTCTTCCTCGTCGCAAATGAGCGTTCCCGGCGGATTGAGCAAATCCCCCATTCCGGGCGCATCGGGATCGTCGAAGGACGACCGCACGAAAGTACGCACCCTGTGCACCATGGCAAGCTCGACCGAGCGCACCTGCAGCACCTTGGCGCCGAGCGAGGCCATTTCGAGCATTTCCTCGAACGAAATCTTGGCCAGCCGCCGGGCCTTCGGCTCGATGCGCGGATCGGTCGTATAGACCCCGTCGACATCGGTGTAGATGTCGCAGCGGTCGGCCTTGACCGCCGCCGCAATCGCCACCGCACTGGTGTCGGAGCCACCGCGGCCGAGCGTCGCGATGCGGTTGTCGGGTCCAATGCCCTGGAACCCGGCGACCACGGCCACCTGGCCCTCGCCGAAACGCTTGATCAAAAACGCTCCGTCAATGTCGAGAATGCGCGCCGCGCCATGCGCGTTGTCGGTCTTGATCGGGATTTGCCAACCCTGCCAGGAACGGGCATGCACGCCCATGTTCTGCAGCGTGATCGCCAGCAGACCGGCGGTCACCTGCTCGCCGGAGGCGACGACGGCGTCATATTCGCGCGCATCGTGCATCGGCGAGGCTTCACGCGTCCAGCCGACCAGCTCGTTGGTCTTGCCGGCCATCGCCGAGACCACCACCGCCACCTCATGGCCGGCGTCGACCTCGCGTTTGACATGGCGCGCCACATTGCGGATGCGGGCGATGTCGGCGACGGAGGTTCCGCCGAATTTCATCACGATGCGCGCCATGGAAGCGAAATGCCTTTGACTGAATGCCGGACCGAAGGCCGAAAGCGGAAAGAACGCGCCCAGTCAGGCCGAGCCGCTGGATGCGCGGCCTCCTTAGCCAAAACAGGGACCATCCGCAAGGACTGTGGGAAACCCGGGAGAATCGCCCGTCCCTGGAGATGGGTTCACAATGCTTCACGATCGGCCATGATAACGACATTTTGATCCATCGCGGCAATGACACCTTCCGTCAGCAGTGGCTGGCGGCGAAAAAATTGTTGCCTTGACTTTCCCTCCCCTACGCCCGACTTCCTAGCGACCAGAGCGCGAGCCGGTTTGCGTCCGATCGCGCCTTATTTGTGAGTCCGCGGGAGACCAAGCGATGCCAGAGCCCCGACGATCGACGATCGATGCCGGAGAAGTGGAACGCTTCTCCGCTTTAGCCGCCGAATGGTGGAACCCCAACGGCAAGTTCCGCCCGCTGCACAAGTTCAATCCGGTCCGGCTATCCTATATCCGCGACCAGGTGGCGGCACGCTTCGGCCGCGACCCGCGCGCGGCGCGACCGTTCGAGGGCCTGCGCTTCCTCGACATCGGCTGCGGCGGCGGGCTGTTGTGCGAGCCGATGGCGCGGCTCGGCGCCGAWGTGGTCGGCGCCGACGCCTCGGTCACCAACATCGAAGTGGCCAAACTGCATGCGGCAGAGGCCGGCGTCAGCGTCGACTATCGCGCCACCACCGCCGAGGATCTGGCCGACGCCGGGGAAAAATTCGACGTCATCCTCAATATGGAAGTGGTCGAGCACGTCGCCGACATCGACCTGTTCGTCGGCAAGTGCGGCGAGATGGTCAGACCCGGCGGCATCATGTTCGTGGCCACCATCAACCGCACGCTGAAGGCGCTGGGCCTGGCCATCATCGGCGCCGAATATGTGCTGCGCTGGCTGCCGCGCGGCACCCACCAGTTCGGCAAGCTGGTGCGCCCGGAAGAGCTCGAAAAGGCGCTTGGCGGCGCCGGCCTGACCATCATCGACCGCACCGGCGTCGTCTACCATCCGCTCGCCGATCGCTGGCAGCGTTCGAAGGACATGGACGTCAACTACATGGTGCTGGCCGAAAAAGGCTCGGTCTGAGGGTTGATCTGGAGATTGTCAGGCCGTGGACACTGGCAGAGCCCGACAGCTGACGCTTGAACTTCCCGAAGCCGTCGAGAAATCGCATTTCGGCAAGGCCGACTTCCGGGTACGCAATCGCATCTTCATGTCGCTGCCCGAAAACGATCGCGCCGTGATCAAGCTCGACCGCGACCAGCAAGACATGATGACTGCAGCCGAACCGCTGATTTTCAAGCCTGTGCCGGGCGGCTGGGGACAAAAAGGCTGGACGTCGATCATGCTCGATGCCTGCGACGAGCTGACGTTCCGCAGCGCAGTGCGTATGTCCTGGCGAAATGTTGCGTCGCCAGCTCTCAGGAAAATCTTCGACGCAAGCCCGCGTTGATAGCGCCCCAGAAGTTCAGCCCTTCTGGCTTTGCGCCTTTGTGGTGAGGAACACGCCGGCGGTGATGATGACGGCGCCGGCCCAGGTCAGCAGTTGATAGTGCTCGCCGAGAAAGATCGTCCCGGCAAACAGCCCGACCGCCGCCGCCACATAGCCGATCTGGCTGAGATAGACCGGACCGCCGACCGCCTGCAACCGGAAGAAGAAGACGAACATAGCTGACGCCGATGCGACTTGGGCTGCGACCACCAGCGGCACGCCACCGAGCGGGCCGAACGCACTGCCACCCAGCAAAACCAGAATCCCCGTGAGCAGAATCGCGGCCGACGCCAGATGGCTGCCGACGGCAAGCTCGATCGGGCCGGTCCCCTCGGGCCAATCGACCGTGCGGTAGATGTTGCCGGCGGCCAGGCTGACCGGGATCAGCAGCCCCATCGCCACCCAGAAAAATTCGGCCGGCTGGCCGGCTTCGCCGCGTGTCACCGCCACCATGACGGCGCCGACGAAGCCGACGGCAATGCCGACGACACCCAGCATATTGGGGCGCCGGACACGCAGCAGGATCGAGAACACCAGCGTAATCACCGGCGACAGCGTGAACATGATGCCGGTGTAGCCGGCGCCAAGATGTGGGATGGCCGAAAACATCAACAGATTGGGGAAGGCGTAGGACACTGTCGCGGTGATGAAGAAGTAGCGCAATTTATGTGGGGTCAGCCGGATGCGCTGACCGCGCAACAGCAACGAGCACAACAGAACGCCGCCGGCGCCAAGCGAAATGACGAAGGCCCAGACCATGGCGGGAACGCCGGCCACTGTGGCCAGCTTGCCGAATGGCAATGTCAGGCCGAGCAGCCCGCCGGTGACGACCAGCAGGCCGAACGCCGAATCCCAGAGAAATTTCATCGGATGGCCCCGTTACTCACTTGCGGCACTTGGCCGGTGTTGTATCTTGAGATAAGATAGCGCAGAGATTCTTAACGTCAAGATATTTAACGGTGAGACAGATGGATCGCGCGGCAAAGGCGATCGAGCAGTGGAAACGGGAGCGGCCAGATCTGGACGTCTCGCCGATGGCGGTGCTTGGCCGATTGAACGAGGCGTCTTCACAGATCGCGCGCGAGCGCCTCGCCCCGCTGTTTGCCCGCTTCGGGCTGCAAGCCGGCGAATTCGACGTGCTCGCGACGCTGCGGCGCTCCGGATCGCCCTACGCGCTGACGCCGACCGCGCTCTATGAGGCGACGATGGTAACCTCGGGCGCCATGACCAACCGGCTCGACCGGCTGGAAAAGGTCGGGTTGACCTTGCGAGGCCCGCATCCCAGCGACCGGCGCGGCATTGTCGTGCGGCTGACCGAAAAGGGTCTTGCCTTGATCAATGAGGCCATCGCCGCCCACGTCGCCAACGAGCACGAAATCCTCGCCGGCCTGACGCAAACCGAGCGGGAGACGCTGGCTCAGCTGCTTGAGAAATTGATAGGCAGCGTGAGCTGACCGATCAGTTCCGGTCGTCGGGAAAACTCGGGATCGGCATGAATTCGACGCCGTCCTCGGCCAGGCTCTTGGCTTCATCCAGTGTCGCCTCGCCATAGATGCCGCGCGCATCGCTTTCGCCGAAATGGATCTTGCGCGCTTCCTCGGCAAACTTGTCACCGACATAGTCAGCGTTCTCGCGCACCTTCTCGGCCATCGCCTTCAATTGCGCCAATGCCTGCTTCTGCGCCTCGCCCATGGCCAGAGCGATCTTTTCCTGCTTGCGCCCGGTGGAAACGGCCGGCGCCATCAGTGCCTTGTCGACCTTGTGCGAACCGCAGGCCGGGCAATCGACGAAACCGCGCTTCTTTTGGCGGTCGAAATCGTCATTGCTGCGAAACCAGCCTTCGAATTCGTGCTCGTGCTCGCAGATCAGGGAAAAGCGGATCACGAGGCCGCCCCTCTCAGGCGCGGCGCTTCCACCGAGCCGGCATTGACGGCAAAGTCGCGGGCGTTCTTGAGATTGGGGATCTTCTTGCGCGCGGCCAGCGACTGCGCCGGATCGATCTCGGCGACGATCACCACCGGCTCATCATGCGCGGCCTCGGCGATGATGCGGCCCCACGGGTCGACGATCAGCGAATGGCCGTAGGTCTCGCGACCGTCTTCATGCACGCCGCCTTGCGCGGCAGCGACGACATAGGCGCCGTTCTCGATGGCCCGTGCCCGCAGAAGGACATGCCAGTGCGCTTCGCCGGTCTGGCGGGTGAAGGCGGCGGGCACCGAAAGCACATCGGCGCCGGCAAGCGCCTCGGCGCGGAACAATTGCGGAAAGCGCAGATCGTAGCAGACGGCAAAGCCAAGCCTGGCGCCGTCGATCTCGGTGACGACGGCCTCGGTGCCCGGCTCATAGGCGGCGGACTCGCGCCAGCTCTCGCCATTGTCGAGATCGACGTCGAACATGTGGATCTTGTCGTAGACCGCAAGCGTCGCGCCGTCCGGCCCGAACAAAAGCGCGCGGTTTGCCAGCTTGCCGTCGGCACGCAGGATGGCGGTCGAGCCGATATGCAGGAAGATGCCGAGCTCCTTGGCCAGCTTCCGCGACGTCGAGACGATGATGTCCTTGTCCTCGGAGGTGAAGGAAGCGGCACGCGCCTCCTTGTCGCGGATCAGCGCACCGGTCATTTCCGGTGTCTGGATGTAGGTCGCGCCCTGGCCTGCCGCGTCGCGCACCATTCGCTCCAGATCGACCGCGTTGCGCTCCGGGTTCTCGCCCGAACGCATCTGGATCGCCGCCGCCTTGAAAGCACCCATCGTCATGTCCCTACCTGGTCGAACCGTTGGCGAGCAGCTTGTCCAGCCGCCCCTGCGCCTCCAATGCGTGGAGCTCGTCGGAGCCGCCGACATGCGTGTCGCCGATGAAAATCTGCGGGAAGGTCGAGCGGCCTTGCGCGCGGGAAATCATTTCCTGGCGCAGTTCCGGCGAGAAGGAAGCGTCGTGCTCGGTGTAAGCGACGCCCTTGCGCTCGAGCAGCCGCTTGGCCGCTACGCAATAGCCGCACATCATCCTGGTGTAGATCGTCACATCGATCATCGGTCAGCAGTCCTGCCTTGTCTTGGCACTTTCCACTATATAGTCGCGGACTCGTCGGGCCGAAAGTCCCCCGGCAGCACACGCGCAAAGGTCAGCACGTCGACCGCGCCGGCGCCGCCCTTCTTCAGCGCCTTGGCGACCGCACGCACGGTGGCGCCGGTGGTGTAGACGTCGTCGATCAAAAGCACCCGGCGCCCGGCGATCTGGATTTCCGCCTCGCCAGGCACGCGGAAGGCGGCGCGCACATTATCCTCGCGCTCGTGCCGCTCCAGCCCGACCTGCTGGCGGGTGAGTTTGACGCGGCGGATTGCCGAGGGTGAAAACGGCAATCTGCTGAGCTGCGATACCGCCCTGGCCAGTTCGGCCGACTGGTTGAACTGGCGCCTGAAAAAGCGCCGCCAGTGCAGCGGCACCGGCACGACCATATCGGCGTCGGCGATCAGTTCGGACCCGGCGCGCAGCATCCAGCGCGCCATCCACGGCGCCAGATCGGTGCGATCCTGGTACTTCAGCCCTTGCACCATCTGGCGGGCGACACCTGAATAGGCGACGGCGGCCCGCGCCCGGTCGAAGGGCGGCGGATCGGCGATCGCTTCGGCCGACAGGAACCCTTCGCCCATATCGTGGGTGAACGGCGTGCCCATCACCGCGCACCATGGCCGCTCCAGAAGCCTGAGCTTCGGCCAGCAGGCGCCGCACAGCACGCCGGGTTGCGAGACATGGCGGCGGCAGCCGGCACAGACCGGCGGAAACAGGATGCGCGCCGGCCAGTCCAATGCCTTTCGAGCAATACTCTTGATCTCTGGCATGGGATCGGCCACGTGGTTGGTCTCCGTACCACTATAGCACCACATGATCGGTGCGGAAAAACAGGAACCCATCCGTTGCAGCCGATAATCGACACCCCGCTCTGGCTGGCGCGCAAGCGCCGGGCTTTGGCGCGCCCGGCGGGCGGCGCCGATTTTCTGATGCGCCGGGTGGCAGAAGACCTTGCCGATCGGCTGGGGGCGGTCGAGCGCCAATTCGCCAAGGCGGCAATACTGTTTTGCCAGACGCAGACAGCGACCGGCGTGGTCGCCGAGAGCGGCAAGGTGACGGATATCGTGCGCGTCGAGGCGGACCCGGCTTTCCTGGATGGCGGGCCAGGCCTGCTGGCGCCGCTGGAAACAGTGCCTTTCCCGGCGGAAAGCCTCGACCTCGTCGTCTCGCTCTTGTCGCTGCAGGCGATGAACGACATTCCCGGCATGCTGGTGCAGATCCGCCGCGCATTGCGTCCGGACGGGCTTTTCCTCGGCGCCTTTGCCGGCGCCGGCACGCTGTTCGAATTGCGTGAAAGCCTGCTCGCCGCGGAGACCGAGCTTTACGGCGGCGCCAGTCCGCGCGTCATTCCGTTCACCGATGTCCGTGACGCCGGCGCGCTTTTGCAACGCGCCGGCTTGGCGCTGCCGGTTACCGATGTCGAGACGGTGGCGGTGCGGTACGACAGCCTGTTTGGATTGCTCGCCGATCTCAGAGCCATGGGCGAAACCAGCTCGCTCGTCGACCGCAGCCGACGGCCGGGCACACGAAAACTGTTTGCGCGCGCCGCCGAAATCTACGCCGAGCGGTTTTCGGACGCCGATGGCCGCGTCAGGGCGAGTTTCTCGATCGTGTGGATGTCCGGCTGGGCGCCCGATGCCTCGCAACAAAAGCCGCTGAAGCCGGGCTCGGCGAAGCTGTCGTTGAAGACGATACTGGAAAATCCAGACCGACGCTGACGGAGTTCAGTTCCCAGCGAAGGCGTTGGCAAGCTTGCTGTTGGTGTCGCTGAACAGGAACTGGATCGCATTGCCGACCCTACCGACGCCGCCGACGATGACGAGCGACAATACAGCGACGATCAGGCCATATTCTATGGCCGTGGCGCCAGTTTCATCTTCCAGAAATCGTTGCAGTAGTGGTTTCATGATCGTCGATCCCTCTTGTCAGGAACCCTAACGCCGACCTGTTAAGAAAGGTTAACGGCACAAGCTTAACAGGCGGTGAAACAGGGCCTTCACCAGGGATGGCCCCAAGACTTTTTTGACTATGTTCTTCAGCAATCACCGCTGCGCTTGCCGTTTGCGCGGATCACGCAGATCGAACTGGGCAGCGGCTGCAGCACGCTTCTGCGCAGCGTATAGGTGTCGCGATGGCCGATCGAGCCGGTGCTCGTCATGTCGAGGCCACCAGCAAAACCGTCACGGTCGGATTGCGACCGCAGGCCGTCGAGGAAGGGGGTCGCGATCAAGGCCAGCGCTACAGCGGCTGAGCCGAACAGCAGCGTGACGCGCAAGATGCCCATGCCGGCATCAGCGGCGCGGCTGCGATCGGGCCGGATCGAGTCCCAGTCCTTGTCGAGGCTCATGCAATCGCTCCCCAGCGAATCAACGCGCGGCCAGACTTGGCCCTTCCCTCAATCTTTCACGGCAAGATAAAACTTCCATTAACGCTGCCTAAACCAAGGCAGTGGCCGCGGATCACAGCAGATCGATGAGGAACGGGATAAGCGGCGCGTCGGCCGGCGGCATCGGATAGTCGCGCATCTGCTTTGGCCGCACCCATTTCAGCACCTGCCCTTCCCTTGGCTGCGCAATGCCTCGGAAACGGCGGCAGACGAACAATGGCATCAGCAGATGAAAATCATCATAGGAATGGCTGGCGAAGGTCAGCGGTGCCAGGCACGGGATCTCGGTTTCGATGCCGATTTCCTCATGCAATTCGCGCACAAGGCATTGCTCCGGCGTCTCGCCGGGTTCGACCTTGCCGCCCGGGAACTCCCAAAGGCCGGCAAGTTGCTTGCCTTCGGGGCGCTGCGCCAGCAGCACGCGGCCATCGGTATCGACAAGCGCACAGGCGGCGACCAGCAGCAGGCGCTTGCCGGCAGGGTTCGCGCCGCTCATGCCCCGGGCGGCCGGCGATAGTGATAGCGATAGACTTCATTGAAGCCGAGCGAATGATAAAGCCCCAGCGCCGGCACATTGACCGCCTCGACCTGCAGCCAGGCTTCGCGGGCGCCACGCAGCCGCGCCCATTTCAGCGCCGACAGGATGAGGTGGCGGCCATGGCCGCGGTTGCGCACCGACCTGTCGGTGGCGATCTCGAACAATCCGGCGAGATCGCCGTCATGGACGCAGATCAGCGTCGCCAACGGCTCGGTCCCCTCTTCGAGCGCGAACAGCCCGGCCTCCGGCTGGATGGCGCCGATGATCTCCGACAGGCCTGGCCGCAGCGACACATCCGAACCGCTGACCTTGAGCGACGCGCCGATGAAGCGGCTGATGTCCTTCAACGGGATCTGGTCCATGGCGGCGTCGAGCTGCGCGTCCGCCAGCGGCAACCGCATCACCAGCGATTCGTCAAAGGTGCTCCAGCCTTCGCTGTCGAGATGGTTGGAAAGATCAGGTCCCGACAGCGGCGAGATGCGGAAGGTCAACGGCCTGCCATAGGCCTCGAAACGACGACTGGCGCGACCGATACGCTCGGCAATGTGCTGGATATCGCCGGGATCGAGCGGATTGACCGAGTTCAGCCGCTTGGCCGGATGGCCGGCCGTCAGCCGCACCACCCAGGTGCCGTCATAGTGGACAGCCGCTGCCGGCCAGGCGCGAAAGCCGGCCGCCTCGTAGCGGCGCACGGTCGCGAGCACGCTTGCCGGATGTCTGGGGACCACCACCATCAGCTCCGATAGTCGCCATTGATGGCGACATACTCCTTGGTGAGATCGCAGGTCCACACCGTCGCCTTGCCGCGGCCGATGCCGACATCGGCGCGGATGCGGATCTCGTCGCGCTTCATGTAGGCCGATGTCGCCGCTTCGGAATAGCCGGCGTCGCGCTCGCCCTCATGCGCCAGCCGGTTGTCGCCGAACCAGATCGACAGAAGGTCGCGGTCGGCGGGTTCGCCGGCCTTGCCGACGGCCATGACGACGCGACCCCAATTGGCGTCCTCGCCGGCGACCGCCGTCTTGACCAGCGGCGAGTTGGCGATGGACAGCGCGATACGCTTGGCCGAGCGGGCCGATTTCGCGCCGGTGACGGTGACTTCGACCTGCTTGCGGGCGCCCTCGCCGTCGCGCACCACCTGCAGCGCCAGCGATTTCAGCACCTTGCCCAGCGCCCGGCGGAACGCGCCGAGGCGGGCATCCCTGGGATCGCTGATCGCCGGCGCGCCACGCTTGCCGGCAGCGCCGGTGGCGAAGATCAGCAGGGTGTCGCTGGTCGAGGTGTCGCTGTCGACGGTGACCGCGTTGAAGGTCTTGGCCGTGCCGCGCGACAAAAGATCCTGCAGCACGGGTGCGGCGATCGGCGCATCGGTGGCGATGAAGGAGAGCATCGTCGCCATGTCGGGCGCGATCATGCCGGCGCCCTTGGCGATGCCGTTGATGGTGACGTCGGTGTCGCCAAGCTTGATCGTCGCGGTCGCCACTTTCGGATAGGTATCAGTGGTCATGATGGCTTTTGCCGCCTCGGTCCACTGGTCCGGCTTGCCGTCCTTGACCAGCCCGGCCAGCAGATGGCTGAACTTCGCCGTGTCGAGCGGCTCGCCGATGACACCGGTGGAAGCCAAAAACACCTCGCCCGGTGTGCAGCCCGCGGCCTTGCCCGCCGCTTCGCCGGTCAATGCCGTGGAGGCGCGGCCCTTCTTGCCGGTGAAGGCATTGGCGTTGCCGGAATTGACGACCAGCACGCGCGCCTTGCCGGCGGCAAGGTTCTGCCGGCAGAAATCGACCGGCGCCGACGGACATTTCGACTTGGTGAACACGCCGGCAACCGTGGTGCCGGCATCGAAGACCATGGCCAGCAGGTCGGTGCGGTTCTTGTACTTTATCCCCGCCTCGGCGGTGGCGATGCGCACGCCCTCGATGGCAGGCATTTTGGGATATTTCTTCGGCGCGAGCGGCGAAATCGTTGCGGACATGGAGACCTCGGGCGGCGGAAAAACGCTGGGGAAGGCCGGTTTGCCCGATACCACGGCCTGGCGCAAGGGCGTTTTCTCGCCTTTTCGGCGTGGGCCAAGCCACCTTGGATTAAGCTTGCATTTCAAATCCGTTGGCATCGGCGAGGCCTCTCGCGTTATGATCCCGGCCATGGGCAGGCTGGTGATCTTGGCGATGGCGTTTCTGGGGCTTCTGCTCCTAAGCGCCGATGCGCAGCCGGAAAAGCGCGTGGCGCTGGTCATCGGCAACGGCACCTATGCCGAGGCCGGCACCTTGACCAATCCGGTCAACGACGCGCTCGACATTGCCGGCAAGCTGCGCAGCATCGGTTTCGAGGTCATCGAAGGCAACGATCTCGGCAAGCGCGAGCTTGAACGCAAGATCGGCGAGTTTTCCGACGCGCTGGAAGGCGCCGGTGCCGGGCTTTTCTACTATGCCGGCCATGGCCTGCAGGTCGAAGGGCGCAACTACATCGTCCCGGTCGATGCCAGGCTCGACATGCCGGTCAAGCTGCAGCTCGAAGCCGTGCCGATCGACGAAGTTCTCGACATCATGGAACAGCAGACCAAAGTCAGCCTGGTATTTCTCGATGCCTGCCGCAACAATCCGTTTGCGCGCAGCCTGAGCCGGACCGCCACCACGCGATCGGCAACGGCTCTTGCCGGCCTGGCGCAGTTCGATTCGACGCGCGGCTCATTCATCGCCTTCTCGACCGCGCCCGGCGCCGTCGCCATGGACGGTACCGGGCGCAATTCGCCCTTTGCCGCGGCGCTTCTGCGGCACATCGCCGAACCCGGCCAAAGCATCAACGACATGATGATCGCGGTGCGCCGCGACGTGGTCTCCGAAACACGCGAGGGGCAGCGCCCCTGGGAGCAAGGCTCGCTGCTCGAACGCTTCGAATTCGTGCCCGGCGGAGAACCCGTCGCGGACATAAAGCCGGCTGTCGGCCCCGCGCCCGAAACAAAGGTTGCGGCGCTGGAGCGTTCCGTCGGCGACAAGGGCGCGATCGAGGCTTTCCTGCGCCAGGACTATCTGGCGCCGGACACGAAAGCGATGCGTGAAACTGTCAAGCGGCTTTACAGCCCGTCCGCCACCATCTTCGGCACCCGCTACGACACGGACGCCCTCATCAAGGTCAAGACCGACTGGTTCGCGCAATTTGCCTCATGGTCGTTCGATCTCGAGCCCGGCAGCCTTGAGGTGACGCCGCATGGCGAAGACAGCGCCGACGCGGTTTTCGCCATGGCTTACGATTATGTGCCGAAAGACAAAGCGGCAGCGCGGCTGACAGGCAAGGCGCGGGTGACGCTGGGTCTGGTCAAGGCCGATGGGCAATGGCGCATCGCATCGGAAACATCCGAAGCGATGAAATAAGCGCAGCCTCAGGGCATAAAACGGATCGTTTCGTTTCATCAAGAGACCCTATATGATCCCTGGAGAAATGGTCCGCAGGGAACAGACAGATGGGCGATGATGCCGATCCCGGGCGCAGATCGATCGGTGCGCGGCGCAACCCCGACAGCGCCGGCGCCATTCTCGATGCCGCCGAAGCGGTGCTGGTCGAGGCTGGCTATGCGGGCTTTTCGATAGAGGCCGTGGCGCGGCGAGCGCGTGCGGGAAAACCGACGATCTACCGCTGGTGGCCGAGCAAGGCCGCCTTGCTGCTCGAAGTTTACCAGCGGGGCAAGCGCGTCGACACTCCCGACACCGGCAATTTGGAGGAAGACCTCGTCGGTTTCCTGAAAAACCTGTTCTCGCACTGGCGCCAGACGTCGTCGGGCAGCGTGTTCAGATCGCTGGTCGCCGAAGCCCAGTCGGATTCAGCCGCTGCCGCGGCCCTTGCCGACTATGCCAGGGGCCGCCGCGCCCATACCGGCCAGATGATCGAACGCGCCAAGGCGCGCGGCGAGGTTGCGGCCGATGTCAACGCCGAGCTTGTCGCCGACCTGATCGCCTCCTTTGCCTGGACGCATCTTTTGACCGACCGCCTCGACGAAGACGAGGCAACACTACGCGCCGCGGTCCGCTACGTGATGCACGGCATAGCCGTGCGCTAAAAAGCAAAAGGGCGCGGCAACCCTTGGCTGCCGCGCCCCACTACAAAGTCTTTCAGGCCTTACTTGGCGCTTTCCAGCGTATCGACCGCCTTTTTCAGGTTCGCGTCGGGAATCTCGACCTTGGCGGCGGCGCGCAGCGACTTGACCAGCGCAAAATACTTGTCGCGGATGACGGCCTGCTTGGCCTGGTCCTTGACGTCGTCGAACGCCGGCGGCTGCTTGACGCGCTTGTCCTCGACCTTGATGACGTGCCAGCCGAACTGCGACTGCACCGGCTCCTTGGTGTATTTGCCGACCTCGAGCGCGAAGGCGGCCTTGTCGAATTCCGGCACCATCTGGCCAGGTCCGAACCAACCGAGATCGCCGCCGCTGGTCTTGCCTGAGGGATCGCTGGTGTGCTCGTTGGCAAGCTTCTGGAAATCGGCGCCGCCGTCGAGCTGCTTGATGATCGCGTCGGCCTCTTCCTTCGTCTTCACGAGGATGTGACGGGCATGCACCTCATTGACCGGCGGGGTGTTGGCGATTTCCTGGTCGTAGCGGGCGCGAATTTCGGCGTCGGTGACCTTGTTGACGACGCCCTTCTCGACCAGCTCGCCATGCAAGGCACGCTGCTGCAGGAACGCCATGCGGCGCTGGAAATCAGGATCCTTGTCGAGGCCGGTGGTGACCGCCTGGGCGGCCATGACGCGGATCTCGATGGCCGCCGAAAGGGCAGCGGCGCGGCGCTGTTCGGGAGGAAGCTGGGCGAATTGCTGCGACAGCTCGCCTTCGGCAAGCACAAGGTCTGCCTCGGTCAGCGTCTGACCGTCGATCGTGGCTACAACGGCATTCGGATCGACCGGTGCGGCTGCGGGTGCTGCGGCCGCCGGCTGCGCCGGGGCGGCATCTTCCGCCATCAGCGGCGACACGGAGAGAGCCGACAGGCCGAAAGCCAGACCAAGGCTGGCGAGCGACGCACGGCGGAACAATAAGGACATCAAGATAACTCCAATGGGGGATTGCGAGAGCGGGAAGGGCTTGCAGATCAGCCTGATTGTGGCGGAATTTGGCGCGACCCCGAGGGCGAGCGCGGCGTTGACATCAGTTGAGCCCCCTCTTATCTGTCCAACGACTTTGCGTCCAGAACCGTTTTCCGGGCGCTTTTTGTGTTCGTCCGCGTATCACGCGGATGTGATGGGGCCGGCCGGCACCCGTCTCAAGATTGAGAATTCTATCGAAAGGACCATTGGATGGTCAGTCTCGGCGGTCTCGCCCGTAAGGTTTTCGGCTCCTCAAACGATCGCCGCGTCAAGGCGACCCGGCCCCGTGTCGAGGCGATCAACGCCATGGAAAACGAGATGCGGGCGCTCTCCGACGCCGAGCTCGTCGGACGCACCGACAAATTCCGCCAGGACATCGCCAACGGGGCCAGCCTCGACGATCTTTTGGTGCCGGCCTTCGCCACCGCGCGCGAGGCGGCACGCCGTGTGCTCGGCATGCGCCCGTTCGACGTGCAGCTGATCGGCGGCATGGTGCTGCACAATGGCGGCATCGCCGAGATGCGCACCGGCGAGGGCAAGACCCTGGTCGCCACGCTGCCCGTCTACCTCAATGCGCTGGCCGGCAACGGCGTCCACGTCGTTACCGTCAACGACTATCTCGCCACCCGCGACTCCGAATGGATGGGTCGCGTCTACAAGTTCCTCGGCCTCTCGGTCGGCGTCATCGTCCACGGCCTCTCCGACGAGGAGCGCCGCGTCGCCTACGCCGCCGACGTCACCTACGCCACCAACAACGAGCTCGGCTTCGACTATCTGCGCGACAACATGAAGTACGAGCGCGCCCAGATGGTGCAGCGCGGCCACAATTACGCGATCGTCGACGAAGTCGATTCCATCCTGGTCGACGAGGCGCGCACGCCGTTGATCATTTCCGGTCCGCTCGAGGACCGTTCGGAAATGTACAACACCATCGACACCTTCATCATCCAGCTGCAGCCGCAGGATTATGAGATCGACGAGAAGCAGAAGACCTCGATCTTCACCGAGGAAGGCACCGAGAAGCTGGAGAACCTGCTGCGCGACGCCGACCTGCTCAAGGGCGAGTCGCTCTATGACGTCGAGAACGTCGCCATCGTCCACCACGTCAACAATGCGCTGAAGGCGCACCGGCTGTTCCAAAGGGACAAGGACTACATCGTCCGCAACGGCGAGATCGTCATCATCGACGAGTTCACCGGCCGCATGATGCCGGGCCGCCGCTATTCGGAAGGCTTGCACCAGGCGCTGGAAGCCAAGGAGCATGTGGCGATCCAGCCGGAGAACCAGACGCTGGCCTCCGTCACCTTCCAGAACTATTTCCGCCTCTACAAGAAGCTCGCCGGCATGACCGGCACGGCACTGACCGAGGCCGAGGAATTCGGCAACATCTACAATCTCGACGTCACCGAGATCCCGACCAACTTGCCGGTTATCCGCAAGGACGAGGATGACGAGGTCTACCGGACGGTAGAGGAAAAATACAAGGCGATCGTCAAGGAGATCCGCGAAGCCAGCGCCAAGGGCCAGCCGACGCTGGTCGGCACGACGTCCATCGAGAAATCCGAGCAGCTGGCCGAGCGCCTGCGCAAGGAAGGCTTCAAGGACTTCGAAGTGCTGAACGCCCGCCATCACGAGCGCGAGGCGGCCATCGTCGCCCAGGCCGGCAAGCCCGGCGTCATCACCATCGCCACCAACATGGCTGGCCGCGGCACCGACATCCAGCTCGGCGGCAATGCCGAGATGCGCATCGCCGACGAACTTGGCGACATGCCCGAGGGACCCGAGCGCGAAGCCATGGAAAAGGCAATCCGCGAGGATGTCGCGCGTCTCAAGGAAAAGGCGCTCGCCGCCGGCGGCCTCTACGTGCTGGCCACCGAACGTCACGAATCGCGCCGCATCGACAACCAGCTGCGCGGCCGCTCCGGCCGCCAGGGCGATCCAGGCCGCTCGAAATTCTTCCTGTCGCTGCAGGACGACCTGATGCGCATCTTCGGCTCCGAGCGCATGGACGGCATGCTGCAGAAGCTCGGCCTCAAGGAAGACGAGGCGATCATCCATCCGTGGATTAACAAGGCGCTGGAAAAGGCGCAGAAGAAGGTCGAAGCGCGCAACTTCGACATCCGCAAGAACCTCCTGAAGTACGACGACGTCTCCAACGACCAGCGCAAGGTGGTGTTCGAGCAGCGCATCGAGCTGATGGACGGCGAGGGCCTGACCGAAATCATCGCCGAGATGCGCGAAGGCGTCATCGACGAGATCGTCGCCAAGGCCATCCCCGAAAACGCATATGCCGAGCAGTGGAATGCCGCCGGCCTCAAGGCCGAGGTCGCCGAATTCCTCAATCTCGACCTGCCGATCGAGGATTGGGTCAAGGAAGAAGGCATTGCCGAGGACGACATCCGCGAACGTATCACTGAGGCGGCCGACACCGCCGCCAAGGAACGCGCCGAGCGTTTCGGCCCCGACGTGATGACCTATGTCGAGCGCTCGGTGGTGCTGCAGACGCTTGACCACCTCTGGCGCGAGCACATCGTCAATCTCGACCATCTGCGTTCGGTTGTCGGCTTCCGCGGCTACGCCCAGCGCGATCCGCTGCAGGAGTACAAGGGCGAGGCGTTCGAACTGTTCCAGGCGATGCTGGGCAATCTGCGCCAGGCCGTCACGGCGCAATTGATGCGCGTCGAACTGGTCCGCCAGGCGGCCGAAGCGCCGCCGCCGGAAGCGCCGGAGATGTTCGGCCTCCATATCGACGGCACCACCGGCGAGAACGACTTCGAAGGCGGTGAGACCGCGCTTCTGGTCCGTCAGGAACAGAACGCCATCGTCGCTCCCGAAGATCGCGACCCCAACAACCAGGCAACCTGGGGCAAGGTCGGCCGCAACGAGGCCTGCCCTTGCGGCTCCGGCAAGA
The DNA here is from genome assembly GCF_056402815.1 of Mesorhizobium sp. P3_B5. Classification (NCBI taxonomy): domain Bacteria; kingdom Pseudomonadati; phylum Pseudomonadota; class Alphaproteobacteria; order Hyphomicrobiales; family Phyllobacteriaceae; genus Mesorhizobium; species Mesorhizobium sp. P3_B5. Next base: position 265,992 of record NZ_JBFUGR010000007.1, on the reverse strand, counting down.
AGTACAAGCACTGCCACGGCGCGTTCGCCTGATCACTGATAGGTTGGCGGGGCAGCGCCCCCCTCTGTCCTGCCGGACATCTCCCCCACACGGGGGGAGATCGGCAGCTGCGCTGACAGCGCCTTTTCTTCAACCTTGGGGATTGGCGAAAGCCGACGCGACATCCAATCTCCCCCCTCGTGGGGGAGATGCCCGGCAGGGCAGAGGGGGGCGCGAAGGATCGCCGACCTTCGATACCGTCCCTCCCGAACGACTTCCTACAGCAACCCCGAATCGCGCGCCGCAGCAGTCGCCTCCCCGCGCGAAACAGCCTCCAGCTTGCCCAGCACCGCCGACACATGATGATCCACCGTCTTCGGTGAGATGGTCAGCTGCTCGGCAATCCGCTTGTTGGAAAAACCGCGTTCGATCAGCTGCAGCACTTCCATCTGGCGCTGGGTCAGGCCGGCCTGATTTTCGCGCGTCGTGCGGCGTGGCCCCCGGGCGATATTGTTGACGCCGTTGCGCCGCATCGTTTCACGCACATGCTGCGCCACCGGTCTGGCGCCGAGGTTCTCGAAAATCTCCAGCGCCAAACGCTGCGCCTCCTCGTCGCCCTGGGCGAGGGCAAGTCCGCGTTCATAGGGCGCGTTCAGCTCGGCCCAAAGCGCCGCCGCCCCCTGCCAGTCGCCGTCAAGAAGCAGTTGGTAGGGCGCGGCCATGCCTGACGTATCGCCGGGGTGACTATGCGGAGCCAGCTTCTGGCGCCATGTCGCCAGGTCGCTGAAGACCGCCCGTGTCGGTGACAGGCTCTCGGCCAGATCGATCAGCCGCAGCGCCTCATCTCTGTCGCCTTGCCCGAGCCATGCCCGCTCGGCCATGACACAACCATAGGGCGCCAGCCGCTGCAGCTCCGTGCCCTTTTCCAGGAACTGTTTCATTTCCTGCAACAGCGGTTCGGCCGAAGGATCGCCGCGCCGTATCCTGAGCTTCGCCAGCGCAATCAACGCGGGATAGCGGACCAGCATGGTCGCATGATCGTTGGACAGCACATCGAGCGCCTCGGTGGCGGCCTCTTCCCATTGCCCCTGGCGCAGCAGCAGCTGCGCCAGCACGCCGCGCATATAATCGCGCCAGGTGACGAGATCGTTTTCGACGCAATAGTTGATGCCGCGATCGAGGAAGGACTGCGCGACGTCGAAGCCAAGCTGGTTCATCTCGCTGCAGGCGCTGTTGGTGAAGGCGCGCGCCGCATGCTCCTGAAAATTCTGCTCGAGCGCGATCTCCAGGCTGCGGGCAAGGTGCAGCCGTCCCGCTGCCAGATCCAGCCACTGCCCGGCGCTGCCGAGATTGTTGAGCGCGTGGCAGACGATGTCGGGCCGGTTCATGCGCTCGGCAAGCGAGACCGCCTTTTCGCCAAGCAGCAACGCCTCGTCCAGCCGCTCGGCCAGCATCGCCAGTTGCGATAGGTTGGAGTAGGCCATGGCGAGTTCTGCGCCGGCCGGCACGGTTTCCAGCAGCGTCACCGCCTGCTCGCCGAAGACGTCGGCGGCCTTGCGATCGCCCATCAGATAGGCAAAGCGCGACAGCCATCTCAGGCAGTCGCCTTCCTTCGCTCTGTTGCCTTGAGCCTGATGCAGGAGGCGCGCCTGGTCTTGCGCCTCGATGGCCTCTTCGATCTCGCCGATGAGGTGGCACTCGAAGGCATATTTCTCATAGAGCACCGCGCGCTCCATCGCCGGCAGGCTGTCGGCATGGCGCAGGGCGACCTCATAATAGCCAGCGGCATCGCGATGCGCGCCGACGCGGGAGGCCTCGCGCGCGGCAATCGGCGCCAGTTCGCGCACGGCTTCCAGATTGTGCGCCTCCACCGCGTGATGCACCAGGCGACCGGCGGAGACGTCGCTGTTTTCGAGCAGGGCAGCCAAAGCGCGCTGGTTGAATTGCCGCCTGTGGCTCGTCGTCAGCATCATTTCGACGGCGCGGCGGGCGATCTCGTGGCGGAAGGCATAGCCGTCGCCCATATCGTCCAGCAGGCCGGCGGAGACGCATTCCGCCAGCTGCCCGGCGCTGGCGACGCCGCACAGGCCCTGCAGTGCCCACGCATCGGCGCGCCTGGGAAATACCGACACCGCGTCGAGCATCGAGCGGGCGCCGGCCGACAGCCGCTCGGCCCGCGCCAGCACCGCGTCGCGCACGCTGGCCGGCGGCGTCGTTGCATTTTCGGCGCACAGCAGTTCGGTGACGAAGAAGGCGTTGCCGGCGGTCGCCCTGTAGATGGCGTCGCCATCGCGGCCCGCCGCATCGGCGAGCGACAGCACGGCCGCCTCGCTGAGCAGCGGCACGTCGATGCGCGCGACATTGCCTGCCGGGATTTCACCCAGCGCCCGGCGCACCCGCATCTGCGCTTCGCTGCGGTCGTTGCGCGCCGTTACCAGAAGCAGGATGTGGGTGTTGGCGATGCGCCGGCCGAGAAAGCGAACGAAATCCAGCGTCGCGTCGTCTGCCCAGTGCAGGTCCTCGATCACCAGCAGGCTTGGCTGCGCCTTGGTCTCGAAGATCTCGAGCGCATCGGAAAACAGCGGCAGCCTTTGCCCTTGCCGGTGGTCGATCGCTTGCGGCAGCGCCCATTGCGCCTCCCGGGCGAGATCATAGAGCGGCCCGAGCGGATCGGGTATCGACAGATCCTCGCAGGCGCTGCGCAAGATCCGCGTGCCTTCCGCCGCGCGCTCGATGAAGGCCTCGACGAGCGACGTCTTGCCGGCGCCCGCCTCTCCTCCCAGCGCCGCCACCCGGCCACGGCCGCGTGCCGCCTCCATGAGCAGGCCGTCCAGTTGCTCCAGCTGTGTCTGCCGTTCCAGAAGCATCGTCATTCTCTCGCGAGATCGGGGGTTTGCCACCTGGTGGCTGCCGCAACGATAGCCCCAGGCGCGAGCCTTGCAATGTGACTTTCCACACATTGCGGTGACTCTCTCCACAAATAACGTCGCCAACATAGGGAATCGTCCCGCCAAAAATAGGGAATGGCTCCGATGTGCGCTCTTGCCGGACGTGATCATTGTCCAGCCGCGCTCGGACCGAGCGTGACTCAATGAGAAGAGGAACTTCCCATGCCTCGTTATGTGGTGGAACGGACATTTCCAGACGGGCTCAACGTGCCGATGACCGAAATCGGCGCCGATGCGCTCGGCGGCGTCGTCATGCGCAACGCCGAAAAAGGCGTCACCTGGGTGCAGTCCTTCGTGACGCCCGACAAGAAGCACAGCTTCTGCATCTATGACGGCCCCTCGCCCGAGGCGATCCGCAGCGCGGCCCACAAGAATTCGCTGCCGGTCGACAAGATCATGGAGGTGCGGGTTCTTGACCCTTACTTTTACCGTTGATCTCGAGCCGATCGATGAGCATCAAGCTGCCCTTCGCGGCGATGGCGACCTGCTTGCTGGCCTGCCGGTCGGTGAAGCCGCGCCTGTCGTGGGAGGTCAAGCAACCTCCCTGCTCGGCCGTCTATGGCGGTTCGCGGCGAACCTGCCTTCGCATCTGTATGGCAGGCGGCGATTGCCCCCGGAAGACGATTATCTGAGGCGCGACATCGGCCTGTCCGAGCGTATCCAGCGGGAATACTGGCAATATTACTGGTGGGACCACTGATTTCGCAAAACCGTTTTGAACGGCAAGGACATTTCGAAAACCGCAAAGGCCACCTGGCCTGAATAAACCGGACGGTCAGTCCGTTCCGGATTGCAAACCAGACGCCGCAGCGTTGCAACGGCCCGGCCTCACGGCCGGCCGTCCTGTCGCGTCATCAACAACGAATGGAACGATCATGACCAAAACGCTTTGGACCGGGTGCTTCGCCGCCCTCCTGTCGATCGCGGCCACGGCCGCCCACGCCCACGACGCCAACATGCTGGCCGACATGGTGCGAACGGCCAACGACCGCTTCGAGAACGTGGCGGCGGCGACCGCCGAAGGCTACGCGCCGATCCCCTGCGCCAGCGGCATCACCGGTGGCGCCATGGGCATCCACTACGTCAATGGCGCCTATCTCAAGGACGACGCGGTCGATGTCGCCAAGCCCGAGGCGGTGATGTACGAGCCGATGGCCGACGGAACGCTGAAGCTGGTGGCGGTGGAATACATCACCTCGAAAGGCCCGGCGTCGCTTGGCGGGCAGCTGTTCAACTTCAACAGCGCCCCCAACCGCTACGGCCTCGGCCCGTTCTACGAGCTGCATGTCTGGGCCTGGAAACAGAATCCGACCGGCACCTTCGCCGACATGAACCCGAACGTGTCGTGTGAGGCGATGAAGGGGATGTAACGCGGGTCTCTTCCTTCTCCCCGTTCACGGGGAGAAGGTGGCCCGAAGGGCCGGATGAGGGGCAGCTCCGGGGTTGGCGATTGGCCGATCTGTCCACTTCAGGGGGATGCCTTTACTGCGGGAGCCCCCACAAACGCCGCTTCTACGAACAAATTCATCGCCTTGCACATATCGCAGAAAATCCCCCAAAGCTTGCGTTGCCCCTCATCCGCCTGCCGGCACCTTCTGCCCGTATAGAGACGGGGAGAAGGCCTCCCTCCGCCCACGTTTTCTTAATGTGTTTTGGCTACACCGAACCCAGAAAAGAGGCGGAAAACGGAGTGAAATCGGGGTGCGCTTTTCCGCGGCCACGACAGCCGGGCGGTTCTTGCCGCAGCGCTTGGCGCTGCGCATAAGGCCGTTGCTTGGCCGCATCGATGCCGTGCTGTTCACCGCCGACGAGCGCGGCGAAGCCGGCCGCATGTCGATCATCGCCTTCTCCATCCGCATCATCAGCGCCGTCATCGCCTTCGTCAGCCAGGTGCTGATGGCGCGCTGGATGGGCTCGTTCGAGTACGGCATCTTCGTCCTCGTCTGGGTGACGATGGTCATCGTCGGCAACCTCGCCTGCCTCGGCTTCCACACCTCGGTCATCCGCTTCATCCCCGAATACCGCGAGCGCGGCATGATGGACGAATTGCGCGGCATCGTTGTGGCCAGCCGCCTGTTCGTGTTGATCGCCTCGACGCTGTTCGCCGGGCTCGGCGCGCTTGGCGTCTGGCTGTTTTCGTCCTTTATCGAAAACTACTATGTCGTGCCGTTCATCCTCGGCGTCATCTGCCTGCCGATGATCGCGATGGGCGACCTTTTGCAGGGGCTGTCGCGGGCCAATTCATGGGCGCTGTTTGCGCTGTCGCCGACCTATCTGGTGCGGCCGGTGCTCATCCTGGCGCTGATGGCGCTGATGCTGCTGGTCGGCTACGCGCCCGACGCCAAAACCGCGATCTTCGCCTCGATCGCGGCCACCTACGCCACCACGCTGGCGCAGCTGATCGGCGTCACCACGCGCATGGACAAGAAGATCCCGGCCGGGCCGATGAAGGTGCATTTCGCGCAATGGTTCATCGTGTCGCTGCCGATCTTCCTGGTCGAGAGCTTCTTCTTCCTGCTCACCAATGCCGACGTGCTGATGGTCGGCGCCTATCTCGACCCCAACGATGTCGCCGTCTATTTTGCCACCGTCAAGACGCTGGCGCTGGTGCATTTCGTCTACTTCGCGGTCAAGGCCGGCGTCGCCCAGCGCTACGCGCAATTCACCCATGGCGACCCCGACAAGCTCGCCGCCTTCGCCCGCGAAACGGTGTCGTGGACCTTCTGGCCATCGCTGGTGATGGCGCTGCTGGTGCTGGCGCTGGGCTGGCCGATGCTGGTGCTGTTCGGACCTGAATTCACCGCCGGCTATCCGCTGCTGTTCCTGCTGGTCTTCGGCGTTGTGGCGCGGGCGGCCGTCGGCCCGTGCGAAAGCCTGCTGACGATGAGCGGCAACCAGAACATCTGCGCCGCCGTCTACGCCATGACGCTGGCCTTCAATATCGGCCTCAATGTCTTGCTGATCCCGCTGTTTGGCCTGTGGGGCGCGGCGATCGCCACCAGCTTCGCCATGATCTTCGAGGCCAGCGCGCTGTCCTTCACCGTCTGGCGCAAGCTCGGCATCGTCATGCTGATCTTCGTGCCCGCCGTGCCGGCCGCCAGGGGAGATGCCTGATGGCCGCGACCCCGTTGCTCGAGGAAACCAGCGGCGGCCCGGCCGGCGCCATGGTGTCCGGACTTGCCGGGCTGCAGCGCGACGCCGATCCCGCCCATCTCGAGATCCTGGCCAACAACCGGCCGCTGCGGAAGCTGGCGATCTACCCGGCCTCCGCCGGCTTCGACTTGGTCGAGGAACTGGATTATCTGTGCACACGCACGGTCGAGCCGAACATCTTCTTCAACCCGCGCTTCCTGGCGCCGGCAATGCCGAGGCTGGAAGACCGTGAAGTGCGGCTGGCCGTCATCCGCGACGGCGACGAATACCGCAACCGGCTGCGGCTGCTGGTGCCGTTCTCGGTGGAAAAGCCGGCGGTGCCGCTCGGCGTCCCGGTCATGCGCACCTGGTCGAGCCCGTTCGGTCCGATCGGCACGCCGCTGGTCGACCGCGACGATCCGGTCGGCGTCATCGAGGATTTCTTTGCGATGCTGTCGCGGCCGCATCTCAAATTGCCAAAGGTCTTCGTCCTTCCCGACATGCGGCTCGACGGCGCGGTGGCAAGCCTGCTCGCCAGCGTCGCCGAGACGCGCGGCCTGACGATGGTCACCACCGGCAAGGCCGAGCGGCCGTTCCTTGAAAGCGAGCTCGATGGCGACGCGTACCTCAAGGCGTCATTGCGCTCGCATCATTACCGCGAGTTCCGCCGGCTGAAGCGGCGCCTCGCCGATCTTGGCAGGTTGGAGCATGTGGTGGCGCGCGGACCCGATGAGATCCGCCACGCCATCGAAAGCTTCCTGACGCTGGAGGCCGCCGGCTGGAAGGGCCGCGAGCGCACCGCCATGGCCATCGACCGCTACCGCGCCGCCTTCGCCCGCGAGGCCGTGCACCGGCTGGCCGAACACGATTTGTGCCGCATCCATTCGCTGACGCTGGACGGCCGCACCGTCGCTTGCCTGATCGTTTTCGTCGAAGCCGGCGTCGCCTACACCTGGAAGACCGCCTATGACGAAAAGCTCGCCGCCTATTCGCCGGGCACGCTGCTGATGATCGAAGTGACCAGGCAACATCTCGACGACCCCAACATCATGATGACCGATTCCTGCGCAGTGCCCGACCACCCGGTGATGAGCCGGCTGTGGAGCGAGCGCAAGCCGGTCGGCTCGCTGGTCATCGGGCTGACGCCGGACGCCGACCGCCTCGCCCGTCAGGCGGCCTCGCAGCTGCATCTCTACCGCGAGACCCGCAACATGGCACGCATCCTGCGCAACCGCATGAAGAGCCTGCTCGGGCGGCGCTAGTCCAGAGATGGTCTTCCAACGCAGGCACTTCGGCTGCTCAACCGTATACCGAGGCCTGAAAAGGCGCTGGATCAACCACGAAACACACGCTATTGGTCCCGGCGGCAATTTCAGCCGGCTTTTACGACACACCATCCAGATGATCACAAATTTTTCGCGTCACGCCAGTGCCGGTGCGGCCATCCTATCGCTTGCACTCCTGCCCGCTCGTGCTTGGGCCGATACTTGTCCCGAGGATTGCAGCGAGCCCGCGCCGCCCGTCAACATCTACAGCCACACAGCCGCCGGCCATCTCAGCCCGGCCACGCTGGGCGCGCTGCCCCGCGTCTATGTGCCGAACCGCTCCTCCAACAGCGTCACGGTGATCGACACCATGACGCTCAAGGAAGTCGACAGGTTCTCGGTCGGCAGCAAACCGCAGCACGTCGTCCCTTCCTGGGACCTGAAAACACTCTGGGTGGCCAACAACGGCACCGGCAAGAACGGCAGCCTGACGCCGATCGATCCGATGACCGGCAAGCCTGGCTCACAAATCGCAGTGGACGATCCCTACAACATGTACTTCATGCCGGACGGCAGCGCGGCCATCATCGTCGACGAAGCCCTGGAGCAGCTCGATTTCCGCGATCCCCACACCATGGCGCTGAAATCGAGCCTGCCGACGCCGACCTGCCCCGGCATCAACCACGCCGATTTCTCGGTTGACGACGCCTACGCGATCTTCACCTGCGAATACGGCAATGGCGGGCTGGCCAAGATCGACCTGAAGAACCAGAAGGTGCTTGGCCATCTCGACTTCTCGAAAATGGGCATGCCGCAGGACATCCGCCTCTCGCCTGACGGCAAGATCTTCTACGTCGCCGACATGATGAATGACGGCGTGTTCCTGGTCGACGGCGACAGCTTCAGGGAAATCGGCTTCATTCCGACGGGTATCGGTGCCCATGGCTTCGTCGTCAGCCGTGACGGCAAGCGGCTCTACGTCTCGAACCGCGGCTCGCACAGGATGGAGCAGGGCAAGGCAAAGGGACCGGGCAGCGTGACGGTGATCGACTTCGCCACCCGCTCGGTCGTTGCGCAATGGCCGATCCCCGGCGGCGGCAGCCCCGACATGGGCAATGTCAGCGCCGACGGCAAACAGCTATGGCTGTCCGGCCGCTTCGACAGCGACGCCTACATGATCGACACGACGAACGGCGCCGTGACCAAGATCCGCGTCGGGGTCGAGCCGCATGGCCTGACGGTCTGGCCGCAGCCGGGGCGGTACTCGCAAGGGCATACGGGGAATATGCGGTAGGTTGCGTTTGCGGGAAAGACTGATTCCCCTAACCGGGAACAAGAAGTGAAATAATTCAGGCACTTGGCGAATGGATGGGACAAATCCTGTGCCTCCAAAAGTCATTATGCTTTTCGTGCGGCTTGCCCACCCTGAAGGGCAACCTCAACGTCGAAGGCGACGTCTTCGCCAGCGGCTCGATCATCGACACCACTGGCAACACCAACACCACAGCCAATAGCTTGGCAGTATCCGGGCAATCGATTCACTTGCGGGAACGGGGCTGCACGATCAATCCAAAATGAGTTGCCAACTTCCACTACGCCCGCTTGCCGATAACCGAACATTAGAATATGCTTGTATGGCATATCTAAATGGGGGGAGTGAGGGGTGCGTGGATGTTCGCACGGGGCTACTGTTGTATCTTATCGAACCCGATGATGTGGAGGCAAAGGCCTTCAAGAACTTTCAGGGCAAAGATCGGGAAAAGCGACCTTCAAAGCACGATCGATAAATTGTCGCCGACCTGAAAAACATTCGTAGAGAAACACCGTTAGCTTCGCATCGATAATAGGCGCGACCGTTACTCATTCGTCGGGCACGTCAGACAGCGCGTCCGATTTTTGTGCAAGCCAAGGTTATTCCAACCTTTATTTTAAAGGGGGGGGCAAATGCCGACCGTTTTCAGATTCACTTTATTCGCTATTTATCGGGCGTCCGTTCTCCCAATCATGCTGGCTGCGTTTCTTGTTTGCGCAGGTGGTGGAGAGCTGTTCGCGGGCGAGTTCAAGAAGGCGGACTGCTGGTTTGAAGTTCCGCGGGATCGCACAATGACATGCGGAACCCTGCGTGTGCCCGAGAACCGTCAGACGAAAACTGATGCTGAAATCGTTTTATCCGCAGTCGTCTTTGAACCGGATCTCGAACGGCACGAGCCAATCGTATTTCTCACGGGTGGGCCGGGTCAGCCCGTCGAAATCGGTAGCAGAGAAGACATCGATGGATGGTGGGACTTTATTGGTGCCCAAAGCTGGATGATTGGACGCCGAGTGGTTGTCGTCGATCAACGCGGAATCGGGAAGTCCGATCCGTCTCTAGACTGCTCTCCTTTTTTCGTAGTTGATCACTGGAATTCCATTTTGCCCAGTCTCGACGCGGAAAGCAGACTAGTCGATGTCCAGAAGAAGGAGCTTCTTGCGTGCAGGAGCGCCTTGATCGCCAAGGGAATCGATCTCAACGCCTACACCTCCGAACAAAATGCCGAGGATATCAACGATCTTCGAAAGGCCCTCGGGATAGAAAAATGGGTACTTTATGGGGTCTCATACGGCACGCTTCTGGCCTTGGAAGTGATGAACCAGCATCCCGAAGGGGTGTCCGCGAGCATATTGGACTCAGTTGTTCCGATGGACATCAACTACCTGGATGAAGACGGCCCAAACCTTGATCGATCACTCGCCATTTTGCAGAAGGACTGCCTGAAAGCGAATGGCTGTAAGCAAGGATTAGCCGAAGCCGTCCACTCCATCGCTAGGCAACTCGATCGTCAGCCAGCGCTCTTGCGTAGCGCGGAGAAGCATCCGCGATACACATATGTTTCCGGTGCAAACTTCCTCGATCTTATATTCGGCATGCTATACGACAGGGAGACTATACCAAGCCTGCCGGAGCTGATCGTGAGGACATACAAACAGGACTACCGGCCGCTGACGGATATCATGTTTGAACCCGATGACCTCGAAATCTCCCAAGGTATGGACTTTTCGGTAACTTGTTCCGACACCGACCCACCTGACCTGAGCGGCAAACATGACCAATACTGGGCAAACTGGGCCGAACGGAGTGACTACACCTGGGCATGCCCACTCTGGCTCGCTGATGATAGGCCCGCATCGTTAAAGAAGCCACGTCGCCTTGATATACCTACCCTGCTGTTGTCAGGAGAATATGATCCGGCCACGCCGACTGTCTGGGCGAACCGGGCAGCCAAAACGCTTCCGTTCGGGCAAGTGGTCGTTTTTCGAGGAATCGGACATGATGTGATTGATTCCGATCCTTGTGGTTCGAAGGTGGCGGACGATTTCTTGGCAAACCCTCGACGCAAGCTGGACACTGAATGTATCGACCAGCTGGGGGCTCCCGAGTTCCCAGGCAATGTCGAGGAACTATGGTCGGGGCTGTCCGGAATGGCTTCAAAACAGAGAAGATTGCCGTTTCGATCCGGGCATCGCGCTGCGATTTCGATCGAGTAGCACGTCATTCGTCGAGAGGCAGCTTAATCGCTTTTGTGCGTTAGGACTCGGAATGGAAGTTCCGCGCTGGTCGGCCGTGCCTGGTAATTGCTGCGATGACAAACCCCAAGATTTGTCCTCACTCATAGAACTAATATCCCGCATGCGGAAGCAACCAAGTAGCGATATCCCTGCCTTGCTAGGCTTTTGGTCTATGCGGAATCTGCTCTGAACATCGCGGAAGCCACAAGCTTCCGCTAAAAGGTTCCGCGATATCAAAGATCGAAAAAATGAAGTGGTGCCCCTAGCCGGCATGGCGGGGGATTTCTAACTAGCTCTTCCGACCGATCTTTTCCCTTTAAATGCAAAGAGTTGCGAGAGGATCGCCTCCGAGGCACTGACAGCTAAGTGTACCTCGTTGGTAGCCTCTTGGTGTACCCTCGTCAAGACTTGGCTGCCTGCAACAAGGCCCATCCGAGATCCCACACCGGGGTTTCGGGGCACCTATGGTGGCGGGCCGCGTTTCCGTTGAGCGGCGACGCCCTACATTCAATGGAAGCGGACATTTAATCTCGGTGCAGCAGTGTTGTGCCTCCGGCCAACTAGCATGGAAATTCTTGCTTCAGGCTGTTTTAAAGTTCCATCACCCTCGAGTTTTCTCGTGAGAGAGAGACTAAAGAATGCGGCCGGGCAGCGCCGGTCCGGCATAGATCATGCCAGTGTAGAGCTGGACAAGATCGGCGCCGGCGCGGATTTTCTACAGCGCGGCATCCGCGCTATCGACGTCGCCGACGCCGATGATCGCCATGTCCCGGCCGAGCAGCCTGCGCATTCGGGCAAGCACCGCGGTCGAGCGCTCGAACAACGGCTTGCCGGAGAGCCCGCCCGTCTCGCCGGTGGAAGCCGTGCTGCTACGACGGTATCCCTGCTTCGCGTCCGGCGAAAATCATCGCTATAATTCGGGATGCTTGCGAACGCGCAGGGCCATGGTCAGTTCTGAAAAGCGGTCATCGTATCAAGGCGAGCGAGAACGGCCGCTGCCACGCCGTCCGCGCCAAAGCCATTGAGGTGGCCATTGTCAAAATAGAGCGGCAGGCCATTCAGCTCTGCCCGGCAGAAGCTTCCGTCGTCTCCGGTGCAAAGCAATTCGGCGGGGTCAACCATGCTTACACCTGGCTTGTTTACCTGTGAATCGAGGAATGCTGTCGCAGAGGCGGTTCGACTGTCATGTATAGATCGGCTCTCACCAATATGTTGAACCGGAAAGCCGCGTAACCAGTGAGAATACATATAGCGCGGGACGTCCCAAGGCATTTTGGGTACGGGATATATCAGCATCACCGCCTTGCCGGCTGCTCGGTACTGGTCGATCTCTGTCGCCATGGCCGAAGTCATGTCTTGAATTCGATCAGTCGTAACGTGTTCTCCTCGCCGTACGTTGTGAGTCGCGGTAGAGCAATTCTCGAGGCAATCGAAATATCCTGGCCAGTCGGCAGCAATGACCACCGCCTTGATACGATCATTATCAAGGATGTATTGATGAAACGCACGATGAAAAGCCTCGCATTCGTCAGAACGGCCCGGTTGTATCGAGGAAAACGGAAGACAAGCATTCCACAGGAACGCCTGTAGCGCGTAGGGGCGATCGCCCAACTGCGTCGTGGCTCGCCAGAACAATTCCTTGCCGTGGCTGTCACCCAATACAGCTACGATGGGGGTTCCCGCCCTGCCAAAAACGCAGAAATCATCGAAGCTGGCAGGTATAGTGTTGCCGCACTCGTCACGTAGCGGGCTAATCTCCTTCGCGCCATCGTCGATCAGTTTTGCCTGACTCGTGAAACGCTGCGGGATGCCGTGAAGCAGGTGAATGGACAGGCCAACAGTGCCAAAGAAAAGCATGCCTGCCCCCGTGAAAGTAAAAATCATACGCCGGCTGACGCGTTTGGGGTCACGGAAAGGATTTTCTACATAACGCCACACCAACCAAGCCAGGAGTATGGTGACAGCGATCAAAATCCACCATTGCCATGCCGATATTTCCACCAGGTACAACCGCGCGAATACAAAAAGAGGCTGATGCAAGAGATAGGCACTGTAGCTGATGAGGCCGATCCCGCGGAGCAATGGGGTCGTCAGGAGCGAATGCGCCCATGTTGCGGGAGTGGCGTAAGTCAGCACCAGCGCCGCGCCCACCACGACAAGGGAGGCGCCGATGCCGGGACTGGGAAAGCTCTGGCCCGCTCCAAGATAGGCTGCGAGAATGGCCACCACGCCCAGGGCGCTCAAGGCTTGAAAGATTCGCGGTTGCCGTTTGTAAGCATTCGCTCGATCAATGTGGATGAGGGCGAGCATCGCTCCCGCGAGGAGTTCCCATTCGCGGCTAGGCAGCAGAAAAAAATTGGCCGCGGGAAAATTTCGGAGTCCGTATTCGGCAAAAGCCAGGCTGGATAAAGCGATAACAAGCAGAGCCGATATGGGGCGTATCTTATGCTGGCGCAGTAATATAAAAAGCAATATTGGAAATAGTATGTAGAACTGCTCTTCAACACCTAGAGACCACGTATGAATTAAAGGTTTGTATTCGCTTACAGATTCGAAATATCCATTCTGTCTGGCGAAGAGCATATTCGAAGAGAATACGGTTGTTGCAAAAAGACTCTGACCGAAATTCTTGAATTTATCGGAAAGCATTATAAAGGTAGCGGAGATCGTCGTTGCGAAAAGAACAACGAAGAGAGCAGGCAGAATGCGACGGCAACGTCGTTCATAAAACTGGATTAACGAGAAATTGCCGGCCGTGATCTCTCGCCGCAGGATACCCGCAATCAGGTACCCGCTGATTACGAAGAAGATGTCGACGCCAAGAAAGCCACCGGGAAGCCAGCCAAAGCCCGCGTGAATGATCAGGACCGGAAGGACTGCCATCGCCCGGAAGCCGTCGATCTCCGCGCGATGCGCGATTGCATATGGTTTGGTATCGTCCAATAAAGGATATGTCGTACCGACGACACTCATTGTGCTGCTATGTGATGGATGACGACGCCATACGCGGCGATCGCGGTCAACGCCTGTACGTTGGCGTTGACCGCGATTGCTTCGTTTCGATCGTCAGCGGTAGCCACCAGATTCCTCGGCGAGTCGTTGTCTCCCTGGCGCGGCAAGGCAGGTTCCGCCCGACAATCGCCGTATCCGCGAACTCGCGCAATTCAGCCATTCGGCTGCTGACAGGCTAATACCATAGTCGCAGGTGATCTCTGTTCCTCACATCGGCTATCGTGGCTCGATGCCGATGTCGCCGGGCAACGGAGAGGGCCTCGACCCGACAAGCCTCAAAGCGGTCTGGATGCCCAGTGATCGAGCTGGCTGTCGCGTAGCTCGCCAACGGACCGCAGCCGTTCCGTTTCCGCGAAACGCGCCATCCCGGAACGGTCCTTGCAACGAGAATGCGATTGTCGAAGAACTGCAATTCAACGGGTGGGAAGTGGTGCCCCTAGCCGGAATCGAACCAGCACTCCTTGCGGAACTCGATTTTGAGTCGAGCGCGTCTACCAATTCCGCCATAGGGGCTCAGGCCGGAGGGCCTGGATGGGCGCGGACTATACGGTTGGAGGCCTGTTCGTCAACTGGCCAAATGCGCCGCCCTGCCCTGCTTGCGGCAAAAGCCCGCCTTTCGGTTTCGTGTAGCTCCTGCCATTGTGCGGCGCAGAAAATCTTTCTAGACAGGCCGCGAGTGAAAGCGCGCCCGGCCTGAGAGATCGACGTGGCGCGCTTCGATCATTGTTTGTGCATGCCGTTGTCCCGAAGCCGCTGCGCAGTTTGGGCGACCTGCATCAGGAGAGCCGATGCTTCGCGGACTTTACGACTGGACCTTGTCGCTGGCGGCACGCAAATCCGCCGAATGGTGGCTGGCCTTCATCGCCTTCGTCGAAAGCTCGGTGTTCCTGGTGCCGGCCGACGTGCTTTATCTGCCGATGGCGCTGTCCCGACCCGACCGCGCCTATCGCTACGCGCTGATCGCCACCGTTGCCTCGGTTCTGGGCGGCATCGCCGGCTGGTTCATCGGCCACTATGCCTATGACGCGGTGGCAAGACCGATCCTCGAATTCTACGGCAAATATGATGAGTTCGAGCATCTGCGCACCTCGTCGGGCGTCGGCTTCATCATCCTGATGCTGATCACTTCGGGCGCCGCGCATCTGCCGCCGATCAAGGTCGTGACCATCCTGTCGGGCGTCATCGGCGTCAATCTGCTGCTGTTCATCGTGCTCGCGATCGTCACCCGCGGCGCCCGCTTCCTGCTCCTGGCCTGGCTGTTGCGTCGCTATGGCGAGCCGATCCGCGAGTTCATTGAAAAGCGTCTCGGGCTGATCGCCGGCGCGGCGGCCGCTGCCCTGATTTCGCTCTATATCGTGGTCAAATACGCCTTCTGACCGCCCAAGGCGGGCGGTGGTTCAGAACTATGCCGGCGGACGGCGAATTCAACGGACGAAGACCCATGACAGCGACCATGAATGCCGATACCGGACGCCAGCGGACGCGCACGGCTTTGTTTCTCGCCGTCGCCATGGCCGCCACGGTCGGCTCCGCGCTCGCCTTCCAGCACATAGGCGGCTACATCCCCTGCCACCTCTGCCTGGAGCAGCGCACGCCCTATTACATCGGCGCGCCACTGATGCTTTTGGCGGTGATCGCCTCGATGCTCAGCGCGCCGGCCTGGCTGACGCGCGGCCTGCTCGCCATCGGCGGCCTGCTGATGCTCTACGGCCTCTATCTCGGCGTCTATCACTCGGGCGTCGAATGGGCCTGGTGGCAGGGTCCGGCTGACTGCACCGCCGGCGCCGGCCCGGTCGACACCGGCGGCAAGGGCGTGCTCGACGCGCTCGACAAATTCGTGCCGCCCTCCTGCGACAAGGCGGCACTTCGCATCCTCGGCCTGTCGCTGGCCGGCTGGAACGCCATCGCCAGCTTCATCCTCGCCGCCGTCGCCTTCCGCGGCGCAATGGCCCGCGATTAATCAAGCGCCAGACCCCGACGCGAGATCGTTCAAAGAATTCGGCAGGCTGAGTCGTATGGAGTGATTGTCGAGAACCGAAGCGGAGCGTACTCAAGTACGTGAGCATCGGAAGCGCAGACGATCGCTCCAGACGGCCAGCCTCCCGAATTCTCGAACGATCTCAGGGTTCCAGTTCGACATCCCAGTACAGATAATCCATCCAGCTTTCATGCAGGTGGTTGGGCGGGAACAGGCGGCCATTGTTGTGCAGGTCGTGCACCGTCGGCTGATAGGGTTTTTGCAGCGGCCACATCTTGGCGTGCGCCGGCATCATGCCGCCTTTCCTCAGATTGCAGGGCGAGCAGGCGGCAACGACATTCTCCCACGTCGTCGCACCGCCGCGGTGGCGGGGAATGACATGGTCGAAAGTCAGATCCTCCGGCGTGCCGCAATACTGGCACTGGAAACGGTCGCGCAGGAAGACGTTGAAGCGGGTGAAGGCCGGATGCCTGGACGGCTTCACATAGGCCTTCAGGCTGACGACGCTCGGCAGCTTCATCGAGAAGGTCGGCGACGACACGGCATGCTCGTATTCGGCGACGATGTTGACCCGGTCGAGAAACACCGCCTTGATGGCGTCCTGCCACGACCAGAGCGACAGGGGGTAATAGCTGAGCGGACGGTAATCCGCATTCAGCACCAGCGCTGGAAGCCCATCCGGAGATACGGCAACCGTCACCTTGTTGACCTCCTAGTTCAAGAACCGATCGGCGCGGATACTGTAAGCCCGACATGACAGGGATGTGAAGCGGCATGTCGGCCACATGACATGCCAAAAGCGCATGATTTTAATGCTTTTTTGCGGATTCAGGCGGGAGGCGCGGCGTCCCTGCCCTTCAGCTCACGATAATAGGCCCAGAAAAGTCGTGATGCGACACCGCGCCACGGGCTCCATGATTCGGCCAATGCGATCAGCGTTTTCTCCGGCGGACGCGGTTCGATGCCGAGCGCGTGACCGACCGCCGTTTGCAGCGCGACATCCCGCGCCGGGAAAACATCGGGGTGTCCGGCGGCAAACAGAAGATAGACTTCCGCCGTCCACGGACCGATGCCCGGCACTGCCGTCATCGCCGCGATCGCCTCGCCGGCGTCGAGCCGGCAGAGGTGATTGAGGTCGAGGCCGTCGGCGACGGCCCGGGCGATGGCGATCAGGCCGCGCTGCTTCGGCCGCGACAGGCCAGCCTCGCGAAACATCGCCTCATCGGCGGCGAGGATGGCTTGCGGCGTCAGCGGATCGACCAGTTTCGTCAGCCGGCCGAAAATGGCATCGGCGCTGGCGCGGGAGACCTGCTGCGAGACGATGATCGAGGCGAGGCTTCTGAACCCCGGCTCCGAGAGCCGCAGCGGCACCTCGCCGGCCATGCCGCGCACCTTTTCCAGGCGCGGATCGATGCGGCAAAGCGCGTCCAGGCCTCGCGCGACGTCGTCGAGGTTGGCGATGCGTTGCATGTTTGCTTGTTCCTGCACTGAGCCCAGCGTAGCAATTGGCGAAACTGCTGCACAATCCGATTGCTGCCTGAGAGATGACACTCCTGACATTCCGCTTCGCGCCAAGCCCGAATGGCGAACTGCATCTCGGCCACGCCTATTCGGCGCTGCTCAATCAAAAATTGGCAGCGGCGGCCGGCGGGCGCCTGTTGCTGCGCATCGAGGACATCGACACGACGCGCTGCACACCGGAATTCGAAGCCGGCATCTTTCGCGACCTCAAATGGCTCGGGCTCGGTTGGGAAGAGCCGGTGCGCCGTCAGTCCGATCATTTCGCGGAGTATGGGGCGATGCTCGACCGGCTGATTGCGGAAGAGCTCGTCTACCCCGCCTTCATGAGCCGTGGCGAGATCAGAGCCTTCATCACCGACAGCGAAAGCCGCGGTCGCGACTGGCCGCGCGACCCCGACGGCGTGCTGCTCTATCCCGCCGCGGACAAGGCGTTGCCGATCAGGGAGCGCAAACGACGGATCGCCGAAAATACGCCCTTCGCCTGGCGGCTGGACGTTGAGGCGGCGCTGGCGCGCCTCGGCAAGGACCTGTTCTGGAGCGAGTTTACCGACGAAACGCTTTCTTCCACCCGAACGATAGAAGCCAAGCCACGGGACTGGGGCGATGTGATCGTGGCGCGCCGCGAGATCCCGACCAGCTACCATCTCGCCGTCATCGTCGACGACGCGCTGCAAGGCGTCGGCCACGTCGTGCGCGGCCAGGACCTGTTTTCCGCCACCGGCGTGCAGCGCCTGCTGCAGGACATTTTGGGCCTGCCACAGCCAAAATATTTTCACCATCGCCTCATCGTGGGACCGGACGGACGAAAGCTGTCGAAAAGCCTTGGCGATACCGGACTTGCCTCGCAACGCCAGACAGGTGCATCGCCCGACGATGTCAGGCGGCTGGTTGGACTCTAGACAGGTTCGCTCCAGGGTGTGTTGAGATTCAGGTCAGGCCGAACCGAGACCGATCACCAACGGGCCAGCCCCGCCTTGACCAGCGCCAGCACGCTGATGAAGGTGAAGGCGCCGCCCAGGCCCCAGGCGACCGCGAGCTTGAGATCTCTCAGGCTGATGCCATGTTCATTCGCGACCATGATCGCAAAGAAGAAGCCGAAGGTGAACAACAGCGTGTTGCCGCTGGAGCCGAACCCGTCTTCCTTCATGATGGCGTCGAGCGCCGCGCCGAAGAAGAAACCGAACACGGCGACGGACGCGACCGTCATCAGCAACCAGCTTGTGTCGAGATGCAACAGCATGCCTGCTCGCTCCTTGTCGAAGCCGAAACGCCATGTCTCCCGGGGATCAGTCGATAGTCCTGACACCACCGGTTAAATTCGAATGAGCTTATAAATCAATTGTTTCGTTTTGCTTGCCGGATCGAACCGCATTAGAGCAATCGCGGTAGTCGACTCTTTACCGAACATCTTTACCGAAACCGGGCGCCCCCTTAAAATGCACAGTCTCAAGCGGTTCATCCCCGCGTCCTTTGTCGTCCTGTGGGCAACCGGCTTCATCGGTGCGCGCTATGCCATGCCATGGGCCGAACCCTTCACCTTCCTGGCGGTGCGTTTCGTCCTGGCAGCAATCCTGCTGGCTGGACTGATGGTGGTGCTTGGCTCGAAGAGAGCGACCCGCACGGAAGCGCTCCACGCCACCGTTGCCGGAATCCTGATGCATGGCATCTATCTCGGCGCCGTGTTCTGGGCGATCCACCGGGGCATGCCGGCCGGGCTTTCGGCGCTGATCGTCGGCTTGCAGCCGCTGATCACGGCGGTGCTCGCCGGCCGGTTTCTCGGCGAAGCCATCCTGCCGCGCCATTGGGTCGGCCTCGCTGTCGGCCTGCTCGGGGTGATCATCGTGCTTTGGCCGAAGCTTGGCGCTCTTGGCGGCGGCGTGACCGCCGAAACGCTGATCGCCTCGATCGTTTCGGTGCTGGGCATGAGTGCCGGCACCGTCTGGCAGAAGCGCTTCGCCTCCGGCGGCGACCTGGTGGCGGCGACCATGTGGCAATATGTCGGCGGCGCCGCGCTGATGACGCTCGCCTCGCTGGCGTTCGAGACACGCACGGTCATCATCAACGGCGAACTGATCTTTGCCATGGCCTGGCTGGTGCTCGTGTTGTCGATCGGCGCCATCTTCCTGTTGATGGTGATGATCCGCGACGGCGAAATGTCGAAGGTCGCGTCGCTGTTCTATCTGGTCCCGTCCGTCACCGCGGTCATCGCCTGGGCACTGTTCGGCGAACAGCTCAACCTTGTGCAGCTTGTCGGCATGGCGATCGCCACGCTCGGCGTCGGCCTGGCGACGGCTCGGCCGGCCAAGGGGAGAATTGAGGAACTGGGGAACTGAGGAATTGGAGAATTGGAGAATTGGGGAATTGGGGAATTGGGGAATTGGGGAATTGGGGAATTGGGGAAGAATCACACAGCCCCAGATAAGGCCTCTTTTTTCCTCAGTTCCTCAGTTCCTCAGTTCCTCAATTCTCCAATTCCTCAACTCATCCGACCCGCGCTCGCGCCTCGAGATAGCGGCTGATCGCGGCATTGAGCTCGCCGCCGAGGATGAAGATCGCCGAGACCATATAGAGGAAGACCACCGCGATCATGATCGAGGCGAGGCCGGCATAGGTCGTCACATAGGACGAGAAATGATCGAGATAGCTGGCGAAGACGGTCGAGCCGATCAGCCATGCCGCCAGCGTGAAGGTGATGCCGGGGACGATCGAGACGAGACGGCGCTTGCCGGCAGGCAGCCAGAAATGCACGGCAAACAGCCCGCCGACAATGACCGTCGAGGCGATGACGTAACGCCACAGCGTGATTGTGCCCATATAGGGCTTGATCCCTTCGATATGAGCTTCGGCGAGCCTCGCCAGCAGCGGCGCGAACACCAAAAGCACGCTGATTGCCAGGAAGCCGGCGGTGGCGATCAGCACGAAGATGATGCTCTGCACCCGGCGGTAGATGATGCCGCGCGTTTCCGAGACGCGATAGGCACGGTTGAGCGAGGTGCGCAGCGCCTCGATGCCGTTCGAGGCAAAGTAGGCGGCAAGCAGCACGCCATAGGTTAGAAGGTCGGTGCGCCTGACGGTCAGCACGTTGAGCACTTCGCGTGCGATCGGCTTGGCGATCTGTTCGGGCCAGGTGTCGAAGACAAGATGCACGGCCGTGTCCGAGAACGCCTGCGCGCCGAGGAAGCTCGCCAGCGTCGTGGCAAAGATCAGGAACGGGAACAGCGCCATCAGCGAGGTGATCGCCAGATGGCTGGCCATGGCCCAGCCGTCGTCGGTGTTGAAATGGCCTAGCGCGTCATAGAGCACGCGGCGCAGCACGACGATCTTCCGCATCAAGAGCCGCGTTCCCTTCGATTGTCTCGACGCCGCGAATATGGGAAGTGATTGTGGCAAATGGCAACCCTAGGTCAAACCACGATTTCTCCGGCGCAGGAGTTGCGCACCATCATCGTCACCGGCGCCTCTTCCGGGATAGGGGCGTATTGCGCCCGCGCGCTCAAGGCGGAAGGCTGGCGGGTGTTCGCAACCGCACGAAAACCTGAAGACATTGCTGCCCTCGAAACCGACGGCATCGAGGCGTTTTATCTCGACTACCGCGAGCCCAATTCCATCGAGGCGCTGGTGGCCTCGGTACTGGAGCGGACGGGCGGACGGCTCGATGGGCTGTTCAACAATGGCGCCTATGCGCAACCCGGCGCTGTCGAGGATCTGCCGGTTGCAGCACTGAGAGAACAATTCGAGGCCAATTTTTTTGGCTGGCACGATCTCACCCGCCGTATCGTGCCGGTCATGCGGCGCCAGGGCCATGGCCGCCTTGTCCACTGTTCCTCGATCCTCGGGCTGACGCCGGTTCGCTTTCGCGGCGCCTATTCCGCATCCAAGCACGCACTCGAGGGGTTGATGCTGTGCATGCATCAGGAACTCCAGGGCAGCGGCATCCATGTCTCGCTGATCGAGCCAGGGCCGGTGACATCGAAGATCGCCAGCAATGCGCTGTTCTGGTTCCTCAGGAATATCGACCACGAGAACTCCGCCCACCGCCTCGACTACGAGGCACAGCTGGCACGGCTGCGGGCCGGCGGCAGTATCTCCAGCCTGAAGCCAGGGCCGGAGGTGGTTCATGCGGCCTTGCGCCATGCGCTTCTGTCGCGGCGCCCGCGCCCGCACTATGTGGTAACAGTGCCGGCCAGGATTGGCGTGATCCTCAAACGCCTTCTGCCGGCATCGATGCTCTATCGCGTTCTGGCCAAACGCGCCTGAACGCAACAGAACTGGGAACAGACTATGGCAACCGTCTTCAATGTCCTCGCCGTCCTCGTCATGGTCGCCGTGGTGATTGTGCTTATACGCGGTCTTATCAACATGATGCGCGGCGGCTCCGGCATGACCTCGAACAAGCTGATGCAGGCGCGCGTGCTGCTGCAGGCCGTGGCCTTGGCGCTGATCCTGCTGGCGGTGTATTTCACCCGCAAATGACGGCGCCAGCCGATTCGGGAGGCAGAGCATGGTCAAGCTCAACAAGATCTACACCCGCACCGGCGACGACGGCACCACCGGTCTCGGCAGCGGTGAACGGCGGCTGAAATCCGATTTGCGCATCGATGCCTATGGCACGGTCGACGAAACCAATGCCTGCATCGGCATGGCCCGTGTCCACACCGCGACAACCCATCCGTCGATCGACGCGATGCTTGGCCGCATCCAGAACGACCTTTTCGACCTCGGCGCCGATCTCGCCGTACCCGACGACGGCAAGCCGCTCGGCTACGAGCCGCTGCGCATCGTCGCCTCTCAGACCGACCGCATCGAAAAAGACATCGACCTCCTCAACAAGGACCTGGAGCCGCTCAAATCCTTCGTGCTGAACGGCGGCACGCCGGCGGCCGCCGCCCTCCACCTCGCTCGCACGGTGGCGCGACGGGCCGAACGCATCATGGTGGCGCTGGCGCAGGACCCGCGCGAGCATGTCAACCGCGAGGGCATCAAGTACATCAACCGCGTATCGGACTTTCTGTTTGTCGCCGCACGGGCGGTCAATGACAACGGAAATGCCGACGTGTTATGGATTCCCGGCAAGAACCGCTGAATTTGGCCGAAGCGGGAGGGGTCCCTGAATGTTCATCCCGCTCTACGACACCAACAGGCTGCGGCATATCAGGCTGCAATATGTGACGATCGGCCTGATCGCGCTCAACACACTCATCTACCTGGTCACAGCGATCGGTGGCGAGGATTTCAACAACGCCGCCGTGCTCGGCCTCGGTTTCATTCCGTCCGTCGTCCACGACAAGGCGGAACTGGCGCCGCAATTCGTCGTCATTCCCGAGAGCCTGAGCTACCTCACCTATGCCTTCCTGCACGCCGATATTTTCCACCTTGGCGGCAACATGCTGTTCCTGTGGGTGTTCGGCGACAATGTCGAGGACGCGCTCGGCCATATCCGCTACCTCATCTTCTACCTCCTGTGCGCCATCGCGGGAGCCGCTTTCCAGGGTCTGGTGGCGTGGGACTCGCAAGTGCCGCTGATCGGTGCCTCAGGCGCCATTGCCGGCGTGGTCGCCGCCTATCTGATCCTCTATCCCAGGGTGAAAGTATGGGTGCTGGCCTTCGCCCGCATTCCGCTGCGCATCCCGGCCTTCATCCCGCTCATCCTGTGGATCGGCTTCCAGGTGGTGATGTTCGCCTCCGGCGGCGAAAACCAGGTTTCCTGGGCCTGCCACATCGGCGGCATCATCGCCGGCGCGGTGTTGGTGCTGATCCTGCGCAGCCGCGGCGTGCCGCTGCTTGCCGGCGCCGATGGGGAGCCCGAAGCCACGCCGACCGTCGGACAGGCGCCCACCCCAGCCGAGCCAACCGCTCCACTTCCGGCGCAGCCCGCGCCGCAATGGGGTCGCGGAGCCACTCCAAGTCAGGACTGAACCGATTTGAGTGCGTCACGGATATTGACGCGCCGGGTAGTCGCAACTACGGAAGCGCCACTGCTAGGCGTTTGAAGAGCAGAATTCCGTCTGGAATGTCGGCTTTCGACAACTCAGAAAAGGCACGCGCTGCTATAGCGCGCCCAACTATTCTTGAAAGAGGTGACAGGAAATGAAGATCCTTGTGCCCGTGAAGCGGGTTGTGGATGCGAACGTCAAGGTGCGCGTCAAGGCGGACGGTTCGGCGGTTGAGCTTGCCAATGTGAAAATGGCGATGAACCCGTTCGACGAAATCGCGGTCGAAGAGGCGATCCGGCTGAAGGAGGCCGGCAAGGCGGACGAGATCATCGTCGTCTCGATCGGACCACAGCAGGCGCAGGAAACCTTGCGCACCGCGCTCGCCATGGGCGCCGACCGCGCCATCCTGGTCAAAACCGATGAGCAGACCGAGCCGCTCGGCGTCGCCAAGGTGCTGAAGGGCGTCGTCGACGCCGAACAGCCCGGCCTCGTCATCCTCGGCAAACAGGCGATCGACGACGATTCCAACCAGACCGGCCAGATGCTCGCAGCCCTTCTGGGTTGGGCGCAGGGCACCTTCGCTTCCAAAGTCGTCATCGACGGCGACAAGGCCAAGGTGACGCGCGAAGTCGACGGCGGCCTGCAGACGGTGGAATTGAAGATGCCGGCGATCGTGACCGCCGACCTTCGCCTCAACCAGCCGCGCTATGCCTCCTTGCCCAACATCATGAAGGCCAAGAAGAAGCAGCTCGACGAGAAGACCCCGGCCGACTACGGCGCCGACGTCAAGCCGCGCCTGAAAGTGATCAAGACCGAGGAGCCGAGCGGCCGCAAGGCAGGCGTCAAGGTCAAGAGCGTCGCCGAACTGGTCGACAAGCTGAAGAACGAAGCCGGCGTGCTGTAAGCGATCGGAAAAGGAGACAAGAACATGGCTATTCTTCTGATTGCCGAACACGACAACGCAACCCTTTCCGACCAGACCGCCAAGGCGCTCTCTGCAGCCCTGCAGATCGGTTCGGACGTGCATGTGTTGGTTGCTGGCAAGGGCGCCAAGCCGGCGGCGGACGCCGCCGCCAAACTCAAGGGCGTCACCAAGGTGCTGCTGGCCGATGCCGACGAACTGACCGAGCGTCTCGCCGAACCGCTGGCGGCGCTGATCGTCTCGCTGGCCGGGTCCTATGA
Organism: Mesorhizobium sp. P3_B5; assembly: GCF_056402815.1. Classification (NCBI taxonomy): domain Bacteria; kingdom Pseudomonadati; phylum Pseudomonadota; class Alphaproteobacteria; order Hyphomicrobiales; family Phyllobacteriaceae; genus Mesorhizobium; species Mesorhizobium sp. P3_B5. Next base: position 241,496 of record NZ_JBFUGR010000007.1, on the reverse strand, counting down.
CACCATCATCGCCCCGGCGACCTCATCGGGCAAGAATGTCGCGCCGCGCGTGGCAGCCCTGCTCGATGTGGCGCAGGTATCCGAAATCATCGAGATCGTGTCGCCCGACACCTTCAAGCGGCCGATCTATGCCGGCAACGCCATCCAGACGGTGCAGTCGACCGACGCCAAGAAGGTGATCACGGTGCGCACCGCCTCCTTCCAGGCAGCCCCCGAGGGCGGCTCGGCTTCGGTCGAGACCGTCAATGCCGCCGCCAATCCCGGCCTGTCCTCCTTCGTCGAAAACAAGCTTTCCGACACCGACCGTCCGGAGCTGACCTCGGCCAAGATCATCATCTCGGGCGGCCGCGCGCTGGGTTCGGCGGAAAAGTTCCAGGAGGTCATCCTGCCGGTCGCCGACAAGCTCGGTGCCGCCGTCGGCGCCTCGCGCGCCGCCGTCGATGCCGGCTATGCGCCCAACGACTGGCAGGTCGGCCAGACCGGCAAGGTGGTCGCCCCCGATCTCTACATCGCCGTCGGCATCTCCGGCGCCATCCAGCACCTCGCCGGCATGAAGGATTCCAAGGTCATCGTCGCCATAAACAAGGACGAGGAGGCGCCGATCTTCCAGGTTGCCGACTACGGCCTCGTCGGCGACCTTTTCGTCATTCTGCCGGAACTGCAAAAGGCTCTTTGACGCTTTCTGGCAAAGCGTATTAAATTGTGAGGGGCGGGGTAGACGAAGTCGCCCCGCCCTCTTAGTTTGCACCGCACAAAAGCAGGCCGCAAAGGCCATATGACGGGATCGGTGTAATGGGCAAGATCGAGACGATCGGCATCATCGGCGCGGGCCAGATGGGCGGTGGCATCGCCCACGTCTCCGCGCTGTCGGGCTTCAAGGTGCTGATCTACGACATCTCGCCCGACCGCATCGAAAAGGGCATCGCCACCATCAGCGGCAACATGGCGCGCCAGGTTGGCTCGGGCAAGCTTGAGGAAAAGGTCCGCAACGACGCGATGGCGCGCATTTCGGCAGCGCCGGCCATGGCCGACCTTGCCGGTGCCGATCTGGTGATCGAGGCGGCGACCGAGGATGAGACGGTCAAGCGCAAGATCTACGCGCAGCTCTGCCCGCAGCTCAACCCGGAAGCCATCCTGGCGACAAACACCTCGTCGATCTCAATCACGCGCCTCGCCGCCCAGACCGACCGTCCCGAGCGCTTCATCGGCATACATTTCATGAACCCGGTGCCGCTGATGAAGCTGGTCGAACTGGTGCGCGGTATTGCCACCGAGGACCAGACCTTCGAGGCGGCCAAGACCTATGTGAAGCAGCTCGACAAGACGATCACGGTCTCGGAGGATTTCCCGGCCTTCATCGTCAACCGCATCCTGTTGCCGATGATCAACGAGGCTATCTACACGCTCTACGAGGGTGTCGGCTCGGTCGACGCCATCGACACCGCCATGCGGCTCGGCGCCAACCATCCGATGGGACCGCTGCAGCTTGCCGATTTCATCGGCCTCGATACCTGCCTGTCGATCATGCAGGTGCTGCATGACGGCCTGTCGGATTCGAAATACCGCCCCTGCCCGCTGCTGGTGAAATATGTCGAGGCCGGCTGGCTCGGCCGCAAGACCGGGCGCGGCTTCTACGACTATCGCGGCGAGCATCCCGTCCCGACGCGCTGAAACACCAAAAACAGGAAGATTGGCTGCGCGTCGCCTACGACGCCACGGCGAGCGGCGTCGGTGTCTCTGACTTGTCACTCGTGCCGTTCTCCTCCGGCGCCATCGAAACACATCCACGGCCGGCAGCCTTGGCTGCATAGCAGGCGGCATCGGCCCGGGCGATGATCTCGTCGACTTCGCCATAGCCGGCGCGGATCGGGGCCAGCCCGATGCTGGCGCCGATCGAATGGTGCCGGCCGTCCCAGGCGAAACTCAGGCCGCGGATCGCATCGATGATGGATCGCGCGGCAATCTTGGCGCTGATCGCCGAACCCGATTTCAGGATCACCGCGAATTCATCGCCACCCAGGCGGGCAACAATGTCTTCGGGACCAAGAGCACCGCGGATGGCGTCGGCAACCCGCTTCAGCAAGGCATCGCCCGCGGCGTGACCGCCGGTGTCGTTGACCAGCTTGAAATGGTCGAGGTCGATGAACATGAACTGGTGCTCGCTGCCCCCTCCGACCGACCCTGTCGTGTCGGCCGTGTCGGCTTTGCGGCTTTGATCGACCAGCTCCTCCATGGTGCGGATGAAACTCGAACGGTTGGCAAGACCGGTGAGCGCATCATGGGCGGCGGCGTAGGCGAGCTGCCGCTGCAGGGCGCGCGCATCGGTAAAGTCCTGAAAGACAATCACCAGCCCGCAGAACTCGTTGCGCTCATTCATGATCGGCGACACGACCTGACGGATGCTGCAGCGCGTGTCGTCGCGACGGATGAGCACGGCGCGGCTGTTCTGGTCCGCAGGGCCGGGGCTGTTGATCGCGGGCCGCGCCACGCCGATCCTTTGCCCGGTTTCCTCGTCGACCGCCCAGTAGACATGGCCAAGCGTCTTGCCGAGCGCCTCTGCGCCGGCAACGCCGGTCAGCTTCTCGGCAACCGGATTCATGAAGGTGACGCGGTTTGCGGCATCGGTGCAGATAACGGCGTCGCCGATCGATTGCAGCGTTACCCGAAGCCGCTCCTTTTCATCGGCCAGCATCGCCGCCGAGACGATGAGGCGCTCTTCGGCCTGCTTGCGCTGGGTGATGTCGGTCAGGCTGCCGATGGCCCGGATCAGGCGCCCTTCGCTGTCGCGCTCCAGCGCCTTGCCGCGATCGAGGATCCAGATCCAGTGGCCATCCTTGTGGCGCATCCTGAATTCGGCTTCGAAATACTGCGTCTTGCCGTCCAGATGAGCGCGATCGGCCTCGGCGACGGTTTCGCGGTCGTCCGGATGGATCATTGTCAGCCAGAGATCGGGGTCGCCATCCAGCTCACCGTCCGCGTAACCCAGCATGTTCACCCAGGTGGAGGAATAGGTCGTGCCACCTTTGCGCATGTCGAGGTCCCAGACGCCTTGGCCGGCGCTGGCCAATGCGAAATTCCAGCGCGTCTCGGCCTCGGCTATGCGCGCCTCCGACTGCTTGCGGGCGTCGATGTCCTCGATCTGGGAGACGAGATAGAGCGGCCGGCCAGTGCGCTCGTCGCGGATGACGGAGCCGGCGAGGTGGGCCCACACCGGCGTTCCGTCCTTCCTGAGGTAGCGCTTTTCGAAGTGATAGGAATCGACCTTGCCCTCTCTCATTTTCTCCATCGTTTCCTTGCCTATCTGCAGATCGTCAGGATGTGTGATCTGGAAGAAGGTCAGCGCCTCGATCTCCTCGCGCGTATAGCCGAGCATGGCGGCAAAGGCGGGATTGGTCTGCACAATGCGCCCGTCGAGGCTGACGATGGCAACGCCGATCGCTGAATCTTCCATGGCGCGACGGAAGCGCTGCTCGCTCTCACCGATCTGCCGGCGATCGTCCATGACCCGACGGATGAACAGGACCAGCAGGAAAACCGCGCCCCCGGCAATGGCGATCGATATCCTGAGATAGAGCTTTAGCGCCTCGGCGCTGACATCCAGCCGCGACAACAGGATCGACACGGTCGCCGCGAAACAGAAAATGCCGACCGCCAGCAGCGCCAAAACTGCGCGTCTATCAGGTCTCAAACCCTTCGATTCCTGCCAAGTCACGATGTGTGCGATCCCCATGCATAATCGCATGTCCCCGCAAAAACCCTGAATGATCGATTTTAAGGAAAGGTTGCGCCGGCGGTACCGCCGATATGGTTTGCCCGCAAACAATTGCCGGCATGATTAAGGATCGGTGTCTATCGGCTCCGCTCGCGGCCTCTTACCAGCGCACGAAGAGCCGCCCGCCGAGCCCGCCGAGCGCGGCAAGGATGACGATCGCGATCGTGTACCAGGTGGCGACGAAAAGCGGCGAATCGTCGAAACAATGCGCGGCATAGAAGGTCGCCGACAGCCCGCCGGCAAGCAGGCCGGCCACCGTGCCGGCGAGCACCGGTTGCGTTGGCGCGCCGTAGCGCAGCATCCAGAGGAAAATGGCAAGCGGGCCGATGCCGATCAGCGGGATGAGCGCCATGCAGATCATCATGTTGGAGCCGACCAGCCGCGTGCCCCATTCGGCCTGCGGCACCGCGAAAAGCTCGAGAACGACGGCCACGACCACAAGCAGCGGCGCGGCGATCATCCAGGCAGCCGCCCGACCAGTCGAGGCACCGGGCATCGAGAGTCTGCGGATGAAGACAAAGGCGCTGATGGCAAGCGTGATGGTGAAGACGAATTTGGCGAGGAAGCGCATCGAATGCATGGCCGTCGCGATATCGTGACGCGGGCCGATGGTCAGCCAGAAAACCACTGCCGCGATCACCACCGCCGCACCGGCAGCCACCCACCAGGCCGAGCGCAACGGCATTGCCTTGCTGCTTGCATCGGCGTCGAGCGCCTTGATGAGATCGTCCGTCCTCATGTCATTCCCGCCCGAACCGTCTCGCTATCGCGGCAAGCCCGCGATGCAGCGACACACGCACCGCCGTCTCGGTGATGCCGAATTTCGCCGCCGTCTCGCCGATGGAACGGCCTTCGACCGATACAGCCGAGACCACCGAGCGTTGCGCCGGCGGCAGGCCGTCGAGCGCCCGGTTGATATCGCGCTCGCTGACGGTCTCGGCTTCCGGCTCGGCAAAGGTCTCGGCGATGTCGTCGATCTCGATCTCGATGCGCCGCCCGCGCCGCCGAAAAGCATCGATCAGCTTGAAACGCGCTATGGCATAGACCCACGGCAGGACCGGCGCATCATCACGCCAAGTATGCCGTTTCACATGAATGGCTAGCAAGGTTTCCTGCACGACATCCTCGGGGTCCACTCCGCCCTGTACGATCTTGCGCCGGGCAAAGCCGCGAACGACAGCAGCGATGCGGTGCAGAAAGTCGGCGTAAGCCCTTTCGTCTCCCGCAATCGCGGCCCGCAGCAGCCGGGAGAGTTCGGCTTCGTCCTTGCCGGTCACAAGAGTTCACTCCCCGATGTTCGCGCCTCGGCGCAGATTTGTTACGTGGCCGGCGAAATAATGTCCAAGCCAAAGTGCTGGGAAATCACGAAAGTTTGCGCCCTGGCGACCGATTGAAGCAGCCCATCAATGTTGACTATGATAATCATGTATTGATAGGTGCAGCCGTGCCAAGCCAAAGACCATCGAGATCGAGGACGATGCCCATGAAATATGCTCTTTCCACCCTTGCCGGCGCCACCGCGCTGGCAATCAGCCTGATCGCCGGTCCGGCGGTGGCGCAGGAAGACGGCATTGTCGTCTACAACGCCCAGCACGAGAATCTGACCAAGGCCTGGGCGGAAGGCTTCACCAAGGAAACCGGCATCAAGGTCACCGTCCGCAATGGCGGCGACAGCGATTTCTCCAACCAGATCGTCGCCGAAGGCGCCTCTTCGCCGGCAGACGTGTTCCTGACCGAAAACTCGCCAGCCATGGTGCTGGTCGAAACGTCAGGCCTGTTCGCGCCGGTCGACGCCGACACGCTGGCGCAGGTTCCCCAGGATTTCCAGCCGGCCAGCGGCAAATGGGTCGGTGTCGCCGCGCGCAGCACCGTCTTTGCCTACAACAAGACCAAACTGACCACCGACCAATTGCCCAAATCGATGCTCGATCTCGCCGATCCCACCTGGAAGGGCCGCTGGGCCGCTTCGCCCTCTGGCGCCGATTTCCAGGCGATCGTCAGCGCTTTGCTTCAGCTTAAGGGCGAGGCCGCCACGGCCGACTGGCTGAAGGCGATGAAGGAGAACTTCACCGCCTACAAGGGCAACAGCACTGTGATGAAGGCGGTCAATGCCGGCGAGATCGAAGGCGGCGTGATCTATCACTATTACTATTTCGGCGATCAGGCCAAGACTGGCGAGAACAGCAAGAACGTCGCGCTGCACTATTTCAAGAACCAGGATCCGGGCGCTTTCGTCTCGATTTCCGGCGGCGGCGTGCTGGCCTCGAGCAAGCATCAGAAGGAAGCCCAGGCCTTCCTGAAATGGGTGACCGGCAAGGGTGGCCAGGAGGTGCTGAAGACCGGCAATTCCTTCGAATACGCCGTCGGCAAGGGTGCGGAGTCCAATCCTAAGCTGGTGCCGCTGGCCGACCTGCAGGCGCCGAAGGTCGATCCGACGACGCTGAACTCGAAGAAGGTGACCGATCTGATGACGGCAGCCGGCTTGCTTTAGTCCGCTTTCGTCCTAAAAGGGCAACGACTGCGCTCCTGCGGCAATCCGCAGGAGCGCTCTGTTTTCGAGATGGCATTGGTCCATGACGACACGCTGCGTATCCGGCCGCGCCTGCGGTCCCTCAGTCGCTCCCGCCAGCGGGCAGCGGCAGCGCGGCGTCTGAGCTGATGCCTGCGGTCGATCTTGCACGTTCAGGCTTGCCGGCCCACAGGGTCGCGGGGCGGCGACAGCCGATGTCCTGGATAGTGCTCGTGGCCATTCTTATCTCGCTGTTCTCCCTGCTGCCACTTGCCTTCATCATCTGGATCGCGGTGCAGACCGGCTGGGAAACGGTAGCCGCGCTGGTCTTCCGGCCGCGCGTCGGCGAACTTCTGGTCAACACCGTGCTGCTGGTGGCATTGGCCGTGCCGATCGCCATCGTGCTGTCGGTGGCGCTGGCCTGGCTGACCGAGCGCAGCGATCTGCCGGGTGCTCGCCTGTGGGCCTGGCTGGCGGTGGCGCCGCTCGCCATCCCTGCTTTCGTCCACTCCTATGCCTGGATCACCCTGGTGCCGGGATTGCACGGCCTGTGGGCCGGCGTTCTGGTTTCCGTCATCGCTTATTTCCCGTTCCTCTATCTGCCGGTGGCGGCGGCGCTGCGCCGTCTCGATCCCGCTCTCGAGGACGCCGCGGCAGCGCTCGGTCTCGGCCCGTGGCGCGTGTTCGCCCGGGTCGTGCTGCCGCAGCTCAGGCTTGCGCTCTGTGGCGGTTCGCTCCTGGTCGGCCTGCATCTGCTGGCCGAATACGGCCTCTACGTCTTCATCCGCTTCGACACCTTCACCACGGCGATCGTCGACCAGTTCCAGTCGACCTTCAACGGCCCGGCCGCCAACATGCTGGCCGGCGTTCTGGTGACATGCTGCTTCGTGCTGCTCGGCCTGGAGGTACTGGTGCGCGGCGAGGAACGCTACGCCCGCGTCGGCTCGGGCGCCGCGCGCCACCAGCAACGCACCAACCTGGGCAGCTACACCGTCCCTTGCCTGGCGCTGCCGGCCATCACCTCGCTGCTGGCGATCGGCGTGCCGTTCGTCACCATCGGCCGCTGGCTTGCGGCGGGTGGCGCCGAGGTCTGGCGATTCGACGAGATCGGCCTGGCGCTCGGCCAGACGCTGTTCCTGGCGCTCGCCGGGGCGCTGCTCGCAACGATAGCCGCCATGCCGATGGCGTGGATCTCGATCCGCGCGCCGGGACGGCTGCAGCGCCTTCTGGAAGGCTGTAACTACATCGTCGGCTCGCTGCCTGGCGTCGTCGTGGCGCTGGCGCTGGTCACCATCACCGTGCGCATCGCCATGCCGCTCTATCAGTCCCTGTTCACCATCCTTGTCGCCTATGCCCTGATGTTCCTGCCGCGTGCCCTGGTCAGCCTGCGGGCGTCGATCGCGCAGGCGCCGATCGAGCTCGAACGCGCCGCCTCCAGCCTCGGCCGCTCGCCACTCAAGGCGCTGTGGTCGACGACGATCCGGCTGTCGGCGCCGGGGGCGGCGGCCGGCATGGCGCTGGTCGCGCTCGGCATCATGAACGAGTTGACCGCAACCCAGATGTTGGCGCCCAACGGCACCCGCACGCTGGCAATGGCGTTCTGGTCCTACAGCGGCGAGATCGACTATGCCTCGGCTGCGCCCTATGCCTTCATCATGGTGGCGATGTCGCTGCCGCTGACCTGGCTGCTCTACGTCCAGTCGAAACGGATGGCCGGGCGATGAGCTTTCTCGAACTCGAAGGCGTGCACAAGCACTATGGCCCGGTGGCCGCTCTCGCCGGCGTCGACCTCAGCGTGGTCAGTGGCAGCCGCACGGCGATCGTCGGCCCCTCGGGCTGCGGCAAGACCACCCTGTTGCGACTGATCGCCGGCTTTGAAGCGCCGGACCGGGGCCGCATCGTGCTCGATGGCCAGCTGTTGGCCAATGGCGGCACGGCCGTGCCGGCGCATCGCCGCGGCATCGGTGTGGTGGCGCAGGACGGCGCCCTGTTCCCGCATCTGACCATCGCCGACAATATCGGCTTCGGCATGGACCGCCATGCGGACAGGCGCAGCGAGCGCATCGTCGAGCTCGCCTACATCGTCGGGCTCGACAAGGCGATCCTGAAGCGCCGGCCGCACGAGCTCTCCGGCGGCCAGCAGCAGCGTGTCGCCCTGGCACGCGCCATGGCCATGAAGCCGCGTCTGATGCTGCTCGACGAGCCGTTCTCGGCATTGGATACCGCGTTGCGCGCCTCGATGCGCAAGGCGGTGGCCGAGCTGCTGGAAGCCGCCGGCATCACCACCATCCTGGTGACGCACGACCAGGCCGAGGCGCTGTCCTTTGCCAGCCAGGTGGCGGTGATGCGCGACGGCAAGTTTTCGCAGGTCGGCACGCCGCGCGAACTCTATCTCAAGCCGAAAGACCGGATGATCGCCGAGTTCCTCGGCGAGGCCATCATTCTGCCGGCCAAGATTGCCGATGGCTTCGCCAACTCGCCGCTTGGCCGCGTCGCCGTCGACACCACCGAGCGGCGCGATCTCGCCCGCATCATGCTGCGGCCGGAGCAGATATCGGTGAAAAGGACATCACGCGAAGGCATGTCGGGCACGCCGGACATGCTGTTCGGCGAGGTGACGGACTCGGAATTTGCCGGCTCGATGTGCACCATCGCCGTTCGGCTGCTGAACAGTCCCGATCCGCCGGACGCGGCCGCGATCGGCAACACGCCATTGATCCTGCGCAAGCCCGGCATGGACGCGCCGACAGTCGGCGAGATCGTCCGCCTGACCGTGACCGGCAAGGCGCACGTGTTTGGCGCTTAGGAAACCCTTTCGCCAGTCGCCGGTGACCAGAGCGGCCAATTTTCGAGGAAGTCGTTGTTGTGCACGACGAGCCGTCGGGCGGCAGCATCGATGAGAATGATCCCGTAGGTCGGCGGCGCCTGCTCGACGACCTCCTCGCCGACCAGGTCGAGCATGAAGCGGGCATGCAGGCCGCGCTGCGCGGTGAACGGGATGCCGGCGACCGTGCCGGCAATGTCGCGATGGACGTGGCCGAAGAAGATATGGCCGACATTGCCGTGGCGCGTCAAAAGGTCGAGGAAGCGCTGCTTCTGTTCAAGTCCGAGTGGGTCGAGCAGCGGCATGCCGAGCTCGACCGGCGGATGATGCAGGAAGATATAGGCCTGCCGCCCCGCCGCCTCGCCGAGCCGGGCGTCGAGCCAGGCAAGCCTGATGTCGCAGAGTTCGCCGGTGACGCGTCCTTCAGCGAGGCTGTCGAGGAACAGCAATGGTGCTTCCGCGCTATCGTAGACTGACTGCACGAAACCGTTATCGTCGAGCGGATGTTCGGGAAAGGCGGCGACGAGGTTGGCCCGCTTGTCATGGTTGCCCGGCAGCAGCCGGTACGGCACTGAAAGCGCCTGCAGGGCCGCCTTGAGATCGGCGTAGGCGCCGGGCTCTCCGGCGTCGGTCAGATCGCCGGTGAAGACGCAAAGCGCGGCATCGGCATGACGCGCATTGATGTGCGCAATGCACCGCTCAAGCCGCTGGTGCAGATCGACGCCAAAGTGGAGCTCGCCGCGTCGGCCAAGATGAAGATCCGAGACCTGGATGATTTTCATTCGACAACCCGTTCATGGCTTCAGAAGATGATTGCGCTGTCCGTTCAAAGTGCCGGGACCGGTGTCGGCGCTCTGATGTCATCGAGACGTTTGCCCGTCTGCGACGAGAAGAGATGCATGTCGGCCTGTGAAAACAGCACGCCGACGGCGGTGCCTGGCTGCGGATGGACGGCCTCGGAGGTGACCACGGAAAACGGCGCACCGTCGAGATCGACATAAATGACCCGGCCGGCGCCCAGTTCCTCGACGAGGTCGACGGTTGCATCGAGCGCGCCCGGCGAGCCGGGCGCGACCAGCCGAACGGCTTCCGGACGGATGCCGACCGCGATCTCGGTGCCGACCTGCAGGCCCGCGCGGGAAACGTTGAGCTTGCGGCTGCCGCCAAGCAGCGACAGCCCGTCCAGCGTGACCACGCCCTCGAGGATGTTCATCGCCGGCGCGCCGACAAAGGTGGCCACGAAACGGCTCGCCGGACGTTTGTAGATTTCGCCCGGCGTGCCGACCTGTTCGACGCGGCCGCCGTTCATCACCACCAGCCGGTCGGCGAGCGTCATCGCTTCGACCTGGTCATGGGTGACGAACACCGAGGTCGCGTTCAGCCGGCGGTGCAGCTTGCGGATCTCCGAGCGCATCTGGACGCGCAGCTTGGCGTCGAGGTTGGACAGCGGTTCGTCGAACAGGAACACCTTCGGTTCGCGGATCATGGCGCGCCCCATCGCGACACGCTGCCTTTGACCGCCGGAAAGCGCCATCGGCTTGCGATCGAGCAACTGTTCGAGCTCGAGCGTGCGCGCCACCGCCTGGATGCGCTGTGTCCTTTCGGCGGCGGGAACACCGGCCACCTTGAGCGAATAGCCGATGTTCTGCGCCACGCTCATATGCGGATAGAGCGCGTAGTTCTGGAACACCATGGCGCAGCCGCGCTCGCGCGGCTCGAGCTTGTTGACGACGGTACCGTCGATGGCGATCTCGCCGCCGGAAATCTCTTCCAGGCCGGCGATCATCCTGAGCAGCGTGGACTTGCCGCAGCCGGAAGGTCCGAGGATGACGACGAATTCGCCCGACGCGATGTCGAGATCGACGCCATGCACGACCTGCGACTTGGCATAGCTTTTCGTGACGCCGCGAATGGTGATGGAGGCCATCAGCTATCTCCTTTTGAAGTCACTTTTCGGTGGCGATCAGGCCACGCACGAACCAGCGCTGCATGGCGACGACGACGATCAGCGGCGGCAGCATGACGATCAGCGTGCCGGCCATGGCGATGTTCCATTCCGGAATGCCGCCGACGTTCGGAATGAGCTGCTTGAGCTCGGTGACCGCCGTCGCGTGCGACTGGTCGGTGGTGATGAGCAGCGGCCACAGATACTGGTTCCACGCCCACAGGAACATGATCGTCCCGAGCGCCGCCATGTTGTTGCGCGACAGCGGCAGCAGGATGTCGATGAAGAAGCGCAACGGGCCGGCGCCATCCATGCGCGCGGCCTCGGTCAATTCGTCCGGCACGGTCAGAAAGAACTGCCGATAGAGGAAGGTACCGGTGGCGGTGGCGATCAGCGGCAGGATCAGGCCGGGATAGGAATTGAGCATCCCCAGGTTGAGCGCGACATGCACGCCCGAGACCTTCTCGATCAGCCACGATAGACCGGTCAGATCCATGATCGTCTGGTAGGGCTCGAGCACGTTGGCGACGACCGCGTAGGTCGGCACGATGCGCACCTCCAGCGGCAGCATCAGCGTTACGAAAATCAGCCAGAAAATGAGGGTGCGGCCGGGAAACCGGAAATAGACGATCGAGAAGGCGGTAAGCGCCGAGATGATCACTTTGCCGGCGGCGACGCCGGCCGCCATGATGAAGCTGTTGAGCAGCTTCGGCCCGAGATCGGCCGTTATCCATGCCGTCTTGATGTTGACCCAGAAATCGCTGCCCGGCAGCAGCGACATCGGCACATCATTGACGTCCTTGAGGTTGTGCGACGCCGCAATGGCCACGATCGCGAACGGCGCCACGCAAAACACGAAGCCGACGAACAGGATCACATGCGTGAAGAAATTCAGGAACGGTGTGCGCTCTACCATCTCGACATCACCTGTAGTGCACGCGCCGCTCGATGAAGCGGAACTGGAAGATGGTGAGCACGACGATGAGCAGCATAAGGATGATGCTTTGTGCGGCGGCGCCTGAATAATCGAGGCCTTTGAAGCCGTCGGAATAGATCTTGTAGACCATCAGGTTGGTGGCGTTCGCCGGCCCGCCCGATGTCATGATGTCGACGATGCCGAAGGAATCCTGAAAGCTCTCGGTGATGTTGATGACCAGCAGGAAGAAGATCGTCGGCGTGATCAGCGGAAACTGGATATCCCAGAACCGCCTGACGACACCGGCGCCGTCCATGGCCGACGCCTCGATCAAGGAGCGCGGAATGGCCTGGAACGCGGCCAGGAAGAAGATGAAGTTGTAGCCGACATATTTCCACGAGAAGGCGGCGATGATCGAGGCCATCGCGTCGGTGCCGTCGAGGCCGGGATCCCAGAATCCGGGCCACATCTTGTTGACGACGGCCATGAAGCCGGCTTCCGGCGCCAGGATGAAGCGGAAGGCGAGCGCCAGCGCCGGCGCTGCGATGCCGTAGGGCCAGATCAGCACGACGCGATAAAACCGTGAGCCGGCAAGCTGCCGGTCGGTCAGCGCGGCCAGAACCAGCGCGATGAACATGGCAAGCCCGGTGCTGATGCCGGCAAAGACCAGGCTGGCGCTGATCGAATTCCAGTAATCGGCGCTGGACAGGATCGCGCGGAAATTGTCCAGCCCGACCCAGATGTTGCCGCCGCCCCATGGCTGCTGCAGCGTCAGCGACCAATAGACCGCCTGGCCGGCCGGCCAGTAGAAGAAGGTAAAGATCAAAAGCAGCTGCGGCACCGCAAACAGGATGCCTATGGTCCATCTGCTGAACGTAACGCGTTTTTCCATCGATCCGCCGACGTTGAACCGCCAGCCCGCCTTCAAGTGAAGAGACTAGATGTGAAACGGCCGCCCGTCGATTTTTCGGCGGGCGGCCTTGGCAGCGCGTGAAATCAGGGCAGCATCTTGCCCGGATAGGTCTGCTGGAAGCGCTCGAGGATGGCGTCGCCATTCTTGACCAGCGTGTCGAGGCCCTCCTGGACGCTGACCTTGTTGGCGAAGATTGCCTGCATCTGCGTGCCGAACTCGGCGCGGATCTGGGTGAAATTGCCAAGCCGGATGCCGCGGGTGATTTCGGTCGGCTCCGAGGCGGTCAGACTGGCGATCGCGGTTTCACGGCCCTTGTAGGGCGCCTTGTCGTAGAAACCTTGGGACTTCAGATACTCGAAGCCCGACTTGGTCACCGGGATATAGCCGGTGTTGGTCGACCAGAACAAAGCGGTCTTGGGATCATGGATGAAGTTGAGGAACGCAGCCGCGCCCTTGTATTCCGCATCCGACTTGCCGGAGAGAACCCACAGCGAGGCGCCGCCGACCAGCGAGTTCTTGCGCTCGGTGCCGGCATAGACCGGCAGTTCGGCGACATCCCAGTTCATGCCTGCCTTCTGCGTCTTGCCGACCGTGCCGTGGTCGCCGACCGAGGTCATGATCACCTGGCAGGTGCCGGACGCGAAGGCCTGGACCATATCCTGGCCAAGGTCCTTGGACTTGATCTTGATGAGGCCGGCATCATACCACTTCTTCAGATCGGTGACGTACTGCACGAACTTGGTCTTGTTGACTTCGAGGCGGGCGTCGAGACCGTCATAGCCGTTGTTCTTGGTGGCGATCGGCTGGTTGTGGATGGCAGAGAACTGCTCCATCAGCTGCCAGCTTTCGTTGGCTGAGATGTTGATCGCCATCGGGCACTCATAGCCGGCGTCCTTGAGCGCCTGCAGGTCGGCGCCGACATCTTCCCAGGTCTTCGGCGCTTCGGTCTTGCCGATCTTGGCGAAGGCGTCCTTGTTCCAGTACATCAGCGGGGTCGAGGAATTGAACGGGAACGACAGCATCTCGCCCTTCGACGTGGCGTAGTAGCGCGCGATGCCGGGGAAATAGTCGGCATAGTCGATCTTGTAGCCGTTCTCTTCCATCAGCTTGTCGGCCGGCTTGTAGGCGCCCGAAAGCATCATGGTGGCGGTGCCGACATCATAGACCTGGACGATGGCAGGCTGCTTGCCGGCGCGGAAGGCGGCGATGGTGTTCTGCAGCGTGGCATCGTAGTTGCCCTGGCTGGTGCAAACGACTTCATAGTCGGATTGCGATGCATTGAAGTTCTTGCACATCGTATCGACGACGCGCGCCAGATCGCCCGACAGGCCGAACCAGAAATCGAACTTGGTCGGCTCCGCGGCAGCGGGCAGCGCCATGGAAACGCTGATTGCGCCGGCGGCCACAGCCGCCAGGCTCTTTTTGATCATCGACATGAATCTCATTCCCTGTTGAGTGGTTCGTTTCAAGGATCGTCGCGCGGGTCCCTGACCGTCTCTTAGAGAATGTATGTGACAGTTCTGTTGTGCCCTTTTCGACCTGCGGACAGGCATTTTTCTCCTCCCGGGACGACTTGCGCCGCGACGAAAATGAGCCCGTTATATCGGCGCCATTGACTAGCTAGGGCACTGCGCAGCGGCGTAAAGGCCGGGGAGAGGCGCTGCTCAAATCGAGCTCTATTGGATGAATGAAATGCAGGGTATCGCAGCGGTCGCATGTCAGCCGAATGGCCGGCGGCGTCTCCGGCCTTAGCTGCCAAGTGCCGCTTCGACCAGTCTCCTCGCATCCGGCCCCGACCATTCGGCCGGGCCGTTCATATGGGCGATCAGGCAGCCTTGCCCGTCGATCAGCATGGTGACCGGCAGGCCGAGTGCCAGGCCGCGCGTCTTGACCTCGTTGAACAGTCCCATCGTCGCATCGCGATAGTAGCCGAGCGCTTCGACGCCAGTCTCCTTGAGGAACTTCTTCGGCTTGACGTCGTCGCCGGCATCGACATTGACCGCGATGACCTGGAAGGCGTCACTGCCCTTTTCCTTCTGCAGTGCATCCAGCGCCGGCATCTCGGCGCGGCAAGGCGCGCACCACGTCGCCCACAGATTGAGCAGCACCGTCTTGCCGGCATGATCGGCGATCGTCATCGGCTTGCCGTCAGGACCATTGAAGGCGAGGCTTTTCAGCGATTGCGGCGGATCGGCCGGCAAAAGCGCGGCAACCTGGCCGGTGGCCGCGGCCGCGACCTTCTTCGCGCGCTCGCTCTTGGCGGCGCACGCGACGTCGTCCTTGCTGTCGCCGGCAGCGATCTGTGCCGGAGCGTTGTTGCCAGAACCGCTCTCGCTGACATATACCGCGACCGCGCCAGCCAACACGCCCGCCACCAAGGCTGCAAGGATCAGGCGCGGGGCCGGGAAGAATCTATTGCCGTCTGCCATTTTCTAAAAACTGCTCCGGAGCACGGGTTATAGCGATGAGCGACAAGAAGGCCAGCAACCAGATGTGGGGCGGACGTTTTGCCTCGGGTCCGGCCGCGATCATGGAAGCGATCAACGCGTCGATCTCGTTCGACCGCAAACTCTATGCTCAAGACATTCGCGGCTCGATCGCCCACAGCCAGATGCTGGCGCAAACGGGCATTATTTCGGCGGCCGATCAAGAAAAAATCGCTCACGGGCTAAACACGATTCTGAAAGAGATCGAGGCCGGCACATTCGAATTCTCGACCCGGCTGGAAGACATCCACATGAATGTCGAGGCCCGGCTTGCCGATCTGATCGGCCCGGCCGCCGGCCGCCTGCACACCGCCCGCTCGCGCAACGACCAGGTGGCGGTCGACCTCAGGCTGTGGGTCAAGGACGAATGCTTTCGCGTCGCCGAGGCGTTGAAGGGCCTGATCGCGGCCTTCCTGGAACGGGCCGAGGAGCATGCGGCAACGGTGATGCCGGGCTTCACCCACATGCAGGCGGCGCAGCCGGTGACCTTCGGCCATCATTGCATGGCCTATGTCGAGATGTTTGCGCGCGACCTGTCACGCGTCCGCGACGCCATCGAGCGGATGGACGAAAGCCCGCTCGGTGCGGCCGCCCTTGCCGGCACCAGCTTTCCGATCGACCGCCACCAGACGGCAAAAAACCTCGGTTTCCGCGAGCCTATGCGCAATTCGCTGGACAGTGTTTCGGACCGCGATTTCGCGCTGGAGTTCCTCGCCATGGCGGCGATCTGCGCGACGCATCTGTCGCGGCTGGCCGAAGAGATCATCATCTGGTCGACGCCGCAATTCGGCTTCGTCAGGCTGTCGGATAGCTTTTCCACCGGCTCCTCGATCATGCCGCAGAAGAAGAACCCCGACGCCGCCGAGCTGGTGCGCGGCAAGACCGGCCGCGTCACCGGCCATCTGGTCGGCCTTTTGACGGTGATGAAGGGCATGCCGTTGACCTATGGCAAGGACATGCAGGAAGACAAGGAATCCGTCTTCGACGCCGCCGAGACGCTCGACCTGATGCTGGCGGCGATGACCGGCATGGTGCGCGACATGACGGTAAACGCCGCCGCCATGAAAAAGGCCGCCGGCGCCGGCTATTCCACCGCCACCGACCTTGCCGACTGGCTGGTGCGCACGCTCGGCCTGCCGTTCCGCGAGGCGCATCACATCACCGGCCGCGCCGTGGCGCTGGCCGAAGAGAAAAAAATCGGCCTGGACAGGCTGTCGCTGGAGGACTTGCAGGAGATAAACCCCGGCATCACCGCCGACATCTTCTCGGTGCTTGCCGTGCAGAATTCGGTGAAAAGCCGCGTCAGCTTCGGCGGCACCGCGCCCTCGGAAGTGAGGAAGCAGATCCGCGCCTGGAAAAAGCGGCTGGCGAAAGCATAGGCCGGGGTGCAATGCGCCGAAAACTCGGCTAAAAGCAGCGGCGGACAAAGAGTTTCGGACGGATGGATCGATGACCGGAAGCAGGATTTTGGTGACGCTGACGCTGCTTGCGGCGCTTACCGCCGTTACGGCCTGCGGCAGGAAGGCCGGTCTCGACACGCCTTACGAAGCGGCCGTGCAGGCACGCAAGGATGCCGAGCGGGCCAAGCAGCCCGTGCCGCCCGAGCCGGAAAAACCGATCGAGGACAAGAAGTTCATTCTCGACCCGCTTCTCTGATCTTTCCGGAACCACTCTCGTGAACCATTTCGACTACCGCGACGGCGTGCTGCATGCCGAGGACGTGGCGATACCAGACATCGCGGCCAACGTCGGCACGCCGTTCTACTGCTATTCGACAGCAACGCTGACCAGGCATTTCCGCGTCTTCGCGCAAGCCTTCGCCGGGCTGGACACGCTGGTCTGCTACGCCATGAAGGCTAATTCCAACCAGGCGGTGCTGCGCACGCTGGCAAAACTCGGCGCCGGCGCCGACGTCGTCTCGGAAGGCGAATTGCGCCGCGCATTGGCCGCCGGCATTCCGGCAAACAAGATCCTGTTTTCGGGCGTCGGAAAGACCGCGCGCGAAATGGACTTTGCGCTTGAGGCCGGCATCCTCTGCTTCAACGTCGAATCCGAACCCGAGCTCGATTTGCTGTCGGCCCGCGCCGCAGCCCTTGGCAAGGTGGCGCCGATCTCGCTGCGCATCAATCCCGATGTCGACGCCAAGACCCACAAGAAGATCTCCACCGGCAAGGCCGAGAACAAGTTCGGTGTTCCCTGGCAGAAGGCGCGGCAGATCTATGCCCGCGCAGCGCAGCTGCCCGGCATCAGGATCACCGGCATCGACACCCATATTGGCAGCCAGATCACCGAGCTGCAGCCTTTCGACGATGCCTTCGCCCTGCTGGTCGAATTGGTCGGCGCGCTGCGCGCCGATGGCCATGCCATCGAGCATGTCGATCTCGGCGGCGGCCTCGGCATTCCCTACCGCGTCGACAACAGCCCGCCGCCCTTGCCCGATGCCTACGCGCAGATCGTCAGGAAGCATGTCACCAGGCTCGGGCTCAAGGTGATGTTCGAACCCGGCCGGCTGATCGTTGGCAATGCCGGCATCCTCGTCTCCGAAGTGATCTTCGTGAAGGAGGGCGACGCCAAGAATTTCCTCGTCGTCGACGCCGCAATGAACGATCTGATCCGACCGACGCTCTATGACGCCTTCCATGAGATCAGGCCGGTGGAGCAGCAGCCGGCCGCGGCGCCGCGCATGATGGTCGACGTGGTCGGCCCGGTCTGCGAGACCGGCGATTATATCGGCCTCGACCGTGACCTGCCCCGGCTGAAGTCGGGCGACCTCATCGCCATTTCTACTGCCGGCGCCTATGGCGCCGTGCAGGCCGGCACCTACAACACCCGCCTGCTGGTACCGGAAGTGCTGGTCGACGGCGACCGCTTCCACGTCGTGCGCCCGCGCCAGACCTATGAAGAGCTGATCGGACTGGATTCAGTTCCCGACTGGCTGGAATAGAGAGCCTACGGCGCTACAGCCTGCGCTGAACGAGCAACCGGGTTTCGGAAATCCTGTCCTCGTCACGGCGGTAGAATGTCCACTGCTTGATGCGCTTGGCGCGCAGAAGACCGGCCTGGGTGAGTACGCGCATATGTTCGCTGAGCGTCGCCTGGGTGATGCCGAGCTTTTCGGCGATCAGCAGCGCGCAAACGCCATCCTCGACCAGATCGCCATCCACCTGGCGTGGGAAATGGGCGCGCGGATCCTTCAGCCAATCGAGGATCTGCAGCCTGCGCTCGTTGGCGATCGCCTTGAAGACATCAACCTCTTGCATTTAGCCATTTTGCTAAGTTACTAAGCAATGTCAATCTTGTCAGGAGCGCACCATGCCGGACGGCAACACAATCACCCGCGAGCGCATCGCCGCGATGGAGCCGCGCATCCGGCCCTTCGTGCGCCACACGCCGACACTGCGGGTCGACATGGCCGATTTCGGCCGCCCCGCCCATGCCGTCGACCTGAAGCTCGAAAGCCTGCAGCATTCCGGCTCGTTCAAGGCGCGCGGCGCCTTCACCAACCTGCTTGAACGTCCGGTGCCCAAGGCCGGCGTCGTCGCCGCCTCGGGCGGCAACCATGGCGCCGCGGTCGCCTATGCCGCCATGCGGCTCGGTCACAAGGCAACGATCTTCGTTCCCGAAGTCAGCCCGCAGGCAAAGCTGGACCGCATCCGCGGCTACGGCGCCGATCTGGTTGTCGGCGGCGCCCGCTATGCCGAGGCCCTGGCTGCCAGTGAAAGCTTCGCGGAAAAGACCGGTGCGCTGCAGATCCACGCCTTCAACCAGGCGGAAACGCTGGTCGGCCAAGGCACGCTCGGGCTCGAGATCGAGGCAGACCTGCCCGAACTCGACACGCTGCTGGTCGCTGTCGGTGGCGGCGGCCTGATCGGCGGCATCGCCGCCTGGTTTGCCGGCCGGATCCGCATCATCGCCGTCGAGCCCGAAGGGGCTCCGACACTCTTCCGCGCTTTGGAGGCGGGCCAGCCGGTCGACGCACCGGCGGAAGGCATCGCCGCCGATTCGCTGGCCCCCAAGCGCGTCGGCGAAATGATGTTCCCGATCGCCGAGGCCTTCGTCGAACGCTCCCTCCTGGTCAGCGACGACGACATCATCGCCGCGCAGAAAGCGCTGTGGGACCGGGTGCGGATCATCTCCGAGCCGGGTGGTGCGGCCGCCTTCGCGGCGATCCTGTCCGGCCGCTACGAACCATCGCCAGGCGAGCGTGTCGCCGTGCTGGTCTGCGGAGCCAACGCAAATCCGGCGAATTTCTAGCCGCAACCGCGACAAGACCTGTTCACGTTTTAACTGCCGCCTCGCCTTTGCCGTGTTTGCTGGTAAACTTCCGTTCGTGAGTCCGGGCTATCCCGCCCGGACAGGAAGGGCCGATGACGCAACGACCCACTTCCAGCAGCGATCGCGGCCTGGCCGGGCGCCTTGCCTTGAGCCGGCTGGCGACGCGGGTCTCGATGACGGTCGAGCGCGGCTGGCCGTTGCTGCTGCCGCTGGTCATCGTCGCCAGCCTGTTCCTCAGCATCTCCTGGCTTGGCCTCTTCCCCCGCTTGCCCGACATGGTGCGCATCGGCCTCGTCGCCGCATTCGCCATCGCCGGCCTTGCGGCACTCTATCCGCTGCGTTTCTTCAAACTGCCGTCCGCTGCCGAGATCGACCGCCGCATCGAAGCGGCCAACAATTTGCTGCACAGCCCCGTGCTGGTGCAGACCGATCGGCCGAGCGGCAAGGAAAGCGGCTTTTCGCAGGCGCTGTGGCGCGAGCACCAGAAGCGCATGGCCGACCAGCTCGGCAACCTCGGCGCCGACCTGCCGCGCACGCGCGTGCCGGAGCGCGACCCATGGGGGCTGCGCGCCGTGGCTGCCCTTTTGTTGGTCACCGCCTTTGCCTTTTCCTTCGGACCGTCGGGCGGCCGGATAGGCGACGGCTTCAATGCCCATGCGGCACGCGACACGGTTCCGCCGCGCATCGATGCCTGGGTGACGCCGCCTGCCTATACCGGCAAGCCGCCGGTCTTCCTCACCGCTGACGCCAATCAGGCCGCCTTGACCTTTAACGTTCCGCAAGGCAGCGACGTCTCGCTGCGCGTCACCGGCGGTTCGGGCGAGGAAACGCTGAGCTACGCCGACGCCAGCGGCAACGCCCGCATTATCGACCCGGCCGGACCGAAAGCCACCACGGCCAAGCCGGCGGCCGCCACGCCCAAGCTGCGCCAGTTCACCGGCAAGCTGACTGCTGACGGCACGCTGACGCTGAAATCGGGCGAAGCCGACCTTGGCCACTGGGCTTTCACAGTGATCCCGGACAAGCCGCCGCAGATCCATTTCGTCGGCGAACCAAAGCGTGCCGCCAACGGCGCCTTCGAACTCAGCTACCAGATAGACGACGATTATGGCGCGGCCACCGGCAAGGCGGTTTTCGCGCTGGCCGACCCGCAGGCGCCCACCGCCCACCCGCTCTACGGCCCGCCCGAACTGCCGCTGGCGCTGCCGCGCCGCGGCGGCAAGACCAACGTCGCCAAGACCACCAAGGACCTGACCGAGCACGTCTGGGCGGGCGACAGCATCAAGCTGACGCTGGTCGCCACCGACGATGCCGGACATACCGCAACCAGCGAGACCAAGACGCTGGTGATGCCGGAGCGGCCATTCTCCAATCCGCTGGCAAGGGCGGTGATCGAGCAGCGCCGCCTGCTGGCGCTCGACGCCAACGCCAAGAACCACGTGCTCGACTTGATGGACGCGATCACCATCCGCCCCGAAGACACGTTCGACAACATGGCGCACTACCTCGCCATCATGAGCGCCCGCAGCCGGCTGAAGATGGCCGACAGCGACGATCAGCTGCGCAACGAGGTGTCCTATCTCTGGGAAATCGCGCTCGGCATCGAGGAAGGCAATCTGTCGGCCGCCGAGAAGCGGCTGCGCCAGGCGCAGCAGGCGCTGCAGGACGCGATCAAGAACGGCGCCAGCGATGCTGAAATCGAAAAGGCGATGAAGGAACTGCGCGAGGCGATGAACGAGTTCCTGCAGGAATTCGCCCAGCGCGCGCAGCAGAATCCGAACGCGCCGCAGATGCAGCAGAACGGCCAGGAATTGCGCCAGAGCGACATCGACCGCATGATGGACCAGATCGAGAATCTGGCGAAATCAGGCGATCGCGACAAGGCGCAGGAGCTGCTGTCGCAACTGCAGGACATGATGAACAATCTGCAGGCCGGACGCCAGCAACAGGGCGACCAGCAGGACAGCGAGATGCGCCAGCAGATGGACAAGCTCGGCGAGATCATGCGGCGCCAGCAGGAGATGATGAACGACACCTTCCGCATGGACCAGATGCAGCGCGGCCAGCGTCAGCGCGGCCAGAACCGCGACGAGCAGCTTGGCGAAAATGGCGGCGGACAGGATCAGGACAAGCCCGGCCCGGGTGACGACCGCGACCCGCTCGCCCGGCAGAAGCCGATGACGCCGCAGGAGTTCGCTGAAGCGCTGAAGCAGTTGCAGGAAGGCCAGGGCAAGCTGCAAAGCGACCTTGAGCAGCTGAAGAAGGGTCTCGAAGGCCTGGGCATGGAGCCCAATGAAGGATTTGGCGAGGCCGGCAAATCCATGGGCAATGCCGAACAGGCGCTCGGCGAGGGCGAAGGCGACCAGGCCGTTGGCCACCAGGGCCGAGCGCTGGAGGCGCTGCGCAAGGGCGCCAAGGACATGATGAAACAGTTGCAGGCCATGCAGGGCGACCAGGGCGGCAGCGAGCAAGGCGGCCGCCAGCAGGACGCCGACCGTGATCCGCTCGGCCGGCCGCGCGCTACCAACGGCCCTGACGACGGCAACTCGGTGAAGGTACCGGACGAGATCGACGTGCAGCGCGCCCGCCAGATCCTCGAAGCGATCCGCAAGCGGCTCGGCAATGCGCTGAGCCCCGATATCGAGCGCAGCTATCTCGAGCGGCTGTTGGAGCTCAAATAACCACCCTGCCCCTGAACCTATCGAACGGTTGCAACGCCATGCCGAAACTCGGCGCGATCACCCCCATCCTGCGCATCTTCGACATCGCCAAGGCGCAGGAATTCTATGTCGGTTTTCTCGGCTTCGAAATTCAATGGGAGCACCGCTTCGACGACAACGCGCCGCTCTACATGGCGGTCCGCCGCGACGGCTGCATCCTGCATCTCAGTGAACATCACGGTGACGGTGCGCCGGGCGCGGCCTTGCGCATTCAGGTCGAGGACATCGCGGCACTGCATCGCGAATTGATCGGCAAGAAATACCGCTTCGCGCGGCCGGGTCTCGAAGACACGCCGTGGAAGAGCCGCGAGATATCGGTCACCGATCCGTTCGGCAACCGGCTGCATTTCTACGAGGAAGCGGCTGGCTGACCCTGCCTGTTGACGAACGCCTCGCGGATTGCCTCCTCCATGCCGTCGATCGCCTCGCCCGACGCATTCGGATTGCGGTGCATCACGACATTGGAGGCATCGATGGCACCAAAGCCATCGGCCAATGTGAGTTCGCGACAACCATCGGGAATGTTGCTGCGCGAAATCGGCGCGATTGCCAGCCCTGAGGTGACAGCGAGTTTCAGACCGCCGGTGGTGTCGCTGGTGTAAGCGACACGATAGGCAAGCCCCCGTTGCTCAAGTGACTTGATGGCGAAGTCCTTGCACCAACCTGCCCGGTTGTAGAGGGCGATCGGCACCGGCTGTTCCTCATGCATGTGATGCAGGTTCGACGTCACCCACACGGTCGGGTCGTGCATCAGCACTTCGCCGCCGGAGGGGTCCTGCCATTCGAACACCACGCAGAGATCGAGTTCGCCGGCGGCGAGCGCCGCCGTCTGCGCCCCCGAATGGGCGTAGCGCACCGTCACCTCGACCTTGGTGTGACGTTTCGAAAATGCGCCGAGCGCGCGCGAAAGAATGGCGTGGCCATATTCCTCGGGAATGCCTATGCGCACAGGACCGCCAAGCGGCGCTGCCGCCATCGACGCCGCAGTCTCGTCGAGCAGCGAGACGATACGCCGGGCGTTGGCGATGAGCTCACCGCCACGCCGCGTCAGCGCCACGCCGCGCGATCCGCGTTCGAACAGGCTGTCGCCGACCATGCCTTCGAGCTTCTTCATCTGCATCGAAACCGCCGACTGGGTACGGCCGGCCTGCTCCGCCGCCTTGGTAAAATTGCCGGTTTCCGCCACCGCGACGAAGGTGCGCAGGAGATCGCTGTCGAGCGTCGGCTTCATGGTATCCGCCATAAGAAAATCTGATTGCTGGCATCATTCCAATTCGTTTGCAACATGTCAAACGGCGGAGGATAGTCAGCTTCCCATTGGATATGCGACTGCGAAATCGGCCGCGGACCAATTTGTAGAGTCCTCACTCATACCCGCTGCCCGAAACGGTGGCGGGTTCTTTTTACCTTAAAGCAGACTAGGCTTTCGGCGGCACGTGAACGGTTGGAACGACATGCAGAACCGGATCGTCCTTGGCATCATAAGCCTCTGCCTTGGCGTGCTGGTGTTCTCGTTCCAGGATCCGCTGGTCAAGGCCGTATCGAGCACCTATCCGGTGACTGAAGTGATGGCGATCCGCTCGATCGTTGCTCTGCCGATCCTGATCCTTCTCGTCCATTTCGATGTCGGCTTGCCGGCGATCCTGTCGCAGCGGTTTGGCATGCTGACGACGCGCGCCTTCACCCAATTCTCATCCTACACGATCTACTATCTGGCCATCGCCGCTTTGCCGCTGGCCGATGCGGTGGCGCTGTATTTCATGGCGCCGTTGTTCATCATGGCGCTGGCCGGCCCCTATCTTGGCGAACGCGTCTCCTGGAAGACGCTCACCACGGTCGTGATCGGCATGCTCGGCGTTCTGGTGATGTTGCGGCCCGGCGCCGGCCTGTTCGACTGGGCGGCGCTGCTGTCGCTCGGTTCGGCGCTGCTCTACGGCCTTTCGCAGCTGATGGCGCGCAAGATCGGCGATACTGAATCCTCCACCGTCATGGCGTTCTATCAAAACGGCGCCTATCTGGTCGGGGCCGCGGTGGTCGCCGGCATGTTCCGGCTGGCCGGCATCACCCACGCCGTCCATCCCAGCCTCGAATTCCTGGTGCGGCCATGGATTTGGCCGGCGACGCCGGATTTCCTGAAGATGGCAGCCTGCGGTTTCGTCGCCTCAGCCGGGATGATCCTGCTCTCGCAGGCCTATCGGCTGGCGCCTGCCAACCGCGTCGCCACCTTCGAATACACCGGCATCATCTGGTCGCCGCTGTGGGGTTTCCTGTTCTTTGCCGAAGTGCCGCGATCGACGACCGCGATCGGCGCGGCGGTTATCGTCGGCGCCGGCCTGCTCGCCCTCAACACCGAGCGACGCAAGGGCACAACATCTGCGCTTGTTGCAACCGGCGACGCGGCATGACCATCAAGCGAAGCAGGCGAGCGCCTTTTCGACGCGGGCGCGGATTTCGGCCAGCGTGAACGGCTTCTGCACGACGTCGAGGATGATGCCGTTCAGTTCCTCGGCGCGTTCGCGCTGGTCGGCATAGCCGGTCATCAGCAGGATCTTCATCGTCGGGAAAAGTGCGGCGGCCGCCATGGCCATCTCGATGCCGTCCATCTCCGGCATGCGGATGTCGGAGACAACGAGGTCGTAGCCGCCAAGTGCCGCGCGAATCAGGGCAAGCCCTTGCGCGCCATCGGCGGCAACGGTGACCGAATGCCCGTCACGTTCGAGCGCGCGGGCGGCGAGGGTGCGGACGGACTCATCGTCCTCGACGATCAGAAGCTTTGCCATGGGCAGGATACTTGACGGGGAAAAGTTGACTTTTCCTGAACCGCAAAAGCATCAAAAAACAAAAGTCAGGCGTCGCCTTTGACGATGCCGACGAACGGCAATTCGCGAAAGGCATGCGCCACGTCCATGCCGTAGCCGACGACGAAGTAATCGGGGCAGTCGAAGCCGACATAGTCGGCGTTGAGCGCCGTTTGGCGGCGCATGCGCTTGTCGAGCAGCACGGCAATGGCACAGCTTTTGGCGCCGCGCGACAGCATCAGCTCACGGGTGAAGCTCAGCGTCTTACCGGATTCGAGGATATCGTCGATCAAAAGCACATCGCGGCCGGCGACCTCGTTGTCGATATCGCGCAGCACCCTCACCTCGCCGCTGGTGGTGCCGGCGCCGTAGCTGGAAATGAAGATGAACTCGACCTCGGGCGACAGGCCGACATCGTGCATGGCGCGAATGAGATCGGCGGCGAAGATGAACGAGCCTTTCAGCACCGAGATCACCAGCAGGTCATGGTAATCGTGTTCGGCGATCTCCTTGGCGAGCTCGAGATTGCGCCGCGCAATGGCGGACGCCGAGAACAGCACTTCGATGTCCTTGCCGCGCACGACTGGCATTTTTCGCCTCTCCAAGATGCTTGTCTACTACGCCCCTCGCGCCAGGGTGTGTTGAAATTCAGGTCAGGCCGGCATCATCTGAATATCAATACACCCTAGTCGGCGAAGGCGACCGACACGGTCCTTACCCCGCTTCTAGGCAGGTCGAGGCGGCTGGCAAAGCCAAATCTTTCGCCCGGCCCCAGCGAACGGTCGGATGTCCCCAACCTATAGCGGGTGATGTGGCTGTCATTGCCTGTGACGCGGATTTCCAGCGCTGGCAATTGCGCGGGCTTGGCCCCGTCATTGGCGGCTTCGCCATCGACGAACAGGATCGGCGTCGGCCCGGACGCGTCGACGTGCGAGGTGACGCCTGAAAGGCGGAGTGCGGCACCGGCCGGCTGTGCGGCAGCCCAGAACGGCGTCTGGCGTACCAGAGCGTGGCCGCCCGAGACCCAGAAGGCAGCCAAAGCGGCACTGACGCCGGCGATCCAGAAGATCGGCCCGCCGCGTGCGGCCGGCAGCCGGCCTGGTGTGGCTTCCGGCTTGCGCAGCATATCCATGCCTTCGATCGATGGCGCGGCAATGCTGCGCGGCAGCGGCGACGGCACGGCTTCCGCCGTCGCGGCAAAGCGCGGCAGCACCTCATAGTCGGCATCGATGATGTCGGCCGCCGGTCCACGCATGATGTGTTCCGGTGCGGGCGCTGACCCGGTCATGATTTCGCCGGAAACCGGGCGCGCCGTTCGATCGTCAGCCATCACGGCCCCAGTATTGCAACACGTTCGCTCTTCGTTTCTTTTGCGTAAACGGAAATGGTTAACGCTTCCCCACCGGAACCTCAGTGCCGACCCGAAAAAGCCCCAAAATTAACCAAGGGTTAACCATGCCGGCCGATGGTCTTTTCACAGCAATGGCTGGCTCGTTGCCGCCGAGAGTTTCAGGTCGTCGAACGTGATCCGCTTCGAAAATGTCGGCCTCCGCTATGGCATGGGTCCGGAAATCCTCCGTGACATCTCCCTGCACATTCCGGAGCGCTCCTTTCAGTTCCTGAGCGGCCCTTCGGGCGCCGGCAAGACGACGCTGCTGCGCCTGTTGTTCATGTCGCTGAAGCCGACACGCGGGCTGATCACCATCTTCGGCAAGGACCGTTCGCGCATTTCGCGCAACGAACTGCCGCATCTGAGGCGCCGCATCGGCGTGGTGTTCCAGGATTTTCGCCTGCTCGACCACATGACCACCTATGAGAATGTGGCGCTGCCGCTGCGCGTGCGCGGGCGCGAAGAGGCAAGCTACCGCACCGACGTCACCGAGCTGTTGAAATGGGTCGGCCTTGGCGAACGCATGCATGTGCTGCCGCCGGTGCTGTCCGGCGGCGAAAAACAGCGCGCCGCCATTGCCCGCGCGCTCATCGAACAGCCCGAGATCCTGCTTGCCGACGAACCCACAGGCAATGTCGACCCGCCGCTGGCGCGCAGGCTTTTGCGGCTGTTCATCGAGCTGAACCGGCTGGGCACCGCTGTGGTGATCGCAACCCACGACCTCGGCCTGATGGAACAGGTCGACGCGCGGCGCATGATCCTGGCCGGCGGAAGGCTGGATATCTATGACTGACCTGTCCGCCGACCATCTCCACGACCAGGACATCGAGCAGGCCGAGGCACCGCAGCGTGCCCAACGCAAGATGGCGCCGATCGTGCCGGCGCAGAACATTGCCGGCCGGGCGCTGGTGCTGGTCATCGCCATCATGACCTTCCTGTCGTGCCTGACCTTCGGCGCGGTGACGCTGGTGCGCGACACGGCTTCCGTCTGGGAGAACCAGATCTCGCGCGAGGCGACGATCCAGATCAAACCGGTCGACGGCCTCGACATGGAGGCAGCCCTTGCCCAGGCCTCGCAGATCGCCGGCGAATTCCCCGGCGTGAAGGCCACCCAGATCATCGACCGCGAGGCAACGGCCCGCCTGCTGGAGCCATGGCTGGGCTCGGGCCTGAACATCGACGAACTGCCGGTGCCGCGTCTGATCATCGTCACCATCGATGAGAACAGCCCGCCCGATTTCGCTGCCATGCGCGCGGCGATCACCCCCAAACTGCCGAGCGCCTCGCTCGACGATCACCGCACCTGGGTCGACCGGTTGGTCGCCATGGCCCGCACCACGGTGACCATCGGCATCGCCGTGCTGGCGCTGATGCTGTCGGCAACCGTGCTGACGGTGGTGTTCGCGACGCGCGGCGCCATGGCCGGCAACGGCCACATCATCGAAGTGCTGCATTTCGTCGGCGCCGAGGCGCGCTTCATCGCGCGCGAGTTTCGCCGGCACTTTCTCGTCACCGGCATGAAGGGCGCAGCCGCCGGCGGCGCCGCGGCGATCCTCGTCTTCATCGTCTTTTCCTGGTGGTCGTCTCGCAACATGGCAACGCCGCAGGCCGACCAGGCGACCGCTTTGTTCGGCAATTTCGCCATCGGCTCGGCGGGCTATCTCGGCGTCGGCCTCATGGTGCTGGTGATCGGCGCGCTAACCGCGGCAACGTCCCACGCCACCGTCGTCGCTTATCTCAGCGACATCGATGTTCGCCAACCGGATGGAGGCTAGTGCGTGTCGCCCGACGGTGGGAACCGGGCTTGGCGCAACGACATGCATCCAGGAAAAGATCACGGATGAAGACTGCCGTAACGCAATGTGCGCTTTTTTTACCTACCAAAGGCCGCATTTCAGGATTAACCATAGGATGATGGACGCGGATTCGACCGGAACGGTTGGACAGATGCCAGTGGTGGTTGCCCGTTCGCATGAACGCGGCAGGCTGAGCCGTTTGATGGCCGCGTTGCGTATCTCACTTCTCTGTCTGCTTCTGCTGGTAGCCCTGTTTGCCGGCGGCTTCGGCTGGTTTGCCAACACGGTCAGCCATCTGACGACCCCGGCCAATCCGGCAAAGGCCGACGCCATCATCGTGCTCACCGGCGGCCAGTCGCGCCTCGACGCGGCAATGGAGTTGCTCGCTTCAGGCAAGGGCGCGCGGCTGCTGATCAGCGGCGTTCATCCCTCCGCCAGCCGCCGTCAGCTGCAGGCCGCGACCGGTGGCGACAAGGCGCTGTTTTCCTGCTGTGTCGACATCGACCGCGCCGCCCTCGACACCATCGGCAACGCCGAGGAAAGCGCCAAGTGGGTGGAGAGCCACGCCTATGGCACCGTCATCCTGGTCACCAACAACTACCACATGCCGCGCAGCCTGCTGGAAATGGGCCGGCTGCTGCACGGCGCCAAGCTCGAACCCTATCCGGTGGTCAACAGCAACCTCGACAATGGCGGCTGGCTGACCAAGCCCGAGGCGCTGCGCGTGCTTTTGACCGAATACAGCAAATATTTGCTGGCGCTGGCGCGCGGCATCGTACCGCTTCGCCAGACCGCCGACGGCATCGCGCTGGCCGAGGTTTCAACGGCCAAGGACTGAGCATCACCCCATCGCGCCCGATGCGCCACGCAGGCGCGCGATTTCCTGCTCGAGACGTTCAATCCGCTTGTCGCGTTCGGCAAGTGCTGCCGCGACGTCGGCGGCCTCAAAACGCTGCGGAATATGCTGCGGGCAATTGGAATCCCAGGCCGCAACCGTAAACAGGATGACCTGCTCGGGACGGGCCTTGTAATCCTGCGGCATCAGCTTCGCCAGGAGATCGGCGTCATCCTCGACGACACGCGCCGTGCCCCAGATCTTGATGCGCTGCCGATGGGCGTAGTCGATCAGGAACAGGAAGGCCTGCGGATTGTCGTTCAGATTGCCCTGGGTGATGAATTGCTTGTTGCCGGAAAAATCCGCAAAGCCGATCGTGTGCGCGTCGAGCACTTTGAGGAAGCCGATCGGTCCGCCGCGATGCTGGATGTAGGGCTGGCCGTCGGCATTGGCGGTCGACAGGAAAATACTGGTCTGCGCCTCGATGAAGGCTGCGAGGTCCGGTGTGATATCAGCCTGCCAGCCGCCGCGTTCCTCGACGCGGGCATAGGCCTGGCGCGAGCCCTTGCGGGTCTGGATCGCCTTGATGGTCGGCGTAAAGGCGACGTCGCTGGTGAAAGCATGAGCGTTCATGGAAGCCTCCTTCAAGGCCGAACTGCCGGCCAGTACTCACCGCAAATAGTGCCTTCCATCTTTCGGATGTAGATGGCATATCTGCAATCTGTCCTTCCATTTTTCGGGAGAGTTATGGATCGTCTCGAGGCCATGTCGCTTTTCGTCGCCGCGATGGAGGCTGGCAGCCTTTCCGCCGCCGGACGCCGTTTCGGCGTTCCGCTGGCGACGGTCAGCCGCAAGGTCTCCGATTTGGAGCGGCATCTGAAAACACGTCTGCTCAACCGCTCGACGCGGCAGCTGACACTGACCGACGCCGGTCACGCCTATCTTGTCGCCTGCCGTCGCATTCTGGGCGAGGTCGGCGAGGCCGAGCGCATTGCCGCCGGCGAATATAGTGCCCCGACGGGCGAGCTGATCATCACCGCACCGATTGTCTTCGGCCGCTTGCATGTGCTGCCGGTGGTCACCGAATTCCTCGCGGCCTATCCCGATGTGAATGTGCGACTGACGCTTGGCGACCGGATAACCCAGTTGATCGAAGAGCATATCGATCTCGCCATCCGCATCGGCCCGCTTGCCGATTCGAGCATGGTCGCCATCCGTGTCGGTTCGATCCGGCATGTTGTTTGCGCAAGCCCGGCCTATCTGGCCGAGCACGGCACGCCGAAGACGCCGAACGAGCTTGCGGCACACAGCTGCATCACCTTCGAGGGGCTTGCCTCTCTCGCCACCTGGACCTTCCTCGCCGACAAGACGGAACTCACGGTTCCGATCCGTTCCCGGCTTCAGGTCAACACCGCCGAAGCGGCGATCGATGCCGCGATTGCCGGCGTCGGCATGACGCGTGTGCTTTCCTACCAGATATCAGCCGCGGTGCGGTCGGGCGCGCTCCATCCCGTGCTGGAGGCGTTCGAGCCCGAGCCGTGGCCGGCGAGCCTGGTCCATGCCGGCCAGGGCCTGTTGCCGGTGAAGCTGCGTGCCTTCCTCGATTTCGCCGCCCCGCGCCTGAAGCAACGGCTGGCCCGGGCGGCATGGCAGGGCTGACAGCGGTTCATTGCAGGACGGATTGATCCCGGCCATTGCGACGTTTCCTTTTTGCCCGCGCTTGGTGTAACCAACGCACACCTCCTCACCGGGCCTTCCTGCATGCTCTATATCCGCTCGCTGGCGTTCAACTTCGTCTTCTATGTCAGTCTGATCGTCCAGATGATCCTGTGGACGCCCTACTATTTCCTCTCGCCGCGCCAGCGCGCCTGGTTTGTGCCGAAATTCTGGTCGCGCACTAGCCTGTGGCTCTACGCCAAGATCGCCGGCACCAGGAGCGAGATCACCGGCCAGGAAAACCTGCCCGAAGGCTCGTTCATCCTGGCGCCCAAGCACCAGTCCTTCTGGGACGCGATCGCCTTCTTCCCCTTCCTGCAGGACCCGCTCTACATCTTGAAGCGGGAATTGACCTGGATCCCGTTCTTCGGCTGGTACATCTTGAAGATGCGGATGATCCCGGTGCATCGCGGCAGCCGTTCCAAGGCGTTGAAGGCCGTGGTCGCCGCGACCAAGGAGGAGTTGGCGCGCAATCCCCGCCAGTTGATCATCTATCCCGAAGGCACGCGCCGGGCGCCGGGCGACGAACCGTCCTACAAATACGGCATCGTCGAAATCTATGCGCAGCTTGGCATTCCGGTGGTGCCGGTCGCCCATGTCGCTGGCCTCTATTGGCCACGCCGGAAATTCCTGCGCTTCCCCGGCACCATCAAGGCGCGCTTCCTGCCGCCGATCCCGCCTGGCTTGGCCAAAGACGAGTTCATGGAACGGCTGATCGGCGACACCGAAGCCGCCTGCGACCAACTGCTCATCGAGGCATCTCAGGCACCGAACGCGCCGCCAATGCCGCCAACGGCGGTGAAGCGGCTGGCGGAACTTGGCGCGGCCGCAAAGGCGAAAGCCTGAACCGCGCGCTCATCGCCACACCGCCAGCGCGGTAGTCAAAACCAGTGTCGCCGCAAACACCAGATTGATGATCCGTGAGGCCAGCGGCTGGCGCAGGAAGCGCGCAAACGCTGCCCCGGCGAGAAGCCACAGCACATGGATGGCGACGATCATCAAGGCGAGCACCGCCAGCCTGGCGGGAATACCGAGATCCCCGCCGTTGGCCCCCGAAGACGTGCCTAACACGGCGGCGATCGCCACATAGGCTTTCGGGTTGGCGACGGCGAGAAGAAACCCGCCGAGGAAAGTCGGGAGCTTGGCCCCGCCCGTGCGTTCCGCCAGCCGCGGCGCCGTCGCTATCTTGAACGCGAGATAGAGGATGTAGGCTGCCGAAGCGATGGCCAGCAGCGGCGCCAGCTTCGGTATTGAGGCGAGAACGGCCATGACGCCCGCCGCCACGATCAGCAGCACTCCGATCGTGCCGACAATGACCCCCGAGGTATAGCGGAGCGATTGGCGCAGGCCGAAAGCAGCGCCGATGGCGGTGACGCTGATCGTCGCCGGCCCGGGACTGCCCATGACGACAGCAGCGGCAAGCATCAGGGCAAGCAATTGCTGCCACGTGTGGGAAAGAACCTGTCCGGCCATCTGATTTGCCCGCATCCTGTCTGGATGCGGGCGACGATAGGACCAGGCAGCGCCGGACGTCTTGAACGATTGTGCAGTCCGGCTACGCGCTGGCTCTGTCCAGCTCGGTCATGTCTTCCGCACTCAGCTTCAGCGACGCGGCACGGACGAGGCTGTCGATCTGGTCGAGCGTCGTGGCGCTGGCGATCGGCGCGGTGACGCCGGGCCGCGCCATCACCCAGGCGAGCGCCACTTCCGCCTGGCTCGCCGAATGCCGCGCCGACACGGTGTCGAGCGCGGCGAGGATGCGCATGCCGCGCGCATTGAGATAGTCCTTTACACCACCGCCGCGCGGGCTTTTGCCGAGATCGGCATCGCTGCGGTATTTGCCGCTCAAAAACCCCTTGGCGAGACCGTAATAGCTGATGACGCCAATGTCCTCCGCGAGGCAGATGTCGCGCAGCGAACCATCGAAGGATGAGCGGTCGTAAAGATTGTAGGCAGGCTGCAGCACTTCGTAGCGTGGCAGGCTGCGCAGGCTTGCGACATCGAGTGCTGCGCGCAACTGGCCGGCGTCGAGGTTGGAGGCGCCGATGTGGCGGACCTTGCCCTTGGCCAGCAGCTTCTCATAGGCGCCGAGCGTTTCCTCGTAGGGCGTGGTCGGGTCCGGCCAGTGCGACAGATAGAGATCGACGACATCGGTCTGCAGCCGCTGCAACGACGCATCGATGGCCTTTTCGATATAGGCCGCGGAGAGGTCCTTCTTGCCTTGGCCCATATCCGAGCCGACCTTGGTGATGACGATGACCTGATCACGGTTGCCGCGGCTCTTCATCCACTTGCCGATGATGGTTTCGGACTCGCCGCCCTTGTTGCCTGAAACCCAGCGTGAATAGGCGTCTGCCGTGTCGATGGCGTTGAGGCCGTTGTCGAAAAACCGGTCGAGCAGGTCGAACGAGGTTTTCTCGTCGGCGGTCCAGCCGAAGACGTTGCCGCCCAGAACCAGAGGCGCGATGGAAAGGTCGGTTTGACCAAGACGGCGTTTCTGCAAGACTGATCTCCATGGCGCTGGGAAGGATCGGGGGAAAGCCCGGAGACCTTACCTAGGTCTTGCCGCGCCGAGGTCAAAGGCCTGCTCGCCTTTTCCAACGGGCCAGCGCTTCACAAAGGCGCGACCCGCCGCGCCACCTCTTCCAGCCAATGGTCGCGAATGCCCAGCGCCTCGAGGTGTTCGAGCGTGCTCAGCACATAATCCTCATTGTTGCCGGACTGGCCGACGGCGCCGCGCACCACGGCCGCCGCATGCGCCGCGTCGAGCGCGCCGGCATATTGCTCATGCTGGCGGTCGACGATGTAGGCGACCGCCTCGACAGTGCCGCCACCGTCGAGGCGAATCTTGAGCGTGCGCTCGAGATAGACATCGGTGACCAGCTCGCGCTCGCGCAGATAGGTGATGACCTCGTCACGCAGATTGCCGGGCACGCGAAACGCCAGGCCGATGCAGGAGCCGCCATGGTCGAGGCCGAGCACCAGCCCCGGCCGCTCGCGCGTTCCACGATGCACGAAGGAATAGACGCAGAGCGAGCGGCGGTAGCCGTGCAGGCGCGCGCGCCGTGTCTCGACATGCGCGAACCCCGGCCGCCAGATCAGCGAACCGTAGCCAAACACCCAAAAATCGCCCATATCGCCGCGCCTGATTGCAAAAGAATGCCAACACCGCAGGGAATCGGTGTTTTTCCGCCCGTCCCCGTCTACCTATTCGTCTCTGTCTACCTGTTGGTGTCGGAATCGAAAGTCCGTCCACAATACCCATGCGTTAATGAGAGCCAAAGCATGACGTCAAGTGACGAACGCCAACCAAAGTCCCGCCGCGGCCTGTTCTGGCTTGTGGCGTTCATCGTTGTGTTGTTTGCCATCTATAGCGGCGGCTGGTTCTATCTGGCTGACCAGGTAAGAACCGAGGCCGACAAGGCCGTTGCCACACTCAACAAGAATGGCGTCGAAGCTGATTGCGCCAATCTCCAGGTCAGTGGCTACCCGTTGAGCTTTGTCATTTCCTGCGACAACCTTGCCTACGAGGATGATGCCAAGAACATCGCGGCGTCGGCCGGCAGTTTCAATGCCATTGCCCAGATCGTCCAACCCTTGTCACCGTTTGCCAATCTGCGCGGTCCGCTCAGAACCTCCGTACCGGGCATGATGCCGCTGTGGATCGACTGGGACAACCTGCAGGCCAACGTCAAACTATGGTATCCGCTGCCGCAGCGCGTATCGCTGCAGGCCGAGGGCCTGTCCGGCCAGACCGACCCGGCCGACGATACCGACCCGGTTTCGTTGTTCAGCGCGGGGACCGCGGCGGGAGAGCTGCAGTCCGATGGCCAGGACATTGGTTATGTCGGAAGCTTCACCGACCTTGAGATCGATGCCGGCGCGATCGGCGGGCGTGTGCTGCCGGCGCTCGACGGCAGCGGCGACGCGACGCTGAAGAACGGCGTGGCGCTGATGAAGACCGAGGCAAAAAGCCTGCGCGGCCAGGCGGTCGACATCCGCAAGCTCGATCTGTCGTCGGGCACGGCGCGCATCACGGTTTCCGGACCGGTGTCGGTCGATGCCGAAGGCCTTGTCAACGCCGACCTGACGATCAGGCTGAAGGACCCGAAAGCCGTGGCGGCAATCCTCGCCACCGCCATTCCCGAGCAGAAGAGCCAGATCGAACAGGGTTTTGCCGCACTCGCTTTGCTCGGCAACGAACCGTCGATGCCGCTCAAGGTGGTCAAGGGCAAGGCTTCGTTCGGCTTTATCCCGCTGGGCAAGATCAAGCCGGTCGAATAGCAAAGTCCTATGAAAAGACCTGTGAAGCTCCTGAGCGTTGGCGCGCTGACGCTCGACACCATCCTTCGCGTCGATACGCTGCCCGTGCATCAGGGCAAGTTCATCGCCTCCGACGGTGTCCAGATCGCCGCAGGCATGGCGTCGAGCGCGGCCTGCGCCGCACGCCGCCTCGGTGCCGAGGTATCGCTGTGGGCCAGCGCCGGCGACGATAGCGTCGGTGATCAGCTGATCGCCGGGATCGAAGCCGAGAGCGTCGATTGCCGTTTTGTCCGGCGCGTTGCCGGCGCGCGGTCGGCGTTGTCGGCCATCCTGGTCGACGCGCAGGGCGAACGCATCATCGTGCCTTTCTACGACCGAAAAGCGCAGGCCGATCCTGAGGCGCTGCCCGTCGCCGACCTCGCCGCATTCGACGCCGTGCTGGTCGATGTGCGCTGGCCGGGGGCGGCAGCCCTTGCGCTGGCGGCAGCGCGCGCCATCGACCGTCCGGCCATACTGGACGCCGACACAGCGCCGCTCGACGTGCTGGAACTCCTGTTGCCGCTGGCATCGCACATCGTTGCCTCGGAGCCGGCGGCGCGCACTCTGTGCGGCAAGGCGCTGGACCCGGAAACCGCCTGCGCCGAGCTGGCGCGGCGCAGCGATGCCTTTGTCGCGGTGACCGGCGGCGCTACGGGAACCTGGTGGTTCGACCGCGCGGCCGGCACTGTGTGCCATATCGCGGCGCCGAGCATCAAAGCGGTGGATACGCTGGCCGCGGGTGACGTGTTTCACGGCGCCTTTGCCGTCGGGCTGGCGGAAGCCATGCCGATCGAACAGGCCCTACGCTTTGCCAGCGCCGCCGCCGCGCTCAAATGCCTGCGCTTCGGCGGCAGGCTCGGCGCGCCCGACAGGGCCGAGACGCTGGCGATGATGGCGGCGACGTGACCGACATCCGGACAAGGCAAAGGGAGCTGAGATTCAGGTCAGGCCGAGTCGAAAATGGTTGATGCCGAGAAGCGGAGCGGAGCGTACTTTTGGGTACGTGAGCACCGGAAGCGCAGGTATCAGCCATTTGCAGGCCGGCCTCACCTGAATATCAGCTCCCTTTGGGGTGCTCGACCGCCTGGCGACCAAAGTCCGGCACATCGATGTCCTGGCCGGCCTCGATGATCGAGCGGCGCACGGCGCGGGTGCGGGTAAACAGGTCGAACAGTTTGTCGCCGTCGCCCCAGCGGATCGCCCGCTGCAGCGAAGCGAGATCCTCCGAGAACCGCGCCAGCATTTCAAGGATGGCGTCCTTGTTGTGCAGGCAGACGTCGCGCCACATGGTCGGGTCGGAGGCGGCGAGACGGGTGAAATCGCGAAAGCCCGAGGCTGAATATTTGATGACTTCGGACTTGGTCACCGACTGCAGATCATCCGCGGTGCCAACGATATTATAGGCGATGATGTGCGGCAGGTGCGAGACGATGGCCAGCGTCATGTCGTGATGCTGCGGGTCCATCGTGTCGATGTTGGAGCCGCAGCGCCGCCAGAATTCCGATAGCTTTTCCAGAGCCACCGGATCGGTGTCGGGCAGCGGCGTGAAAATGCACCAGCGGTTCTCGAACAGATCGGCGAAGCCGGCATCCGGTCCCGACTTTTCGGTACCGGCCAGCGGATGGCCGGGAATGAAATGCACGCCGGCAGGCACATGCGGCTGCATCTGCGCGATGACGGATGCCTTGGTCGAACCGACATCGGTGAGGATGGCGCCGGGCTTCAGCGCCGGCGCAATTTCTTCCGCCACCGCGCCGGAAGAGCCGACAGGCACGGAGACGATGACCAGGTCGGCATCGCGGACCGTTTCGGCCGTCTCCGTGCTGTAGGAATCGCCAAGACCAAGCTCCTGCGCCCGCGCCAGCGTCGCGGCGCTGCGGGTCGAGATGGAAACGTGACGGGCCAGGCCTTCGCGGCGAATGACACGGGCCAGCGACGAGCCGATCAGCCCGATGCCGACCAGCGCGATCTTTTCGAACATCGGTGAGGTCATTTTTTCTAACTTTTCAGAAACGTCGAAAGGGCGGCAATGACGCCGCGATTGGCCTCTTCGGTGCCGACGGACATGCGCAGCGCGTTGGGAAAGCCATAGCCGGAAACGCGCCGCAGAATATAGCCGCTCGCGGTCAGATAGTCGTCCGCGGCCGCCGCCGAATGGGCCTTGTCCTCGGGAAAATGGATGAGGACGAAATTGCCGACGCTCGGCGTCACCCGCAGCCCAAGCCGGGTCAATTCCCCGGTCAGCCAGGCCAACCAGGTCTCGTTGTGCACCACGCTGCGTTGGACGTGGTCGCGGTCGCGGATCGCGGCAATGCCGGCCTCGATCGCCGTGGCGTTGACGTTGAAGGGACCGCGTATGCGGTTGATCGCGTCGACAATGTGCATCGGCGCGTACATCCAGCCGATCCTGGCACCGCCAAGGCCGATCTTGGAGAAGGTTCGGGTCATCACCACGTTCTCGGCGCTGCCCACCAATTCGATGCCGGCTTCATAATCGTTGCGGCGGACATACTCCGCATAAGCCGCGTCCAGCACCAGCAGCACATGCTTGGGCAGGCCGGCATGCAGGCGGCGCACTTCCTGGAACGGCACATAGGTGCCGGTCGGGTTGTTGGGATTGGCGAGGAAAACGATCTTTGTGCGCGCCGTCACCGCGGCAAGAATCGCGTCGATGTCAGCGCGGTCATCGGTTTCCTTGACCACAACCGGGACGGCGCCGGCTGACTGGATGTAGATCTTGTAGACCATGAAGGCGTGTTCGGTGATCACGGCTTCATCGCCGGGCGCCAGATAGGTCTGCGCCAGCAGGCCGAGGATCTCGTCGGAACCGTTGGAACAGATGATGTTGGCCGGGTTGAGGCCATGCACTTCGGCGATCGCCTCGCGCAGGCGCCTGGCGGTGCCGTCGGGATAGATATCGAGCTTTCCGGCAATCTCCCGCGCCGCCTCTATCGCCTTTGGCGACGGCCCGAGCGGGTTCTCGTTCGACGACAGCTTGTGGACCTTGGCGACACCGGCGGGCGCCGTGCTTTTGCCCGGTACATAGGCTTCGATGTCCATGATGCCCGCGCGCGGGGTTGGACGTGCCTGATCCGGTCTCTGGTTCATCTTCGCAATATCCGTCGAGAATATTTCGGCTGGCGAGAACACTTCCGCCGGCAAGCCGCAGCGGAAATACAAGCCGTGGCCCGGAATGTCGAGAGGTGGCAGTGGCGCGGACGGCTGGCCGTTGACGGCGGGCCGCGCGAGTTCTAGAAGGGCGCAACAGTTCCGTGGTGATTTGGCCGGTCGGCTTGCAGCCACGTTAAACAACTTGCTAAAGGGCCGTTTGCATCCTGTAACCGGCTTTGCGACGGCAATGCCGGTTTTTTGTTGTCCGCGACCGGCCGGACGACCGATGTAAGAGAGATGTGATGGCCGCTCTGCGCGCTGGAAAAACCAACAACGAGGCCGACGCACCGTCGAGCCCGGTGTTGCGTTTCGGCGCCGACAAGCCGCTCAAGCTCGACGCTGGCACGCTGCTGTCGCCGTTCCAGATCGCCTACCAGACCTACGGCACGCTCAACGACGCGCGCTCCAACGCCATCCTTGTCTGCCACGCGCTGACAGGCGACCAGCATGTCGCCAACACCAATCCGGTGACCGGCAAGCCCGGCTGGTGGGAAGTGCTGATCGGCCCGGGCAAGATCATCGACACCAACCGCTTCTTCGTCATCTGCTCCAACGTCATCGGCGGCTGCCTCGGTTCCACCGGCCCCGCCTCGACCAATCCCGCCACCGGCAAGCCCTATGGGCTCGACCTGCCGATCATCACCATTCGCGACATGGTGCGCGCGCAATTGATGCTGGTCGACCATTTCGGCATCGAAAAGCTGTTTTCGGTGCTCGGCGGCTCGATGGGCGGCATGCAGGTGCTGGAATGGGCATCGAGCTATCCGGAACGCGTTTTCTCGGCGCTTCCGATCGCCACCGGCGCCCGCCATTCCTCGCAGAACATCGCCTTCCACGAGGTCGGCCGGCAAGCGGTGATGGCCGATCCGGACTGGCATGGCGGCAAATATTTCGACTTTGGCGCGCGCCCGGAAAAGGGGCTGGCGGTGGCGCGCATGGCCGCCCACATCACCTATCTGTCGGAGGCAGCACTTCACCGGAAGTTCGGCCGCAATCTGCAGGACCGTGAAGCACTGACCTTCGGTTTCGATGCCGACTTCCAGATCGAGAGCTATCTGCGCCACCAGGGCATGACCTTCGTCGACCGCTTCGACGCCAATTCCTATCTCTACATGACCCGTTCGATGGACTATTTCGATCTCGCCGCCGACCATGGCGGACGGCTGGCCGATGCCTTTGCCGGCACCAAAACCCGCTTCTGCCTGGTGTCCTTCACCAGCGACTGGCTGTTCCCGACCGAGGAGAGCCGATCGATCGTGCACGCCCTGAACGCCGCCGGCGCGTCCGTATCCTTCGTCGAGATCGACACCGACCGCGGCCACGACGCTTTCCTGCTCGACGAACCGGAACTGTTCGCTGCCATCAACGGCTTCATCGGTTCTGCCGCCCGCGCCAGGGGGCTCAGCGCATGACCCCGGAAAGTTGCAGACTTTCCGGATCAGGATCATGCGCCAGGCAAAAGGCGAAGCCATGAGCGTCAACCGCGCCCAGCGCGTCGACCTCGAAGTCGTCGCCGATCTCATCCCGCCGCTCTCGCGGGTGCTCGATGTCGGCTCCGGCGACGGGCTGCTGCTGGAATTGCTGCAGGACAGCAAGCAGGTCGACGGTCGCGGGCTGGAGCTGTCGCAGCGTGGCGTCAACGAATGCGTGGCGCGCGGCCTC
The DNA here is from genome assembly GCF_056402815.1 of Mesorhizobium sp. P3_B5. Classification (NCBI taxonomy): domain Bacteria; kingdom Pseudomonadati; phylum Pseudomonadota; class Alphaproteobacteria; order Hyphomicrobiales; family Phyllobacteriaceae; genus Mesorhizobium; species Mesorhizobium sp. P3_B5. The sequence goes on along the minus strand of NZ_JBFUGR010000007.1, from coordinate 201,466 downwards.
TCGGTCATCCAGGGCGACGCCGATAAGGACCTCGAATTCTATCCCGACAAGGGCTTTGATTTCGTCGTCCTGTCGCAGACCTTGCAGGCGACCCGCAACCCGAAGCTGGTTCTCGACGAGCTGCTCAGGATCGGCAACCGCGCCATCGTCTCCTTCCCCAATTTCGGCCATTGGCGGGTGCGGCTGTCGCTGTTCCTCAATGGCCGCATGCCGGTGACCAAGGACCTGCCCTACTCCTGGTACGACACGCCCAACATCCATTTCTGCACCATCCGCGACTTCGTCAATCTGTGCGACGAACTCGGCGCGACGGTCGAAAAAGCGACGGCGCTCGACGGCAACGGCCAGAAGATCGGCCTGTCGATGCCATGGTGGTTCTGGAATTTCTTCGGCCAGCAAGCGGTGTTTTTGTTGAAGCGATAGCATGATCGCAATGGACTTCTTTCGACATCCAACGCCCGTTGAAATCCCGCAGGACATCCTGTCCGGCATAAAGGCGGGAATTCTGGTCTGTACTTCACCGCGCAGCGGCAGCAATCATCTTGCTGGATTGATGGCATCGGCCGGGCTTGGCCATCCTCTGGAATGGTTTGGTGGCCGCAGAGTGCTGGAATTGCCGGGCTATCCTCGGGACCCCCGCGCCCAGCTTTTGCGTGTATTGACGGACGGGCGGTCTTCTTCGGGAATTTACGCAGTCAAACTGTTCGCAAGCCAATTCTCCCAAGTCGCCAAGAGACTGGACCTGCCGGCCAGCCTCCCAAACTTGCGATACGTCCGCTTGACGCGCCGAGATCTCATTGGCCAAGCAATCTCCTGGACACGCGCCCGTCAAACCGGTCGATTCCGCTCCACCGAAGTCGCTCAGAGGACACCACGCTACGATGGCGCCGCGATTGCCGAATCGCTTGACAATATCTCGATGGAAAATCTGTCATGGGATGTCTGGCTTGCGAAAAACGGATTGCCCTTCCTTTCGCTGACCTACGAGCAAATTCAGCAAGATCCGCGGGCAAGCCTCGAGCAAATTGCACGCTTGGTGGATGTGGAGCCTCTCTGGGAAACGAACCTCGAGTCAGGCCTCGAAATCCAGCGCGACACAATCAATGACGAATGGAGAGAGCGTTTTCTGTCCGAATACGCCGACCCTTCAAGCTTCCGGCACCGCAGAAATCGCATCCGTAGTTTGCTGAAGAAGTAGAAATAGCAGGCGCGATCGACCTCGATCGTGGGGGTCTGAAGCTTCCCCGGTCTGAACGCGGTGTTGCAATTGAGACGCTGGCTCGTGGAATTCGCCGTCCCGGACAGGCCCCGCATCAACACTTTGTGATGACACCATCGCTTCTTCTTTGTAGCGTTCGAAGCGAATGCGATTCCGGGGCGGGCATTAGAAGGCGACCATCCGAGCAATTCGATCCTCGCAGGACCCGGGGCATAGCGGAAGCGACATGCCCAGAAAGACCGATCGAGCGCCTCTCATCACGGTGATCACGCCGACCCACAATCGGCGCGATCAGGTTGTACGCGCCGTGGAAAGCGTGCTGGCGCAGAACGAGACCCGGTTCGAGCACATCGTCGTCGACGACGGCTCGACCGATGGAACGGGAGCGGCACTGGCCCGGATTCACGATCCGCGCCTGATCTATATCGGCGCCAAATGGCGGGGCGCCAATGCCGCCCGAAATGCCGGCATCGAGCGCGCGCAAGCGCCCATCGTCACCTTCCTCGATTCCGATGATGTCTACTTGCCGGACCGGCTGCAGCGAACGCTGGAGCGTTTCGAGGAAAACCCATCGCTCGAAGTGCTGATCAGTTCCTTCGTGTCGGTGAAGGGTGGCCGCAGCACCAGATGCGTCAACCGCGAAGCCTTCCTGGCCCGAAACGCGTTCGAAAGAGCTTTGGTCGCGCAGACCATATTCATCGCCGGCACCGCGATAACGGCCACGCGCGAATCGCTGCTGGCAATCGGCGGCTACGACAGCGACATTGTGCGCATGCAGGATCGCGAGTTGCTGCTGCGCTTTGCCCGGCGCGGCGGCGCGCTGCTGTCCGAGGATATCGACTGGAAAAAGTACAATTCGGAGAATTCGATTTCCGGCCGGCGTGACGGCTATGTCGAAGCCTACGCAAACCTGATGGGCAAGCACCCTTGTATCGTCGACCGCTATCCCGACATTCCCCCCTACATGATCGCGCGGCAGATCATCGCTGACGCCATAAAGGGCAGGGTTTCGCAGGCATTTGCCGGTTATCTGGCCAACCGGTCGGCCAAAACGCTTGGTTATTCGCTACCGCAGCTGGTGCGCGGCTACGTCGGCGGCCGGCGCTGGCGCCGCGATGTCTACGATGAATTCCGCGACAAGTATGGCGCGCGGCCGGCCTGAATTGTCACCCGAATAGCATTGCAGCTTCAGCGATCAAGTTCCGGAAAAAACGGGTCGGAATAGAACCGCCGGTCGCGCTCGCCCTGCAGACAATCGATCGGAGCTGCCGCGTCGATCCGGATCGTCTTGGGATCGGAAACGCCGCTCACCTCGAGAATCAGCTTGCGGCGTATGGCGGTCGCGAACTCGGACGCCGCGTAGATCGGCAGCACGAAGGAGCCGGGGCCGCCGGTGACGCACTCGGCATAATACTGGTCGAGATGGCTGAAGGTCGGCGACGGGCTGATCAGGATCGGCAGGCCGTTGATGACAATGCCCTTTGCCACCGCCGCGTCGCGTGTCGACGTTACGGGCACCCCGGTATTGTTGGGGCCATCGCCGGAAATGTCGATAACGCTGCGCGTCGCGTCGAATGCGGTTCCCTCGAACAGCCCGGCGCCGAAGGCCAGCGCGCCGGAAATCGAGGTGCCGCGAAAGCTTCGGAAGGGACGGGCTGCGATCTTGTCGGCGAAAGCGTTGGCGCTCTCGGCGCTGTCGATGACCTGCCAGGCGATGACACCATCGTCGCGGACGACGCTTGCCCATTCGAAATAGGCCAGCGCGACACGGCCCGTGCTGCCCGAACGCACAGCCTTGATGAAATCGGGGTGGCGCAGCGCCTCGACATAGCCGGCGCGCTGCAGGGCGAACTCCCTTTCGTCCATCGACTGCGAGATGTCGACCGCCAGCACCAGCTCGACATCCACGGCACTGGTAGGCGCGGCCTGCGCTGAGGCAGGAGCGCAGGCAAGGCAAGCAAGCAGGCTGAGTGCGTCAAGCATGGCCACAGGCTTTCCGAACGATGCCGGCAGTTTTTCCTGCGATCACGGCGAAATAAAGCTTGCCCAGCCTCTTCCGTCGCGAACCTATTTCCTCTTGCCGCGTGCAGCGGTCTGCGGTGGTGGCTCGATCGCGCCGGCCCGGACACGCGCAGGTTTGAGAGCCGATCCGGCGGTATCCTTCACGATCATCAGCGAACGCGGGAAAAACTGGCTGTTGTGCTGGCCACGGCCGATGTTGAGGATCGCAGCACCAGTGAGACGCTTCTCCAGCATCGCCAGCACCTGCCGCAGCGTCGCCCCGTCAAACGTGTCCAGCGCTTCGTCGATGATCACCCATTTCGGCCGCAGCAGCGCGAGCCTGGCAAAGGCCAGCAGGCGCTGCTCGTCATCGCTGAGCTCATGTTCCCAACGCGCCGAGCGGTCGAGCGAGGACGACAGCCGCGCAAGACCGACCTCGGCCAGCACCGCTGAGATGTCGGCATCCGCCGTGATGACGCCACCGGCATGGTTGAGCACTTCGCGCGGCGTGCCAAGCGGGAAATAGGGCGTGCGCGGAACGAACGCCGGCACTTCTGCAGCCGGCATGCCGATGCGCCCGCTTCCCCAGGGCCACAGACCGGCAATGGCGCGAAAGAACAGCGTCTTGCCGGCGCCCTGTTCTCCGGTGATCATGACGCGCTCGCCGACGCGGATTTCGACATGCGGCTCAGCGAGTTTCGAGCATCCCTCGGGTGACGACACCTGCAGCGCCTCGAATGTCAAAGTGCCGTCCGGGTTTTCGCCGAAGGCGATCCGCTTTTCCGTGTCGTGCAGCACATCCGTTTCAGCCAGGGCGATGCGGAAGTCGGCAACGCGCATCAGCGTCGCGCGCCAGTCGGCGATGCCGCCGATATTGTTGACGAACCAGCGCAGCGACGAATGCACCTGGTTGAAGGCACCGACCGCCATCATCAGCCCGCCGAAGCTGATATCGCCAGCGAAATAGACCGGCGAAGCGACGAGGATCGGCGCCACGACGGTGATCCAGCCATAGGTATCGGTCACCCAGGCAAGGTTGATCTGGGCGCCGTAGATGCGCCGCATGGCGCCCAGCACCGTGCCAAGGTCGAGCTGCAGCTGGCGTTTGGCATCGGTTTCGCCATGGGCAAGCGCAATGGCGTCGACATTCTCGTTGACGCGGACCATCGACGAGCGCAGCTCCGCCTCACGCGTATAGCGATCGCTGTTCAGTCGGATGAGCGGCCGGCCGACCAGCCAGCTCAGCCAGGAGGCGATGCCGGCATAAAGGATCGCTGCCCACACCATGTAGCCGGGTATCGCTACCGCATGAGCGCCGAAGTGGAAGACGAAGCCCGAAGACAGCGACCACAGCACGCCGATGAACGAGGCTAGCAGGATGAACGACTGCAGCAGGCCGACGCCCAGATCGGTCGAAAGGTCGGCAAGGTGACCGGCGTCCTGCTGCATGCGCTGGTCGGGATTGACGCCGATGGCGCCGGCATGCGCCAGCCGGAAGGCACGCGCCGGCCGCAGCCATTCATCGATCAGGTCGAGCGTCAGCGCCTCGCGCAGTTTCAGCCGGATCATCTGGTTGAGCCAGGTCTGGCCGACATTGAGCACCAGAAGCCCGCCGGCTATTGCCGCAAACACCATGAGCTGATGCAGGAAGTCCTGCATATCGCGCCGCGCCAGCGCGTCATAGAAGGGCTGGTTCCAGCGGTTGAGCAGAACTTGCCCGACCGCGGTTGCGACAATGACGGCAACGATGCCGAGGCAGGCCCACAGCAGTTGTTTGCGCACCGGCGAGGCCGTCAGCGCCAGCCTGATTGTCGCGATCTGCTCGCCAAGGCTGGTCTCGACCGGCGCGGCAACAGGCACGGCGCTGGCCTTGTCGTCCGGGTGATCAGCCATGGGTGAAGTCCTTGCGTTCAAAGGCGGTGCTGAAACCGATCACGACGTTGCTGGCGTATGCCCTTAGATCGGGCGGCGAATTCGCCCCCGACAGATAGGGTCCGAGACAGTGCAACGCCGATCACGAACGCGTCACTCGCCCAGCCAAAGACGGTCCATCTCCGGCCTGCGACAGCCGGCCGAGCCTGGTGGCGCCTTGCGGCGACAGAACCGGCACGAAGACGCGGCGGGAAGCGCGCTGGGCAACCGGCACGCCCTGATAGAGCCGCTTCTGCGCCTCGACCACGATGACGCCGGAAAAGATCGGCCAGAAACGCCGGCCGACGCGTTCCAGCACATTGTGGAAGCGCATCATGAAGCGCCGCCGCGATGGCGGGAACAACAGGGCTTCGGACCAGGCTGCCGGCGTGAAATTCGCTTCGCGCAGCAACTCGGTGAGCTGGCCGCGCGAGAACGGCCGGCCATTGCCGAACGGCGTATGCTCGAAACGGGCCCAGACGCCGCGCCGGTTGGGCACGACGATCACGACGCGCCCCGCGGGCGACAGCACCCGCCAGATCTCGTTCAGCGTCTCGCGCGGGTTCTCGACGTGCTCGAGCGAATGGACGAGCAGCATGCGGTCGATGCAGGAATCGACCAGCGGCAGTTCCTCGTCGAAAACCAGGGCGGTGGCGGTCGGCCCCGTCGCCGGCCAGACCACCGCGCCTTGCGTCGCCGGCATGAAGGCAAAGACCCGCTCGGCGTCGGTGCCGAAGCGCTCCAGCCACGGCAAGGTGTAGCCGAGGCCGACCAGCCGCTCGTTGGGCACGGCAGCCCAAATAGAGGACAGCGCCATGGCGATCGAGCGTTCGGCCAGGCGGCCGAGCGTGGTGGAATAGAAGGAGCGGAGATCGACAATATCGGAATGCATGCGCGGGACGGTAGCTTCGATGCCGCCGAAGTTCAACAAAGGCGCCAAGTTCGACAAAGCCGGATGACATCGGCGGGCAAGCGCCCTATGTCTGCGGCGACAATGGAGAGAGACGATGCCGGTCGAAATCGAACAGTTCATGTGCCGCAGCGACAATTTCGGCGTGCTGGTGCATGACCCCAAAAGCGGTCAGACCGCGATCATCGACGCACCCGAGGAGGCGCCGATCCTGGCTGCGATCAAGCGCACCGGCTGGACGCCGACGATGATCCTGACCACCCACCACCATATCGACCATGTCGAGGCCAATCTGGCGCTGAAAGAGCGCTTCAAGCTGCGCATCGTCGGACCGGAGGCGGAACAGGCAAAGATCCCCGGCATCGACGAGACCGTCGAGCAAGGCTCGGTCGTCTACCTCGGCGAGGAAAGGATCGACGTCATTGCCACGCCCGGTCACACGGCAGGCCATGTTTCCTACCATCTGCCGGCGTCGAAAGTGGCGTTCACCGCCGACACGCTGTTCGCGCTCGGCTGCGGCCGGCTGTTCGAGTGCAAGCCGCCGGTGATGTATGATTCGTTGCAAAAGCTCGCCGCCCTTCCGGCCGAGACGGTCATCTATTGCGGCCATGAATACACGCTGTCCAACGCCCGCTTCGCGCTGACCGTCGACCCGACCAATTCGGCGCTGAAGGAACGCGCTGCGAAAATCGAAACCTTGCGCGCCGACAACAAGCCGACGCTGCCGACCACGATCGGCGAGGAGCTGTCGACCAATCCATTCCTGCGCTGGCACGATCCGGCAATCCGCAAGCATCTCGGCATGGAGACCGCCTCCGACGCCGACGTCTTCGCCGAGATCCGCAAGCGCAAGGACAATTTCTGACCCCGGTGCTAGTCTCCAAACCATGACCAGTTCCGCCGAAATCGTCGCCATCCTCGGCCTGAAACCGCATCCGGAAGGCGGCTGGTATGCCGAGACCTTTCGCGACGGCGCAGGCGGCGCGCGCGGCCATTCGACGGCGATTTATTTTCTCCTGGAACAGGACCAGATTTCGGCCTGGCACCGGGTCAAGGACGCGGCAGAGGTCTGGCACTTCTATGCCGGCGCGCCATTGGCGCTGTCGATGCATCTGGACGACGGCGCCGTCGTCGAGCAGGTCATTGAACAGGTGCTAGGCCCGGCACTTGCCGCGGGCGAACGGCCGCAGATCGTCGTGCCGGCCGGCTGGTGGCAATCGGCGCGCAGCCTGGGCGAATGGACGCTGGTCGGCTGCACCGTGGCGCCTGGCTTTGACTTCGCCGCATTTGAGATGGCTAAGCCTGGCTGGCATCCAAAAGGATCTTAGCCCAACAGGAAACCCAGGGTGATCCCCAATTGGGCGGCGTAGTACAGCGCCCAGACCGCATAGCGCATCCACAAGCGCTGCGGCGAGATGGCGGATACGAGGAACTTTTCCGCCGCCAACAGCCCGTCGGACGCCATGAACAGCACGGCGCCGGCGATGACCCAGATACTGCTCGTGGTCAGTGCCGACATGCCCATGGCAAGAATGGCGACGACATAGACGCTGACCGGAAGGCGCAGGCCGGGGCCGACGCGACGCCAAAGTGCGGCCAGCATGGCAAGCGCGAACACCGCCATCGCCAGCACAATCGTTCCCCGCCACGGTTCACCAAGCAATCCTGTCCCGCCGCCAGAGCGCAGGAACAGCGCGACATAGGCGACATGGGCGGCGAGAAAGCTGGCCAACCCGCCAAGAAACGCTTTTTCGCCGTCACGCGACAGGAAGGCGTCACCGATGGCGCTGAGCGCCAGTGCTGCAACCAGCAGCCACGGGCCGCCCTGCAGCAACACCAGCACGGCAAGCATTGCCACGGCCAGCGTCTTGACTGCGGAGCGGGCAAGCGTTGGCTGCATGCCAAGCGTGAAGGCGTAGATCACCGCTGCCACCAGCGAAAACACCAGCGTCGCATTGGCGTTGGCGTCGATGCCGCCGGGAAACGGCATCATGCCTGTGCCCCGCTCGTTGCCGGCTTGCGCAGGAACAGCGACTTCGCCGCCAGTGCCGCCCCACCGGTGATCAGCACGCAAGCAGCAAGGATACGCAAGGACGGCTCGGCGACGCCGGCGGCGATCAGTACCAGTGTCGACAAAAGCGGCGCCGCATAGCTCGCCGCCCCCAGAACCTGGATGTTGCCACGCTTGACGCCGATATCCCAGGCGTAGAAGGCCGCGCCCACCGGCATCAGCCCAAGGCCGAGCACGGCCAGCCACTGGCCGGCGCCGTCAGGCAGCACCGTCTGTTCCAGCAGGAGGTGGCAGACGAACGAAAGTGCCGCCGTCGCCGCGCAGAACCAGGTAACGATGCTGGTCGGCACCGAGGGGAAGCGCCGCGACAATAGCGAATAGGACGACCACAGCACCGCGCAGACGCCGGCCATCGCATAGCCAAAGGTATAGCGCGCGTCGAAGGCGAGCCCGCCGCCCTTGGTGACGATCAGCACCGTTCCGGCGAGGCCGAGCAGCGCACCCACGACATGGTTCCAGGCCAGCTTTTCGCCCGGCATCAGCGCCGAGCCGAGCACGATCAGCAGCGGCCACAAATAGGCGATCAGGCTCGCTTCCACCGCCGGCGCGTTCCGCAAAGCGGTGAAATAGAAAAAGTGGTAGCCGAACAGGCCGGCAATGCCGATCACCCAGACCTGACGAGGGATCTTCTGGCCTTTGTCGGCCGCTGGCATGAACAGCCGGGCGACCAGCCCGACCGCGGTGCCGATGGTGAAGGTGATCGCCGACAGCAGGAACGGCGGCACCGCGCCGGACGCGTCCGTCAGCAGGGCCAGCAGCGCCCACATGGCGACCGCCGAGAAGCCGATCAGTGTTGCGCGCCCCATGCCCGTCTCCGGCGGCGCGCTACGGCGCCTAGTTGATTGCTTCGAAACGCCCAGCGCTGACGGTCAGGGTGCCGATCTGCGTGCCGACCGTGGCGTGGATCGGCGCATATACGCCGGTTTGGCCGAGCGGTGCAAACGTCACCATCATGCGGCTGCGGTTCTTCAGATAGTTCAACGCCTTGCGGCCTTTGCGGTAGCCGGCCACCGGCTCAAAACCCATCCTGCAGGTGACCGTATCGCCCTTGTAGCCGGGCACCGAGATCGACCCTTTCGAATCATAGGTCAGCGTCAGGTTGGCGCGCATTTCGCCATCGTAGAACTTCACCGTGCGCCCGCAGACCTGATCGAGGCTGTCGGCGTGGATGACAGTGGCCGCCATTGGATCGAGCACCGATGCCAGGTCGCTGGCGCCAAGCGGCACCCAGCTCTTGGGGTCGCGCTTGCCCGGAGCGGGGACGACTTGCGTCGAGGTGACGCTGCCGTTGGCAAAGCGGATATCGACCACCGATGCTTTCTTGCCGGACGTATAGTCGGCGCGAAACACCTGCGGCACCATCTTCTTGCCCGAAATCGTGCCTTTGGACGAGATCGTGCCGCGCGTATCATCGAACAGCTTGGCGAGGCCTGCGGCGGAAACGGTGCCGTCGATCGAATAGGTGCCGTCCTGATAGCGGCTGGAAAACGTCGACCTGGCGATCGAAAGGCCAAGGAAAGATACGGTGTATTCGCCCTTGAAGGACTGCGGCGAGGCGGCGGAATTGGCCGTGGCGGCGGACGTTGCTGTCGGCAAGGCAACGGCAAGCAAGGCAACAAGAGCACGTGACGAACGAAGCATGGCGGGGATCGATCCTCGATTTTTCGGCCGGAGATGGGCAGCTCAGGCCTGGCATGTCCCTGTGCGACCGCTTATAGGCTGAATTTCGGCCTTTATATGGACTAAGCCATCGCCTCGCCGGCAAGCCGGAGCTTGACGCATGGGCGAAATGCAACTATGGAACGCCAACTTTTCCAAAAGGCCGCCTGACCGAAACCGCGCGCCACCCGGCGCGGGTACAAAGGTTTGGCCAGACCGAGAACTGAAGGTTAGAATCATGTCCCGCACCTGCGAACTCACTGCCAAGGCAGTCATGTCCGGCAACAATGTGAGCCACGCCAACAACAAGACCAAGCGTCGCTTCCTGCCGAATCTCGTCAATGTGACGCTGATCTCGGAGACGCTGAACCAGAATGTGCGCCTGCGCATTTCCGCCAACGCTCTGCGTTCGGTCGAGCATCGCGGCGGCCTCGACGCGTTCCTGGTCAAGGCAGACGCCAAGGAGCTGTCGCAGCGCGCCCGCCTGCTGAAGAAGCAGATCGCCAAGAAGCTGGCCGAGCAGCCCGCCGCTTAATATCTTTCAGGCGGGGGACAACCGCCTTCCAAGGAGCGCAGTCCGGAGTTCGGATGCGCTTCGCTGGTTCCATTACCCAGGATAAAAAAATGAACTTCTTCTCGCGATATCTGCCCTTCGTGGCCGCCATGGCGCTTGTCGTCGTGGCGTCGAACATCCTTGTGCAGTTCCCCATGCAGGGTCAGATCGGCGGCCTGTCGCTGGCCGACCTTCTCACCTGGGGTGCGTTCACCTATCCCTTCTCCTTCCTAGTCACCGACCTTGCCAACCGCCGCTATGGCCCCGCCGTGGCTCGCCGGATCGTCTTTGTCGGCTTCATGACCGCGGTGGTCTGCTCGATCCTCGTCCCGCCCTTCCTGTTTCGCCACGGCCTGATCGAGTTCGAGACCGCAGCCGACCGGCTGGTGCGCATCGCGGCGGCGTCCGGTGCAGCGTTCCTGACCGCGCAATTGCTCGACGTCACAGTGTTCAACCGGCTGCGCCGGCAGAGCTGGTGGCGCGCGCCGATCGTCGGCACGCTGGTCGGTTCGGTGTTCGACACCGTCGTGTTCTTCACCATCGCCTTTTCCGCGGCCTTCGCCTTCGCCGGGCCGAACGACAGTTTTGCGCTGGAGACGGCGCCGCTGATGGGCGTGCTGCCGGTAGAGACCATGCGATGGGTATCCTGGGCGCTCGGCGACCTCTCGGTGAAGCTGATCATCGCCGTGGTGGCGCTGATCCCCTACCGGCTGCTCGCCGCCCGCTGGAGCCAGCCGGCGGTCGCGGTCTAGGCCATGATCCCGAAAAGTGGTTTCCGGTTTTCGGAAAAGATCATGGCCACACAAAGAAACCGCCCGTGATCCCCTGGGTCCAGCTCGATAGCGCGAAAACCCCGGATGGCAGCCAGGAACTGCGCCTGAAGCGGCGCGGCAACGAATTCTCGATCATGCTTGGCACCAACGAGCTGATGAACAGCCGCCTCAGCGGCTCCGAGGAAGCACTGGCAAAACTGTCCTGCGACAGGATTGCCGGCCGCAGACAACCAAAAATCCTGATCGGTGGCCTCGGCATGGGCTTTACGCTACGTGCCGCCCTCGCCGCGCTTGGCGACGATGCCAGCATCGTTGTTGCGGAACTGGTACCAGCGGTCGTCGCCTGGGCGCGCGGTTCGATGGCCGAGGTCTTTGCCGGCTGCCTCGACGACCCCCGCGTCAGCACCCGCGAGACCGATGTCGGACAAATCATCCGCTCGAAGGCGTTGACCTATGACGCCATCCTGCTTGATGTCGACAATGGCCCGGAGGGCATTGTTTTCAAGGCCAACGATGCTCTCTACGGCGTGGCCGGTCTGAGCGCCGCACGCGCCGCGCTCAAACCGCAAGGCGTGCTGGCAGTCTGGTCGCAAGGACCAGATGCAGGCTTCACGCGACGGCTGAAGCAGGCGGGTTTCGCGGTCGAGGAGGTCAAGGTGCGGGCCAACGGCAAGCGTGGCGCGCGCCATGTCATCTGGATCGCAGCGGCTGGTGCAGTGCGATAGCCACCCTGCATCGCTGGTGCAGGATGGCCAACAGTTCCGAGGTTGGTCAGGTGCCAGCGATGACCAAGAAGCCCTACTTCGCTTTCTGAAGCTCTGCTGCGAGAGCCTCCAGCAATCCGCGTGTGCCTTCTTCGCGTCCCTGCGCCGAGTCGACGCCGTCGAAGAAGACCCCTTGTTCGGGATAGGTCAGGCGGGTGCCATCGCCTGAGGGCGTCAGTTCGATGGTGGTCAGCGACGCCGACAGCGGCTGCGGCCCGATCGCCATGCGGTACGAAAACACGATGCGCTGGTCGGCAACGATGTCCTGAAATTGCGCGTCGAGCCGGACCTCCGGGCCGCCCTGGTAACTGAAGCGCGACACCTCGCCGCCACCGACACGGAAATCGAACGTGAATTCGGCGATCGCAAAGCCATCACCCTGGATCCGCCAACGTTGCACCGTCGCCTTGTCGGCAAAGGCGTGGAATACGCGTTCGGGCGATTGCGGATAGGTCCGCTCGATGGTGAAGGTGGAGTGGATGACGGAGTGCTCGTCTTTCACGGATGCAATCTGGTTCATGTCTCTTGGTCCTTGTCCTGATTTTTCTTGGGGGATTGGTATTTGGGGTCCGTCTCGGCCAGGATCTGGCCAAGACGATCGAGGTGGCGTTCCGCCGGTAAGCGGCGTTCCGCGATCCAGTCGGCGAGCGGAGCGAGTCCGCCCGGTTCGATCCGGCAGGTGCGCACCCGCCCGATCTTTTCACTGCGGATCAGCCCGCAGGCTTCCAGCGCCTGTAGATGCTGCAGCACGGCAGCGAATGTCATGCCGAACGGCTCCGCCAGCTGGCTGACGGTCGCCGGTCCGCGGCTCAGCCTTTCCAGGATCTGGCGGCGCGTGGGCTCGACAAGGGCCCGCAAGATGCTGTCGATCTCGGAATAGTTAAGCATGGGCTTGAGTATTGAGCGAGGCGCACCAATTGTCAAGTCCAGACTAAAGTATTCTGGCGAGCGAAAATCGGGGAAGGCGCCCGACCAAATCGAACCCGCCGTTGAAAACCTCAACTTCAGGTGTGCACTTGGAGCGCCGCTCAATCCTGGTGGAGAATAAATTCCAGATAGAGATTGCGCTGCAGGATCGAATGGTTGTCGTCGGAGACCAGCGACACCATCAGCGCGCCGTCGTCACGGGTCCAGACGTCGAGCCCTTCCATATTGTCGATCTGGTAGCCCATGTCGGCTTCCATCAGCACGGGGCCGTCGGCGACGGCGCCTTTCTCGACGCTTTCGCCATAGATGCGGCGCAGCCGCATCTTGACGCCTCTCGCCATCGAAAAACTGCGCTCCAGCAGCAAAAGATCGCCATCCGGCAGGAAGGCGCCGTCGGTGATGTCGAACTCGCCATTGCGCTTGACGGTGAAGACGCCCTTGTGCGGCCCTTCGATGATTGCCGCAAAGATGTTGCCGGCCTTGTCCAGGCTCTTTTCCGACACCACCACCAGTCCCCCCTCATGCTGGCCATAAGGATTGGCGTAGGTGACCGTCTCGAAGCCGCGGTTCTGCCGGATCTCCCGGGCCGGAACCAGAAAATCCAGTTGCTTGAACGGCGCCTTCATATTGTCAGGGTCTATTCTGAACTGGGCGATGCGCTGATTGCGCTCGAAACCGACGGTCGCGATGCCGTCCTTGACCGCGAGGCCTTCGGCGTCGACCTCCCATTTCCTGTCGATCGGCCGGCCTGATGCATCGACCATCTGCTGCATCTTGAAATTCTGGATGCCCGAGGGGCGCTTGTCGGCATCGTGAGCCACGGTGCCGAAGAACCAGAAACCGGTATCGGCGACACCGACGAAGTCGCTGCCCGGTTTGAGGAAGCGGAAGGCTGACAGCGCGCCGAAATCGCGCGATGGCGAGGTCATTTCCAGCCCGCCGACGAATTCGAGCGGTCCGAACTGTTTCTCGGCGTGGCCGATCTGGAATTCGCTGATCGGCCGCGCCGAAATCTCGATCGGCTCGACCGATGTCGGGCCGGCGGCGATGGTCGGTGACAGAGCCATGCCGAACAAGGCAGTGGCGGCGAAAAACACTTGCCGAAAGCCGCCGCGCGAAAAGATCATCCGGCGCGCCGCAGGCCGCCGCGCCGCGTGTCGCGCGCGCTTTCCTCGCCAAACAGCGAGGCCAATTGCTCGGTCATGGCACCGGCCAGTTCCTCGGCGTCGACGATGGTGACGGCGCGGCGATAGTAGCGGGTGACGTCATGGCCGATGCCGATGGCGAGCAGTTCGACCGGCGAGCGCGTCTCGATCAACTCGATGACGGCGCGCAGATGCCGCTCGAGATAATTGCCCGGATTGACCGACAGCGTCGAATCGTCGACCGGCGCGCCGTCCGAGATCATCATCAGAATCTTGCGCTGCTCCGGCCGGGCGATCAGCCGGTTGTGCGCCCATAAGAGCGCCTCGCCGTCGATGTTTTCCTTGAGCAGGCCCTCGCGCATCATCAGCCCGAGATTGCGCCGTGCGCGGCGCCACGGATGATCGGCGGATTTGTAGATGATGTGGCGCAGGTCGTTGAGCCGGCCGGGGTTCGGCGGCTTGCCGTCCTTCAGCCATTTCTCGCGCGCCTGCCCGCCCTTCCAGGCACGGGTGGTGAAGCCGAGGATTTCGACCGAGACGCCGCAACGCTCAAGCGTGCGCGCCAGGATGTCGGCGCAGGTGGCGGCGACCGTGATCGGCCGGCCACGCATCGAACCTGAATTGTCGAGTACCAGCGTCACCACCGTGTCGCGGAATTTTGTGTCGCGTTCCTGCTTGAACGACAGCGGCTGCATCGGATCAATGACGATGCGCACCAGCCGCGCCGGATCGAGATAGCCTTCTTCGAGGTCAAAGTCCCAGGAGCGGTTCTGCTGCGCCATCAGCCGGCGCTGCAGCCGGTTGGCCAGCCGGCCGACGACGCCGGACAGATTGGCAAGCTGCTTGTCGAGGAAGGTGCGCAGCCGGTCCAGCTCTTCCTCTTCGCACAGTTCCTCCGCACCAACCGTCTCGTCGAAGGCGTTTGTAAAAACCCTGTAGTCGATCTCTTTCGGCAGATTGGTGAAGGGATTGTCGTTGCGGCGCGCCTCGCCGGGGGTCTCGGCATCGGCATCGTCATCGTCGGACAAATCGTCCGCGGTGGCGTCGGACGCCTCGGTCTCGGCCGACTGCTCATCGTCGGCGGACGCCTCGGTATCGTCGGACTGCGACTGCTCGGAGCCGGAATCGTCTTCACCGCCCTCCTCGCTCTGCTCCTCGCCTTGCGGCTGGTTGTCGTCATTGTCTTCGGAGTCTTCGGTCTCCTGGTCGTCGCCGAGTTCCTCGGCCATTTCCATGGAGGCCAGCATGTCGCGCACGACGCGGGCGAAGGCCTGCTGGTCGTCGAGCTTGGCCGAGAGCCCGTCGAGATCGGCGCTGGCCTTTTCCTCGACCCAAGGACGCCAGAGATCGACCAGCCGCTCGCCGCTCTTCGGCACGGCGCGGCCGGTCAGCTTTTCGCGCACCATCAGGGCCAGCGCTTCCTCGATCGGCGCGTCGGCCTTGTCCTTGACGTCGATGAGGTTGGCCCTGGCGTATTTGTCCTCGAGCATCGAGCCGATATTGTCGGCGACGCCTTGCATGGCGCGGCTACCGATCGCCTCGACACGAGCCTGCTCGACCGCGTCGTAGATGGCGCGGGCGGCCTTGCCTTCCGGCGCCAGCTTGTTGTGGATGCGGGTGTCGTGGCAAGCGCGCTTCAGCGCCATGGAATCGCCGAGGCCGCGGGTAATCGCAATGTCGGCCTTCGACGCTTTCTTGGGCAATTCGGGCAGCCGGGCGCGATTGCCGGCCAGCGCCGGCCGGTCCTTGGCGAAGCCGACCTCGAGTTCCTTGTCGCCGGCGATGGCGCGCATGCAGACGGTGACGGCGCGCTTGAAGCTGTCGGCTTCAGACCCCGTCTTCGACTTGTTGCGCGTGTTGTCGCCCGGACCCGCCATCGAGACTCTGCTTAGCCCAGCACCACATTGGCGGCGCTTTCAGGCAGATCCTCGCCGAAGGCGCGCTGGTAGAACTCGGCCACCACCGAGCGTTCAAGCTCGTCGCATTTGTTGAGGAAGGTCAGCCGGAATGCCATGCCGATATTGCCGAAGATCTCGGCATTCTCGGCCCAGGTGATGACGGTACGCGGGCTCATCACGGTCGACAGATCGCCATTGATGAAGGCCGAGCGCGTCATGTCGGCGACACGCACCATCTTGTTGACGATGTCCTTGCCCTTGGTGTCGCGATAGTGCTTGGCCTTGGCCAGCACGATGGCGACCTCATTGTCATGCGGCAGGTAGTTCAGCGTGGTGACGATTGACCAGCGATCCATCTGCGCCTGGTTGATCTGCTGGGTGCCGTGATAGAGGCCGGTTGTATCGCCGAGACCAACCGTGTTGGCGGTCGAAAACAGCCGGAACGCTGGATGCGGACGAATGACCCGGCTCTGGTCGAGCAACGTCAGCCGGCCCGAGGATTCCAGCACGCGCTGGATGACGAACATCACGTCCGGACGGCCGGCGTCATACTCGTCGAAGCACAGCGCGACATTGTGCTGGTAGGCCCAGGGCAGGATGCCGTCGCGGAATTCGGTGATCTGCAAGCCGTCCTTGACCACGATCGCGTCCTTGCCGACGAGGTCGATACGGCTGACATGGCTGTCGAGGTTGACGCGCACGCAGGGCCAGTTGAGGCGGGCGGCAACCTGTTCGATATGGGTCGACTTGCCGGTGCCGTGATAGCCCGACACCATGACGCGGCGGTTATAGGCAAAGCCGGCCAGGATCGCCATCGTCGTGTTCTTGTCGAACAGATAGTCCGGATCGATGTCGGGCACATGCTCTGATGTCACCGAATAGGCCGGCACCACCATCTTGGATTCGAAGCCGAATTTCTCCTTCACCGACACCGTTGTGTCGGGTAGGTTGGCGATGTCGCGATCGACCTTGTTCATCTCTATCAACGTCTCCACGGGCGAAAAGCCTGATTTCGCCGGCAATCTATTTTGTTCGGGGGCGGTCTTAGAGCCTTTTCCAACCTTATGAAAGTTGGAAAACGACACGAACCGTAAGGTCGCTCAGCACAAACCTGCCTGCTTGAGCACGCGATAGGCCTGCAGCACATCGCGGAACCGGTCTTCCGAACCTCTATCGCCACCATTCGCATCCGGATGGTGGAGCTTCACCAGTTCCTTATAGCGCGCCTTAATTTCCTTGCCAGTCGCCTTTGTATCAAGGCCAAGCGTTTCCAGCGCCTTGGCCTCAAGCGGCTTGGCTTTGCGCGCGCGCGCCTCGCGCGGATCCTTCGGCCCCTTGAACAGGTCGAACGGGTCGCGCATGCGGTTGTAGTAGCCGGCGCGGCCTGAACGCATCTGGGCCATGTCAGGCGACGAACGCGTCGAGGCGCCGTTGACGCCCATCTTCCAGGTCGGCCGATGACCGGTCATCGCTTCCTTCTGGAAGCGCGCGATCTCGGTGTCCGGCACGCCAGAAAAGTAGTTGAAGCCCTTATTGTACTCGCGCACATGATCGAAGCAGAACTGAAAATACTCGCCTTCCTTCATGCGTCCCACAGGCGCGCGATGGGTGCCAGCCTCCTTGCAGCCATCCCACTGGCAGATCGGCGAGCGCGACTTGAGTTCCGCATCCTTGTCGGGGCGGACACGAATCTTCTCGAAATATTTGGGATACGGTTTCATCTCACCCATTTATGGGCTGTTCGCTACTGCGAAACAAGAATTGACATTTTCGCGATGATCGCCCTAACCGCTGAATCGCGGCATAAAACCGGCGAATGGCGAATTTTATGGCGGCGACCATAGATGTGGTGAGGAGAAGCGGCGATGTCCATACAGACAACGATGGAAGACAAGCTGAACAAGGCGTTTTCGCCGGAGCGGCTGGTGATCGTCAATGAAAGCCATCTCCATGCCGGCCATCATCACCACGGCTCCGACCATCACGGCACCTATGACGGCACTGGCGAGACACATTTCCGCGTCCGCATCGTCTCGCCGAATTTTGCCGGTATGAGCCGCATCGACCGCCACCGCGCCGTCAACGAACTGCTTGCCGACGAACTGAAGGCCGGCGTGCATGCGCTGGCGATCGAACCTTCGGCACCGGGCGAAAAGACCCGCTGGTAGGTCAAATCAGCCCTCGCCTTTCGCGGCGACCTCAGATCACCGCTTCGATGAGGAACGGCCCGCGCCGCGACAAGGCGCTGTCCAGCAGCGCATCGAACCGCTCGCATGTGTCGGCGCGCCCCGCCTCGACGCCCATACCTTTCGCCAGCGAAACCCAGTCCAGCGCGGGCTGGTCGAGATCCAGCATTCGCCTGGCATTCTCGCCGATCGCCTCGACCCCGACATTCTTCATCTCGCCATGCAGGATCGCATAGGTCCTGTTGGCAAAGACGATCGTCACCACGTCGAGATTTTCCCGGGCCTGGGTCCACAGCCCCTGCACCGTGTACATGCCGCTGCCATCCGCCTCGAGATTGATCACCTTGCGGTCGGGACAGGCGATCGCCGCCCCGGTTGCCATCGGAATACCGCCGCCGATCGATCCGCCTGTGCCCATCATATAGTCGTGCGGCGCGGCAAAGGCGGACAAAGCGAAGAAGCGCCGTGCCGAGGTGACCGCCTCGTCGCAGACGATGGCATCGGCCGGCAGCTTTCGTGCCACCGAGAGCCCGATGGCATCGTCGGTCAGCCTGCCGCGCGGCGTTGGCTCGTCGAGGAAGGCGGCGGTGTGGGCCGGTTGCTGCGACGGCTTTACGCCCAGTTCGTCGCGCAACGCTTCCAGCGCCGCATGCAGATCGTCGCCATGGGCGGCCAGCGTAAGCACCTGACAGCCTTCCCGAACCAACCGTCCCGGTTTTCCCGGATAGGCGAAGAAGGCAACCGGCTCCCTGCCTCCGACCAGCACCAGAACGTCGATGTCGCCAAGCAGCGCCGTTGCCGCGTCGATCGGATAGGGGATGCGAGTCGGTGCGACGCGCCCACGGCCGCGTTGCATTCGCGCCACGAGGACGTCACTGAACAGACGGACGTCCCTGGCTGCCGAGATCTGGCCGGCAATCGCAAGCGCATCGGCTCTCGCCGCCCGCCCACGAACGATGATGCCGGCACGACCCTGTGCGGCGCGGATGGCTGCGGCGACCTTGCGCACCGCGTCCATGTCGACGGCGGGCGACGGCGCCAGCTTCACCTTGGCCGGCGAAACCGCGCCGACTTCGCCCCAGGCCGCATCCGCTGGCAGGATCAGGGTCGCGATGCCTGGCGGCGTCAGCGAGGCACGGAAGGCGGCCTCCGCGGCCGGCGCGACATCGCCGGGGCCATCGACACGGCGGACCCAGTTCGACATCGGCGCCGCAAGGCTCTCGATATCGCTGGTCAGCGGCGCGTCGAGTGCGAGGTGATAGGAGGCATGGTCGCCGACGATGTTGATCATCGGGCTGAGCGCTCGCCGGGCATTGTGCATGTTGGCCAGGCCGTTGGCCAAGCCCGGCCCGGTATGCAGCAGCGTTGCGGCCGGCCGATCGGTCATGCGCGCATAGCCATCGGCAGCGCCGGTCACCACGCCTTCAAAAAGACCCAGCACGCACCGCATCTCGGGTTTGCGGTCAAGCGCCGCAACGAAATGCATTTCGGATGTGCCGGGATTGGCGAAGCAGACCGTCACATCATTGGCCAGAAGCACGTCACACAGGACATCGGCGCCATTCATGCAATTCTCTCCCGTCTGACGGTTAGGAGAAATTCCAGGAAAAGTGTGAAGCGGTTTTCCCTAGGAATTGCGTCAAAACAAACAGAGAGAGCAATGCACCTACGAGCACCCGCCCGACAATATCCCGCCGGCAGTTTTGGTCTGATCCAGCGTCGCTGACGCCTGTGCCTCGTTGGAAAGCATTGGATCAGCCCACGGTCGATTTCAAGAACGCCAGCGCAGCGGCGGTCAAAGCGTCGCCATCCTCGCCGAAATCGCGATTGATCGACAGATGCGTATAGGCACTGCCATCGAACAGCGTGACCTTCGTGCCGGTGGCGCGCAGGCGCTCGGCAAAGGCCTTCGAAAGCTCGCCGCGGTCCGAGGCGCGCGAATAGGCTATGAAGGTCGGCGGATGCTTGCGGCCGTCGACATAGCTGGCCGGCGACAGCGCATGCCACTGCGCGGGATCGGAAAAAGCGCGGGCGTAGGCCCGGACCATGCCGCCGTTTTTGGCAAGCGCCGCAAGATCATAGCCTCTGGTATCGTCGAGAAGCAGGGCAGCAATACCCGGCAGCCCACCGCGCATGCCGGTCAATGCAACCAGATGGCAGCCGGCCGAATGGCCCATGCCGACAATGCGATCGGGGTCGCCGCCATGTTGGGCGATATTCGCGCGCACATAGGCATAGGCCTTTTCGACATCGTTGGCCTGTGTGGCGACATCGGCCTCGGGCAACATACGATAATCGATGGACACGAAGCAGAAGCCATTGGCCAGCAGGAAGGCCGGCTTGGCGCCCACCTGGCTGCGTTTGCCAAACGCCCAAGCGCCGCCATGCACGAAAAGGACGACCGGCAGACCGCGCGCGCCATCGGGCGCATAGATGTCGAGCTTGGCCGGCCCGTAGTCGAAGGTCTGGGATGGCGCTTGCCGATCCCAGGCCGCTGCGCCACCAGCCGGCAACAGCGCCGCGAACGAGGCCACAAGCAAGGTTCTCCGATCGATCATCATTCCCTCCTGGCCACCCGAGCGCAAAATGCACCCTGGCGCCGCGAAGTTCCAATGAAGGATTGGTAACTTAGGTCCTCGGCACAGAAGTCTGACGGGGGCGCAGGCCTAGGCGATTGGCGCTGAAGCCCATCGCTTCGTCATCCTGGGGCGTAGCAAGGAGCGAAGCGACGCAGCGCAGACCCCGGGATCCATGCCGCTACTTCAAAGCGATGCAGCGGTGCAGAATTCTGCTCCGCTGCACTTTACGACAAAAGTCACGGCATGGATCCTCGGGTCTTCGCGACGCCGCTTCGCGGCTGCTCCGCCCGTGGATGACGAAGTTGAGGCCGCGCCAACCCCAAGTGCGCCTATGATGGCGGCTGTATCGACACGCCCTAGGCGTCGCCGGCTGGCCTGATCCTCAGCCTTGCGATGCGGTTCTTGTCGCGCTTCATCACGGTGAAGCGCTTGCCGTGAAAGGTGAAGGCCTGCTTCTCCTCCGGGATCGACTGCGTCTCGTGGATGACGAGGCCGGCAATGGTGGTGGCTTCCTCGTCCGGCAGGTTCCAGTCGAGCGCCCGGTTGAGGTCGCGGATCGGCACATTGCCGTCGACGACGATGGAGCCGTCGGCCTCCTGCTTGACGCCCTGGATTTCGACATCGTGCTCGTCGGCGATCTCGCCGACGATCTCCTCGATGATGTCCTCCAGCGTCACCAGTCCTTCGACCTCGCCATACTCGTCGACGACGATGGCAAAATGCGCCTTGCGGCGCAGAAAGGCGTTGAGCTGTTCCTGCAGCGTCGTGGTGTCGGGCACGAACCACGGTTTTGACGCGATCTTCATCACGTCGATCCGGGAAAAGTCGTTGCCGACATCGTTCAGTGCCCGCAGCAGATCCTTGGCGTGCAGCACGCCGACAATGTTGTCGAGCGAGCCCTTCCACAGCGGCATGCGGGTGTGCGGGCTCTGCAGGATCTCGCGCACCACGGCTTCCGGCGCATTGTCGGCATTGACCGAGCGCATATTGGTGCGGTGGACCATGATGTCGGAGACTTCGAGCTCGTCAAGGTCGAACAGGCCGCCGACACGGTCGCGGTCCTCGCGCACCATCTGGCCGTCGCGGCGGAAATCGTCGACCGCGCCGCGCAATTCGTCCTGGGTCGAACGCTGCGGCTCGATGCGCGAGAGTTCGTAGCCGAACATGGCAAGCAGGCGCGTGCGCACGGAAATGAAAAACAGGATGAGGATGGCGAGGACGGCCACAACGATCCAGCCAATGTCCATCTCAGCCGGCTTTCCTGTTGTCCGGATGATTTTCCCTGAGGAAGGACAGTACTTCCGACGCCGGCACATCTTTGGCGATAAAGGCCTGGCCGACGCCGCGCGTCAGGATGAAGGTCAGCGCGCCGCGCGACACTTTCTTGTCCTGGGTGATGAAGTCAAGCAGCGCCTCGGCGTCCGGCAGTTCACCCGGGATGTCGGCCATCCGCCAGGGCAGGCCGACGGCACGCAGATGCGTCTCGACGCGCGCAGCGTCGTCGGGGCTTGCCAGGTTGAGCCGTGCGGAAAAGCGGTGCGCCAGCGCCATGCCGATGGCCACGCCTTCGCCATGGACAAGCCGGGCGCCGTCATAACGGGTCGCGGCCTCCAGCGCATGGCCGAACGTGTGGCCGAGATTGAGCAAGGCACGGTCCCCGGTCTCGAACTCGTCGCGCGCGACGACATCGGCCTTGGCGCGGCAGGCCTCGGCGATGGCTTCAGCCCGCTCCGGACCGCCGGCAAACACCTGTTTCCAGTTCTGTTCCAGCCAGGCGAAAAAGTCCGGTCGGTCGATGAGCCCGTATTTGGCCAACTCGGCATAACCGGCGCGAAACTCGCGGATCGGCAGCGTGTCGAGCACCTCGGTGTCAGCCAGCACCAGTTTCGGCTGATGGAAGACGCCGACCAGGTTCTTGCCGCGCGAACTGTTGATGCCGGTCTTGCCACCGACCGAGGAATCGACCTGCGCCAAAAGCGAGGTCGGTATCTGCACGAAATTCATGCCGCGGCGCGCGACGCCGGCGGCAAAACCGGTGAGATCGCCGATGACACCGCCACCGAGCGCGATGACGACATCGCCACGCTCCAGCCGTGCGGCGAGCACACCGTCGACCACCTCTTCCAGATGGGCAAAGCTCTTGGTCTTCTCACCCGGCGGCAACGTGATCACGGCAGGCTGGATGCCGCCTTTTTCGAGGCCGGCCTTCAGTGTCTCGAGATGCGCGGCAGCGACATTGTCGTCGGTAACCACGGCCGCCCTTGTGCCGGGCAGGCGGCGCACAATCTCGGCGCCAGCGCGCGACAGCAGGCCGGGACCGATCAATATGTCGTAGGCGCGGTCGCCAAGCCCGACCTCGACGGTGACGGTTTCGCCATCGCTCACGAGCGCACCTCGCCTGTTGCGGCAATCTCGGCAACGCCGAAATGCCGGCAAAGCGCGTCCGCCACCTCGGCCGCAATGACCTCCTTGCGGTCGTCGCGGGTCGGTACGGTGACGTTCGCCTCGGCATAGACCGGATAGCGCTCGGCCATCAGCCGCTCGAGCACCGCGCGGGGATCGGCACTTTTCAAAAGCGGGCGGTTCTGCTTCTTGGACACCCGGTCCATCAACAGCTCGATCTCGGCCTTCAGCCACACCGAAACGCCATGGCTGGCGATCGCTTCCCGCGTCTGTGCATTCATGAAGGCGCCGCCGCCGGTCGACAGCACCTGCGGCCCATTCTCCAGCACGCGCAGGATGACGCGCTGCTCCAGCGCCCGGAACTCGGTTTCGCCATAGCGCTCGAACAGTTCCGGAACCGTCATGCGCGAGACGCTTTCGATCTCCTGGTCGCTGTCGACAAAGGGCAGCGCCAGCATCGCTGCCACCTTGCGGCCGATCGCCGTCTTGCCGGCGCCCATCAGGCCGACAAAGACAATCGAACGGTTGCCCAACTGGCCGAGCAGCGCGGCATGGCTCTCGCCGGGAGGATTTGCGGGTAGCGCGTTCATGAGACCATGATGTTTCTAGGCCCTCTTTGCCGGCGTATCGACATCAAAAGCCTGTTTGCGTCAAGCAGGCAGCGAGCGAGCTTCGTCCTTGAATTGGCCGGATTGGCGTCCCATAAGGGCACTGGGTTTGGAAACGCAGAACAAGAAGACGGGCGAAAATTGATGCCGACACTGTTCCGCTTTGTCGTGACGCTCACGATTCTGGCTGGCATTGCCTATGGCACGATGTTCGCGTTGGTGATGTTCGTCGAGCCAAAGAAAGCGGAAATGAGCGTGCGCATCCCCTTGGAAAAGCTGAACCCCAAGAAAAACTAAACCAATGAACAGCGCCGCCCGCATCGAAGCCTTTCTTGAAATGATGAGCGCCGAGCGGGGCGCGGCCGAAAACACGCTGTCCTCCTATCGCCGCGACCTTGAAGACGCCTCGGCTGAAATCAGCGGCGGACTTGCCGGTGCCGCCGCCGCCGATATCCGTGGCTATCTCGACGACGTCGCCGCGCGCGGCTTTGCCGCCACGTCGCAGGCGCGCAAACTCTCGGCGATCCGCCAGTTCTTCAAATTCCTCTATGCCGAAGGCCTGCGCGGCGACGACCCGACCGGAACGCTGGACAGCCCTAGAAAAGGCCGGCCGCTGCCCAAGACGATGAGCGAGGCCGATACCGGCCGGCTGATCGACCGGGCGGCGCAGGAAGCGCTTGATGCCTCCCTGGGCAATGGTGACAGCCTGGCGGCGCTGCGCCTGCACGCGCTGGTCGAGGTGCTCTACGCCACCGGCCTGCGCGTTTCCGAACTGGTCGGCCTGCCGGTGACAGTGGCCCAGCGTGACGATCGCTTCTTCATGGTGCGCGGCAAGGGCGACAAGGAACGCATGGTGCCGCTCTCGGCCAAGGCGCGCACTGCGATGCGGGCTTGGCTGGCGGCGCGGGCAAAGGTGCCGGCCTTTGCGGACAGCCCGTTTCTGTTTCCGGCCGCGTCCGACAGCGGCTATCTCTCCAGGCAGGTCTTTGCCCGCGACCTCAAAGGCCTCGCCGCCCGGGCCGGCATATCAGCGGCGAAAATATCGCCGCACGTGCTGCGCCACGCTTTTGCCAGCCATCTGTTGCAAAACGGCGCCGATCTTCGGGCCGTGCAGCAACTGCTCGGCCATGCCGACATCTCGACCACGCAGATTTACACCCATGTGCTGGAAGAGCGGCTGGTGCGACTAGTCAACGATCATCATCCGCTTGCCGACTAGGCCTCATATCGCTATGTGAGGACAACGTTCCCCCGCGCGGAGCCTAGGATTTCAGGGTTCCATCAGTCATTGCCTTCCGACGTATCGGTCCGCTCAAGAATGTACAATTACCTCGATTTCGAAAAGCCGGTGCAGGATCTCGAAGGCAAGATCCTCGAACTGAAGAAGCTTGCCGAGAACGGCGAGGCCGTCGATGTCGGTGATGAGATCAGCCGTCTCGAGAAGCGCTCGCGCGACGCGCTGCGCGAGGCCTACAAGGCGCTGACGCCCTGGCAGAAGGTACAAGTCGCCCGCCATCCCGACAGGCCGCATTGCGTCGACTACATCAAGGGCCTGTTCAACGATTTCACGCCGCTCGCCGGCGACCGCAATTTCGGCGAGGACCAGGCGATCGTCGGCGGCTTTGCCCGTTTCCGCGGCGAGCCGGTGGCTATCATCGGTCAGGAAAAGGGTTCCGACACCACCAGCCGGCTGAAGCATAATTTCGGTTCGGTGCGGCCGGAGGGCTACCGCAAGGCGGTGCGGCTGATGGAACTCGCCGACCGCTTCAAGATTCCGCTGCTGACGCTGGTCGACACCGCCGGCGCCTATCCCGGCGTCGGCGCCGAGGAACGCGGCCAGGCCGAAGCCATCGCCCGCTCGACCTCGGCCTGTCTCGGCCTGAAAGTGCCGTCGATCTCGGTGGTCATCGGCGAAGGCGGCTCCGGCGGCGCCATCGCCATTGCCACCGCCAACCGCGTCTACATGCTCGAACACGCCATCTATTCGGTGATCTCGCCAGAAGGTGCGGCCTCGATCCTGTGGCGCGACACCACCCGCTCGAAAGATGCGGCGACCAACATGAAGATCACCGCCCAGGATCTTCTGGAGCTGAAGATCATCGACGCCATCATTCCCGAACCGCTCGGCGGTGCCCATCGAGGTGCTGAAACGGTGATCGCCGCCACCGGCGACCTCATCGCCAGGACGATGAAGGACTTTGCAGGCGCCAACACGGATTTCCGCGAACATCGGCGCGAAAAATACCTATCGATGGGCCGCAGCCTCTAGTTTCAGGCTGTTCCCCCACCGCAATGTGGCGGCCGGGAGCAATTTCGCCACAAAAATGCCGCTGCATTCGGCTCAATGAAATTGCCGTGAGGGAAGCTGCCGAAAGCTTGCGGTAAGGAATTTTCAAGGTTAACGGGCTTAGTGTCCGTCAATGTTCAGCGTACGGGCTGGCAGTGCCGAAGCCCGTGGCCCGAGAGAAAAAGACATAGCCGTACCCATGTTCGCCAAGCTTGCCCGCACCGGACTTCTGATCGCCGCCCTCGGCGTCGCCGGCTGCAACGATTCGTCGATGAAGGATTTCGCTCCGGAGGCCAACAAGCCGCTGCCGGACAAGATCCTGGCCGACATGAAGGCCAAGGGTATGGTCCGCACCTCGTCGGTGATGGCCCGCATCTTCAAGGAAGAGGGCAAGCTCGAAATCTGGAAGGCCAAGACCAACGGCCGTTACGAGATGGTCGCCAGCTACGATATCTGCAAATGGTCAGGCAAGCTCGGGCCGAAATACACTGAGGGCGATCGCCAGGCGCCGGAAGGCTTCTATACGGTTCGCCCGTCGCAGATGAATCCGCGCTCGAACTATCATCTGTCCTTCAACATCGGCTATCCCAATGCCTATGACCGTGCCAATGGCCGCACCGGCGCCAATCTTATGGTGCACGGCGCCTGCTCGTCGTCCGGCTGTTATTCGATGACAGATCCGCAGATCGAGCAGATTTACGCCTTCGGCCGTGACGCCTTCCAGGGCGGCCAGACCGAGTTCCAGATCCAGGCCTTTCCGTTCCGCATGACCGCCGCCAACATGGCGCGCTATCGCAACGACCCGAACTACGACTTCTGGAAGATGCTGAAGGTCGGCTACGACAATTTCGAGATCACCAAGGTGCCGCCGAAGGTCGACGTCTGCGACAAACGCTATGTCTTCAACCAGGTTGCGCCCGAAGGCACCACCTTCGATCCGACCGGCGCCTGTCCTGCCACCACGCAGCCGGATTCGCTGAAGAGCGCCTACAATGCCTACCAGAGCACCTACGACGCAGCCTTCAGCGGCGCGGTCAAGGCCTCGGTGCCGGCACCCAAGCCGACCATCGCCGGCGTCAAGGAAGCCAGCATCGTTTCCGACTGGTCGAAGCGCCGGGCGCGCGGCGAACGCGTGCCGATCGACCCGCCGTCGCTCAACTCGGACGGTTCGGTGACGGAAACGGCGCGCATGGGCCGCATCGATTCGCCGGCCGGCCGCAAGATGGCCGCGCTCGACGCGGCAAAGGCCGCCAAGCAGAAGGCCGAGGAACAACGGCTTGCGGCCATAGAAGAAGCGAAGGCTGCAAAAGCCGCAGCCAAGGCCCAGGCGCTCGCCGAGGCGGAAGCCGCCAAGCAGGCTGCCCAGCAGCCGGTCACCACCGCGGGCGTCGAGCCGGCGGAAACGCAGGCCGCGAGCGCCGACGAAGGCACGGTGAGCAAATTGAAGAAGAAGCTGCTCGGCATGTTCGGCGGCTGAGGTTTCGGCCTTGCCCAAGCGCGCTGCCGTTTACGATCTCAAGGGTCTGAACTGTCCCCTGCCCGTACTCAAGGCCAAGAAGCGGTTGGCTGCCATGAAACCGGGCAGCCGACTCTGGCTGGAGACCACCGACCCGCTCGCCGTCATCGACATCCCGGCTTTCTGCTCGGATGACGGCCACCAGCTGATTGAAACGGCGGCGATGTCCGGCGGGCATCGCTTTCTTGTCGAGCGCGGCGAACCGCGAATTTAAGGATCAACGCCCAGCGATGGCCAGCGGGTTGTTTTCCAGCGCCGCACGGTCCGGCGTGTCGATCGACGGCCGGTTGGTGAAGGCGGCAAACAGCCGGCGGACATAGTCTTCCGGCATGTCGAGCGTGATCAGCACCAGCCTCGTGCCACGCTGACCGTCGGGCCAGGATGCCAGCTGCACCGGCGGATGCAGGATCTTCTGCACGCCATGGATGACCAGCGGCCGCAACGGATCTTCTGCGAGCTCGATGACGCCTTTCATGCGCAGCAGGCGTTCGCCATGCGCCGAGCGCAACAGGTCGAGGAACATCTCGATCGCCGAAAACGGCACCGGCCGATCATGGACCAGCGAATAGGAGCGCACCCGCGAATCATGCCGGTGGTGGTGGTGGTGGTCGTGGTCATGATCGCCGTGATGGTGGTCGCCATGGTCATGGCCGGCTTCCTCGCCCAGCCATCGCCGCACATCGGCGGATTTGGTGGCCGGATTGTAGAGGCCGCAGTCAAACAGCGCCGCCACGCCGGTCGTTCTGTCGCCGACCTCGAGCACCGCTGCCCCCGGATTGATCTGCCGCAGCCGGGTCCGCAACGCCTCGACATCGCCGGGGTCCGTGGCCAGATCGGCTTTGGTCAAGACGATGCGGTCGGCAACGGCCACCTGCTTCATCGCCTCGACATGGGCATCGAGCGTCGCATTGCCGTTGACGGCGTCGACCAGCGTGATGACGCCGTCGAGCCGGAAAGCCTGGACAAGGGCTGGATGGGCCATGATCGACTGCAGCACCGGCGCCGGATCGGCAAGCCCGGTGGTTTCGACGACGACGCGGGCAAGCCTGGCGATGCGGCCGGTTTGCAGTCGGTCGACAAGATCGGCCAGCGTGTCGACCAGCTCGCCGCGCACCGTGCAACACAGGCAGCCATCTGACAGTTGGATGATGCCGTCGGAGGCCTGCTCGACCAGCAGATGGTCGATCGCCACCTCACCGAACTCGTTGATGATGACCGCGGTGTCGGCGAGTGCGGGGTCCTTGAGCAGCCGGTTGAGCAGCGTCGTCTTGCCGGCGCCGAGGAAACCGGTGAGCACCGAGACGGGAATGGGAAAGCCAGCCATCGGCCTAGTTCGCGACCTTGACCGGCAGATCGCCCTGCGCCGCGGGGGCGGACCCTGTCACGGTCGGCTCGGCGCCGACCGGCGCCGGCAAATCAGGCCGCCAGCTCGGCAGCGGCACATCGGCGAAGTCCTGGCCGCCCTGGTCGAGCATCGCCTTCGGAGCCGGCCCGGTGGCGCCGCCAAGGCCGACGGCAACCAGTGTCGGCACATGGTCGAGCTTTTCCTGATAGGGCGATTTGGGCACGTCCTTGTCTTTTTCGGCCACCGGCGGTGCGGCCTCGGACTGTTCTTGGGGAGCCTTCTTCTTGCAGATCTCGTCATGCAGATCGTTGGCCGACACGGCATCGCCATAGGAAGGCAGGGCTGCGACCGTGACCCAATTCGGCGCCGGCGTTGCAAAGCCCTGATCGAGCAGTTTGGCGGCGGTCTCCGCACGGCTGACCGCCGATTTTTCGCCAAGCACCACGGCAACCAGCGTGCGCCCGTTGCGCGTTGCCGAGCCGATCATGTTGAAGCCCGAAGAGCAGACGAAACCCGTCTTCATGCCATCGGCGCCCGGATAGCGGCCGATCAAGAGATTGTAGTTCGGCAGCGTCTTCTTGCCGACGGCAAGACCCTCGATCGAGAACCAGGGGGCGTATTGCGGGAATTCGCTGCGGATCGCCATCACCAGCAAGGCAAGGTCGCGCGCCGTCGTATACTGGTCCGGCGAATAGAGCCCGTTCGGATTGACGAAATGCGTCCCGGTCATGCCGAGCCGCTGCGCCTCGGCATTCATGCGTATGGCGAACGCGTCCTGCGAACCGCCGATATTCTCGCCGACAGCCATGGCGATGTCATTGGCCGATTTGACCAGCATCATCTTCAGCGCATTGTCGAGCCGCATCACCGAGCCCGGCTTGAAGCCCATCTTGCTCGGTGGCTCGCCGGCGGAATGTTTTGTGACCTTGATCGGCGAATCGAGCTGGACCTCGCCGGCCGCGATGGCGCGGAAGGCTACATAGGCGGTCATCAGCTTGGTCAGGGAAGCCGGATACCAGCGCCTGAAAGCATCCTGATGCTGCAGGATCTTGCCGCTTTGCAGGTCGAACAGGATCGCCGGATTGGCCAGAGCCGATCCAGCGAGCGCGGGCAGCGCCACGGCGCCCGCCAGCAATAATGTGAGGAAATGCCTTTGCCGCATGATCGAATCCGAAATCGCCTCTTGCCGTAGTCGCCTCTGGCTCCGTAAGGTTTCATTACGCGATGGCCAGCACAATGCGGTCCGACCCTCATCCTCGAACCACATTGCTTGCGGTGCTATTTACC
This sequence comes from Mesorhizobium sp. P3_B5, assembly GCF_056402815.1. Classification (NCBI taxonomy): domain Bacteria; kingdom Pseudomonadati; phylum Pseudomonadota; class Alphaproteobacteria; order Hyphomicrobiales; family Phyllobacteriaceae; genus Mesorhizobium; species Mesorhizobium sp. P3_B5. The sequence continues at coordinate 171,424 of NZ_JBFUGR010000007.1, read as the reverse complement.
CTATGTGACGTCAACATGGCAAAGCGCCCGACAATCACAATTGCAATGCAGCAGGCCGAAGCCGTCTGCTCCAACAGCGAGATGGAACCCGTATGCCGATCCTGAACCGCGCCGCCGAGATGCAGGATGAGGTCGCCGGCTGGCGACGCCATTTGCACCAGACGCCAGAACTGAATTTCGACGTCTTCAAAACCGCCGCCTTCGTCACCGAGAAACTGCAGGCTTTCGGCTGCGACGACGTGGTGACCGGGCTCGGCAAGACCGGTGTCGTCGGCATCATCCACGGCCGCAAGGGGCAAGGCACGACCGTCGGCCTGCGCGCCGACATGGACGCGCTGCCGATCAACGAGATTACCGGCAAGCCTTACGCCTCTACGGTTCCCGGCAAGATGCACGCCTGCGGTCATGACGGTCACACGGCCATGCTGCTGGGGGCCGCCAAATATCTGGCGGAGACGCGCAATTTCGCCGGCTCGGTGGCGGTGATCTTCCAGCCGGCCGAGGAAGGTGGCGGCGGCGGCAACGAAATGGTCAAGGACGGCATGATGGAGCGCTTCGGCATCTCCAGGGTGTTCGGCATGCACAACATGCCGGGCCTGGCGGTCGGCGAGTTCGCCATCCGACCAGGTCCGATCATGGCGGCGACCGCCGAGTTCACCATCACCGTCAAAGGCCGCGGCGGCCATGCGGCGATGCCGCACGGCACGATCGATCCGATCGTCATCACCAGCCAGCTTGTTGGCGCCTTGCAGACCATTGCCTCGCGCAGCATCGATCCGGTCGAGGCCGTGGTGGTGTCGGTGACCAAATTCCACGCCGGCGACGCCTACAATGTCATTCCCGAGACCGCCGAGATCGCCGGCACGGTGCGCACGCTGAAGAAGGACATCGCCAGGAAGGCAGAGGAGCGCATCCGCGCCATCTGCGACGGGCTGGCGACGGCCTTTGGAGTGACGATCAAGGTCGATTACGACGCCAACTACCCCGTAACCTTCAACCACGCGGAAGAGACGGTCTTTGCCGGCGATATCGCCGCCAACGTCGCCGGCGACGCCCAGGTCCACCGCGCCATCCAGCCGGTGATGGGCGGCGAGGATTTCTCCTACATGCTGGAAGCACGGCCCGGCGCTTTCATCTTCATCGGCAATGGCGACAGTGCCGGCCTCCACCACCCGTCCTACGACTTCAACGACGAGGTCATCCCGCACGGCATGAGCTATTGGGTGAAGCTGGCGGAAACCGCGCTGGCCGCCTGACAGTTTTGACGCCGGACCGGATATCGGCACCGGCGTTTGGCCCTTAGTGCGATCGGATCGAGGCCCAGCCGCAACGGCACAGGCCTGGAATTCAAGACCGCGCCATGGTGTGAAAGAGCCGCGCAGCCAGCATCAACCTGCCTCTTGGCGAAACGGCCCGAAGCGTCTATGTGTCGGGCCGCGTGGTCCCGTAGCTCAGTAGGATAGAGCGGCAGATTCCTAATCTGTAGGTCACAGGTTCGATTCCTGTCGGGATCACCATTCAATTCAAAGACTTGGTGAAGGGCGATACGGGTGCCGTTCCTATCGCGTTCCCGTCATCAGCCCGTGAGGCGCGCACGAAACAACGTGCAGCCGTCCGTCAGGCGCGACCTGGAGATATCGCGGAATCCGGCCTCGGTCATCCACGCGCGATACTGACCTTCAGTGTACGATTCACCTGCGCGATAGAGGTTCAAGAAGGTGAGATTGAGAAACACACCCTCAGGCGGGCCGAGGCGGTCGTCATCGACGACACCCCACCCGGCAATTGCGATCTCGCCTCCTTGTGTGAGGCAACGCGCCGCGTTCAGGATCGAACTGCGTGCCTGGTCCGGCGGCAGGACCTGGACGACGGCCTTGAGGATCGCCAGATCGTGCCGACCGACCGATGGCGCGACAGTTATGTCGCCCTCTTCGACAACCACGTCGTCGGCACCGTATTCGGACAGGATCGCCGGCGCGACGGCTGCGACCGTCGGCAGTTCCATCAGCGTCGCCGCAATATGCGGCCAACGCTCGCGAAGTCCAACGAGAATGGTCCCGGCGCCCCCGCCAATGTCGATCACTGAACCGATCGCCGAGAGGTCCATCTCCTGGGCCAGATGTCGGCCGAAAATCACCCCGCCCGGTGCCAGCATGCGGCTGAAGGCCGCCGCGGACTCAGGCCCCGCTTCGGAAAAGTCGTGCAGCGCGGCCGGCCGGTTCTGCCGCAGCGACTCTGCGGTCAAAAGGTCGGCTCCCCAGAGCTCGCGCAGGAGCGCATGATCGCCACCGCGATAGGTCGGCCTGGACGCGTCGAGAAACTCCGACGCTTCGGCTCCGTTGCGAAATTGACCATCCTCGACTTCGAGGAGACCGATGCTGGCGAGCGCGTAGAGGAGCCGCGACAGACGAGCGGGCTCGACTTCGAGTGCGGCCCCAAGGCTGTCAGCAGTCGCAGCATCGCCACCGAGCCGGGTGAAGATGCCAAGGTCCAGCCCGGCGCGAAGCGCCAGGGCGGGGGGCACCGCTGCGATCAGCTTGTCGATCCGATCAGAATCCACCACGTCACATCCCCTTCCGCGATCCAGGATCGACTTTGAAGCAGCTCGGAAGATCGAATTCAACCGGGAGGCGGGCTTTCCTCACGCAGGCAGAAATCCGCGCCCGGAAACCGCCGGCCCCAATCCCGGTCAACCGGATTTCTTGTACAACAGCAATTCCGGGCGGTACTCAAAGTGCATCGTATCGTAGTGATACCAGCGGCCTCCCCAGATGAAGCCGTTTTTCTCAAACAGCTCTACGATCGGCAGCGGGATACGATTCTTGAACGGAATGTGCGCCTTCGGATCCTTCCTGTTTCTGTTGTTGTACCAATAGTCGGAGAAGCCGACATTGATGTCGAAAGCTGCCCCGAAAGAGTGGACGCTCAGTCGATTGGTGCCGGCGATCGGCCGCCATACAAAACCGCCGCCTGGCATGAGCCCGTAGCGGCTTAGCTCTGCGGGCATGGCCTCAAGCGCGTCGGAGGCCTTGCCGAGCCGGTCATCGATGCCAAAAAGGCTGCTGACCTGCACGACCTTCTTGCCGAGCTTCGGCAGCCATTTGACATCGGCGATGTGCTTGCCGACCGCGGCGGCGCTGCCACCGTAGAGTTTTTCGAAGAAGGCCTGGTTGCGGATACGGCCGGGATCGAAATCATCCGCCGGAATCAGGGCTCCCGCACTGGCCGGCGGATAGGCGTAGTGAAACATGTCTTCGATGTCGGGGGCGTCCAACAGCGCATCGGCGTCGCGCGTCTTGCCGTCATCCCACACCATCGTGGTGCCGTCGGTCCAGGTCAGTGTATTGCCCAATATGGTGAAAAGTCCCGGATAGGCCTTGAGCAAGGCCGCCTTGGCGGCAGGCTGGTCCACCCCGTCGCCTGTATCGGCAGCATAGGCGAACCGCTCATGGCCGCAGATCGCCAACACAATCACCAGCCGCAATAGCCTGCGCCGTGGATTGTCGATCATTGTCCAGCCTCCTGGGATAGCCGAGCGCGATAGTGCTGCTGAAGACGGTCTGGTCCGCTGGCTATACTCTTATCAAATCCGATTTGATTGACGTCAAAATACGGCCAGCAACACCATTCCCGCCAATGCCGAGCCGGCCAGCGTCGGTAGCATGCCGATCTTCAGTTTCAACATGGCAATCATCGCAGCGGCCGACAGCAGCGCGGCACGCCAGTCTATAGAGGACAGCACCGGGACCTCGGTGCCAAGGCCAATGCTCTGCACCTTGCCGAAGATGACATGCAGTGCGAACCACAGAGCGAGGTTCATCACCACGCCGACGACAGCCGCCGTGATCGCGCTCAAGGCGGCCGAGAGCGCCTTGTTCTCGCGCAGCGCTTCGATGTAGGGCGCCCCGAGAAAAATCCAGAAGAAGCACGGCACAAATGTCACCCAGATCGTCAGCAGCGCGCCGAGCGATCCGGCAGCGAACGGGCTCATCGTGCCGGCGTGCCGGTAGGCGGCGACAAAGCCGACGAACTGCAGCACCAGGATGAGCGGCCCTGGCGTCGTCTCGGCTAGGCCAAGGCCATCGGCCATTTCGCCAGGCGCCAGCCAACCGAACGACGTCACGGCGGCCTGCGCGACATAGGAGAGCGCGGCGTAAGCGCCGCCGAACGTGACCACCGCCATGAGGCTGAAGAAGCCGCCAAGCTGCGTCCACACGCTGGCAGAGCCGGTCAGCGCCCAGATCAGCGCGACCGGCCCGAGCCAGATCGGCAGCCAGGTCGCAATGGTGCGCGGCGCATGCCATTTCGTCGGCCTGGTGTGGGCGAGTTCGCCGCGTTCGAACATCAGGTCGACGGCGCCGCGAACATCGGGCGCGTTGCCCTTGCCGTGCGCGGCGCCGGAAAACGGCCCCGGCGCAAAACGGTTGCCGATCCAGCCGGTCAGCCCTGCCGCCAGGATGATAAGCGGAAACGGCAGCTTGACGACATAGATGGCGAGGAAGGCGACCACCGCGATCGCCATCATCACCCGGTTCTTGAGTGCCCGCCGGCCGATGCGGATGACCGCTTCGACGACGACCGCGAGCACCGCCGCCTTGACGCCGAAGAACAGCGCCTCGATGACCGGCGCGTCGTTGTAGAGCATGTAGAATGTGCTCAAGGCCAGCATGACCAAGGCACCCGGCAGCACGAACAGAATGCCGGCGACGAGACCGCCGGCGGTCCGGTGCAGCAGCCAACCGATATAGATGGCGAGCTGTTGCGCCTCCGGACCGGGCAGCAGCATGCAATAGTTGAGCGCATGCAGGAAGCGCTGCTCGCCGATCCAGCGGCGCTCCTCGACCAGTTCCTTATGCATCAGCGCGATCTGTCCGGCCGGCCCGCCAAAGGAGAGCAGGCCGATCTTGGCCCACAATCTTGCTGCTTGCCTGAAGGTCGGCGCTTCAGGAATATCGACGGCATGCGCGTCGTTGCCAGCGGCAAGGGCGTTCATGGTGCTTTGCCCCCGCTTGGCCAGTTATGCGTTTCGTCAGTGGCATCGCGGCACCAGCGGAAAAACGCATCGTAGAGCAGCATGCCGGCCTCGAGCTGTTCGAGGTCGTCGCGGAACATGCGCGACAGGCCGAGTGAAGCGGCGAGGAAGCCCGCTGCCTGCGGCACGAGGTCGAGGCGCGCGGTGTCGGCCGCGCGCACGATCAGCGCGAGACGGTCGAGCGCTTCTGAGCGAAGCCCGAACTCCTCGATCATCGTGTCGAAGGTGCAGCGTTCGCCGCGATGGCTCCAGAACACATCGTCGATGTCGAAGGGGATGGCTGCGAAACGATCGGCAGCGGCCAGCACTTCGGCCGGCTCGACGAACAGGAACACCGCGGAAGGATCGATGAAACGGCGGATCAGCCAGGGGCAGGCAATGCGGTCGACCTTGGGGCGGGCACGCGTCACCCAGACCGTGCGGCCCTTGTTGTCGCAGCGCGGTATCTTGTCGGCCTTGACCAGAAGCCCTTTGGCCGCCAGCCAGGCCTCGAAGCCGCCATCCAGCGATTCCGCCGCGATGCCTTCGTGGCGCAGCCATGCGGCGACGCCTTGCGACAGCTTTTGCCCTTTTTGACAGATGACGACGATTTGGGAACCGGTGAATTCGGCCGCCCAGTTGGACACGGTCTTGAAATCGCGCCGGCATGAAGCCGGCAGCAGGCGCGGGTCGGCATTATAATCATCGTCGATGCGCACATCGACAAGTGTCGGCGCATCCTGCAGGCCGACGAGGCGAGAGAGTTGCGATACGGTGATTGCGGTTGTTGACGGCATGGCGTCCACCTCCTGAAAGTGAGAGTTTGGACGCGATCGTTGGGCTGACGCCTCACGGGGTCGTCGCGAAGGAACCCCTTGCCATGATGCTGGATTGATCCTTCGCGCTTGTCAAGGAAAGAGCTGCACCGGGCAATGCCATCGAGCCCGTCCCTGGGACCGCTTACTGCGCCGTCCAGCCACCATCCATCGGCAAGGTCGTGCCGGTGATCTGCCTGGCCGCATCCGAGCACAGGAACAGCGCCAGCGCCGCCAGCTCCTCGACGGTGACGAACTCCTTGGTCGGCTGTGCCGCGAGCAGCACATCGTGCTTGACCTGCTCTTCGGTCATGCCGCGCGCTTTCATCGTGTCGGGGATCTGCTTTTCGACCAGCGGCGTCCAGACATAGCCGGGCGCGATCGCATTGACGGTGACGCCATCCTGCGCCGCCTCCAGCGCCACCGTCTTGGTCAGGCCTGAAATGCCGTGCTTGGCCGACACATAGGCGGACTTGAACGGCGAGGCGACCAGCGCATGCGCGGAAGCGGTGTTGATGATGCGGCCCCATTTGCGCGTCTTCATGCCGGGCAGCGCCGCCTTGATCGCATAGAAGGCCGCCAGCAGGTTGATGCGGATGATGGCTTCCCACTTATCGTCGGGAAACTCCTCGATCGGCGCGACATGCTGGATGCCGGCATTGTTGACCAGGATGTCAAGACTGCCGAAGGCTTCCTCGGCCTCGCGCACCATGGTGGTCACCGCGGCGCCGTCCATCATGTTGGCGTCCGAGTAGCGGCACTTGACGCCGAAATCCTTCTCGATGCCGGCGCGCTCCTGTTCGATAGCAGCGGCATCGCCGAGCCCATTGATGGTGATGTTGGCGCCCTCGGCGGCGAAGGCGCGGGCGATTGCCAGGCCAATACCGCTGGTCGAGCCGGTGACAAGCGCATTCTTCGAAGACAGGGAACCCATGGGAGATCTCGCGACAGGTGAGGTGCTGTTGGCGCACATAGTTTGTGCATCGCAACATAACAATGGCATGACCATATGTCATTGCGATTACAATGTTGTGATCCTTTGCGAGCGCCTTGAAGCTGGCATTGGCGCGGCGTGACATGGCACTGTCATGCTGCCGTGCAACATAATCTTCCCGCACGTCTCGTATGGATCGTTCCTGAACCCGTGGGAGAAGCTTGGATATCGCCGATGTCGTGAAGCGCGCCTATGCAATGCCGCTTTGATGTCGGGAGTGCGGTTGAGCGCAAAGGCGGTCGGCACCACGCCGATCAGGATCAGCATGATCAGGCCCATGCCTTTTTGTCCGTCATCGGAGCCATGCGCGAAGCTGACGCCGGTGCAGGTACTCGACGATGAAGCTGATGTGACGGCCGGGCAAACCACGTCTAACGGTTGGGTCCGTTTCGAGCTGCCCTCGCCGGCCCCTCTCTCCTGAACCCGGTGCAGCAGGTTCGCGGGTTTATCCCGCAATCTGCAGCAGGGACGATACCAGCAGCCGGCGTTCATCGACCGAGAGAACATCCGAATCGAACAGGTTCATGCTGCGCAGCCCCTCGATGGCGAGATAGCAGATCAGCAGCGCCTTGATGTCAGGCGTCTCCCCCTTCAGCCGCTCGAACAGCTGTCGCTTGAAGGTTTTGATCGGCGTCAGGAAATCGGGATCCTCGGCAATCGCCGAAAAAATCCACGAGGCCGATGGCTGGGGTTTCTCCCACTCGTTGGCCGACAGCCTGATATAGACGGCAAGCAAGCTTTCGCCGCTGGCGCCCGCCTTGGCGGTGGTTTCCAGCGCAGCGTCGAACTCATCCAGATAGCCTTGCACCAGCGCCTGCAGCAACTTCGCCTTGGTCGGGAAATTGTACAGCAGACCGCCTTTCGACACGCCGGCTCGGCTGGCGACCGCATCCAGCGACAGGCTGCCGGGACCGGTAACGCGCGCCACTTCGGCGGCGGCGGCGAGTATCCTGTCGCGCGAATTTGCTCTGCGTGTTTTCATCGATCCGTCCCCCATACATTAGCTTATGCGGAATTGACAAGACCGTCCAGACGGTACAGTAAGATCGCCGTCATTTGAAACCGGGACCTGCCATTGCTAGTGTCCCGCGACCGACCGCTATGTGGGTCGCCGTTCGAGGGGACTGTTTGTGTTCAAGCGCATAATCCAGATAATCGTCATCGCCTTGGTTTTGCTCGTGCTCACGGTCGTGGTTGGCGGGATCGTCGGCTTCAATTTTCTTCGCGACAACGGCATCAAACAGTATTTCGCGACGATGAAGCCGCCTGCAGCAACTGTATCGACGGTCATCGTCAAGCCGTCGGATTGGACCCCGGGCGTCGAGGCAATCGGCACGGTCAGCGCGGTGCGCGGCGTCGACCTCACCGTCGAAACCGCCGGCATCGTCAAGGAAATCCTGTTTCACGCCAACCAGAAGATTGCCGACGGCGCAACCCTGCTGCAGCTCGACGACGCTGTCGAGCGCGCTGATCTCGAGGCGACCAAGGCGCAGGCCGCATCCGACCAGACGACGCTGCAGCGCGCCCTTGAACTGCAGCGGCGCGGCGTCGGCACCGACGCCACGCTCGACGCGGCGCGGGCAGCTGCATCGGTCTCCGCCTCGCAGGTGAACAAGCTGCAGGCAGTGCTCGACCAGAAACAATTGACCGCGCCCTTCAGCGGCACGGTGGGCATTCCGAAAATCGACCTTGGCCAGTATCTGACGCCGGGCACCGCAGTGGTGACCTTGCAGGACCTGGACACGATGCGGGTCGACTTCTCCGTTCCCGAACAGCAGCTCCCGCTGCTGAAGATCGAGCAAAAGGTGCGGCTGGGCATCGGTGGCGGCGACTTGCCCTACGCCGGCAAGATCCGCGGTATCGATCCCAAGATCGACCCCACCAGCCGGCTGGTCACCATCCGGGCGGAGGTCGCCAACACCGAAGGCAAGCTCACCCCCGGCCAGTTTGTGCAGGTACGCGTCGAACTGCCCGAGGAAAACAATGTGCTGGCTCTGCCGCAAACGGCGCTGACATCCAGCCTCTATGGCGACTTCATCTACGTGGTGCGTCCGGCCAAGGCACCTGAAGGCCAACCTGCCGATGCAGCCAAGCCTGCCGATGCGGCCAAGCCCGCTGATGCAGCCAAGCCTGCCGATGCGGCCAAGCCCGCTGATGCCGCCAAGCCTGCCGACACTGCCGCGGCAAAACCCGCTGACAAGGCGGCTGCCGACCCGGCTAAACCGGCGGCGGAAGAACAAAAGCCCGAGCTCGTCCTGTCACAGGTGTTCGTCAAGCCTGGCCGTCGCAACGCCGGCATGGTCGAGATCCTTGAAGGTCTGACGGCTGGCGACGAGGTTGTCACCGCCGGTCAGAACCGGCTCTTCAATGGCATGTCCGTTGCTGTCGACAACACCATCGACCCGACCCAATCGGCAAACAAGCAGGCCGCCCAGTAATGAACGTCTCCGACATCTTCATCCGCCGCCCGGTTCTGTCGACGGTCCTGGCCTGCATGATCCTGCTCCTGGGCTTCCAGGGCATTTTCAACCTGTCGATCCGGCAATATCCGAAGGTCGACGAAACGGCCATCACGATCACCACGGCCTATCCGGGTGCCAGCGCCGACCTGATCCAGGGCTTTATTTCGGCGCCGATCGCCCGTGCCGTCGCCTCGACCGAGAACATCGACTACGTCACCTCGTCGAGCCGGCCCTCTTCCAGCACCGTGACCGTGCAGATGAAGCTCGGCTCCAATCCTGATGTAGCGCTGACCGAAGTGCTGTCGAAGGTGCAGGGCGTGCGCGGTACCTTGCCCGACGCATCGAAGGACCCGGTCATCGTCAAGGGCACCGGCGATCAGTTCGCGATGATGTACATCTCGATGCAGAATCCGAACATGACGAAGGAGCAGTTGACCGAGTATATCGAGCGCGTCATCCGGCCGCGCATGTCAACTGTGGAAGGCGTCGCCGACGTGCAAATCTTCGGCGCCCAGGAATATTCGATGCGTGTCTGGATCGACCCGGTCAAGCTTGCCGCGCGCGGCGTGACCGCATCCGAAGTGCTGGCCGCGATCAACAATTCCAATTTCCTTTCGGCTCCCGGCAACACCCAGAACGAATATGTCGTCTCCTCGATAACGGTGCGCTCGACACTGCAGACGCCTGAGGCCTTCGCCGAACTGCCGCTGCGCTCGACGGATGGCAATGTGGTGCGGTTGCGCGACGTGGCGCGTGTCGAACTAGCCGCGGCAAGCACCGACACCAGGGTCAGTTTCAACGGCAAGCCCGGCACCTTCCTTGCGATCTTCCCGACACCGGCGGCAAACCCGCTGACGACGGCGGCGGCGATCCACAAGATCGTGCCGCTGATCCAGGACACGCTGCCGCAAGGCATGACGATCGAGATCGTCTACGATTCAACCGAGCAGATCAGCGCCTCGATCTACGAGGTGTTCAAGACCATTGCCGAGGCCGTCGCCATCGTCATCGTCGTCATCCTGCTCTTCCTTGGTTCGTTCCGCTCGGTGATGATGCCGATCGTCACCATTCCGCTGTCGTTGATCGGCGTTTGCTTCCTGCTGTATTCGGTGGGCTATTCGATCAACCTGTTGTCGTTGCTGGCCATGGTGCTGGCGATCGGTCTCGTCGTCGACGACGCCATCGTGGTGGTGGAAAACATCCATCGCCACATGGAAGAAGACCACATGTCGCCGATGCAGGCGGCCTTCAACGGCATGCGGGAAATCTTTTCCGCCATCGTCGCCATGACGGTGACATTGGCCGCCGTGTTCGCACCACTGGCCTTCACTGGCGGCCTGACCGGCGCCCTGTTCCGCGAATTTGCGGTGACGCTTGCCGGCTCGGTGGTGCTTTCGGGTGTCATCGCCGTCACCATCACGCCGATGATGTCGGCGCGCCTGCTGAAAGCCGGGTCACCCGGCCGCTTCCAGCGCATTGTCGACGGCACTTTCGGACGCGTCGAACGCGTCTATGAAAAGGCGGTCACCGGATCTCTGAACTATCGCCCACTGACGCTGATAATCGTCATTGCGCTGGTCGCCGTCACCGGGTTTGCGTTCACCAAAACCTCTAGCGAACTGGCGCCGGAAGAAGATCAGGGCTTCCTGTTGTCGATCGTCAACGCGCCGCGTTATGCGACGTCGGACTATACCGAACTCTACGTCAACCAGATGCTTGGCCTGGTCAAGGACATACCGGAGACGCGGGCGCAGTTCTCGGCAGTCGCGTTTGGCGGCCAGACCAGCGGTGCCTTCGTTGGCTTTGCCTTCAAGGACTGGGCCGAACGCACGCGCAGCTCGAAGGAGATCCAGGCCGACATCCAGGGACGCCTCGCCAAGGTCGCCGGTGTCGAGGCTTTCGTCTTCGCGCCGCCAACGCTGCCTGGCTCCGGTGGCGGTCTGCCGATCACCATGGTGGTGCGTTCGACCGGCAATGCTTCCGATGTTTTCGAGGCAGCCGAGCAGATCAAGAACAAGGCGCAGGCTTCCGGTCGCTTCATTGTTGTGCAGAACTCGATGGCCTACGACGCGCCACAGGTGACGGTAACGATAGACCGTGACCGCGCCGCGGCCCTCAACCTGCCCATCGCCGATATCGGCCGCACGCTGACCTTGCTGGTCGGCGGCGCCGAAGTGGCGCAGTTCGACCGCGATTCAAACAGCTACGATATCATCCCGCAGGTGCCACAAGATTTCCGCGACAATCCTGAAAAGCTGGCAGAATACTTCGTGCGCAGCGTTTCGGGCCAGATGGTGCCGCTCTCGGCCGTGGTCAAGATCTCGACCAACGCCTCGCCGGCCGCGATCGAGCAATTCAACCAGCTGAACTCGGCAACGATTTCCGCGCTGCCGCTGCCCGGCGTCACCACCGGCGACGGGCTCAAGGCCATCGAGGACATCGCCAAGGAGAGCCTGCCCGACACCTTCTTCATTGATTATTCCGGCCAGTCGCGGCAGGAGAAGGAGCAAGGCAGCACCATCCTGATCGCCTTCGCAGCCGCAATCCTCGTCATCTATCTGGTGCTGGCGGCGCAGTTCGAAAGCTTCCGCGATCCGCTGATCATCATGATGGCGGTGCCGCTGTCGATCTTCGGCGCCATCGTGCCGCTCAATCTGGGGCTGGGAACACTCAACATCTACACGCAGGTCGGCCTGATCACGCTGATCGGCCTGATCACAAAGCACGGCATCCTGCTGGTCGAGTTCGCCAACCAGCAGCGCGAGAAGCATGGGATGTCACGCAGGGAAGCGATCATCGCCTCGGCCAAGGTGCGGCTGCGGCCGATCCTGATGACGACGGCGGCGATGGCGCTCGGCGTGGTGCCGCTAATCATCTCCAGTGGTGCTGGTGCCGCGGCGCGCTATTCGATGGGCCTGGTGATCTTCACTGGCATCCTGGTCGGGACCATGTTCACGCTGTTCGTGGTGCCGATGTTCTACACCTTCATCGCAAGCAAGGACCTGCCGCATCATGCCGAAAAGCCGGACCCGAAGCTGATGCCGGTGCCCGTCGACTGAACTGCGAAGACACCAACGAACAAACAAAAAGAGGCCGGACAATTCCGGCCTCTTTCTTTGACTGGATTGATTACCGCGAAGCTCAGTGGAGCTTCAGGCGGGAGCTTGCTGTGCAGCTGCGCTGCGCAACCGCTCCAACCACAGCCGACTACTTGACGATGACGATGCTGGTATTGGCCGGGCCGAAGGTCTCGACCAGCTGATAGAAGTCGGCGGCATTGTCCGGGTGCAGCCGCACGCAGCCATGCGAAGCCGGCTGGCCAAGACGCTTGATGGCGTAGGTCGCATGCACCGCGTAGCCGCCGCTGAAGAACACCGAATGCGGCATCGGCGCGTTGTCGTATTTCTTCGAATACCACATCTCATGCATGCGGGTCGGCTTGAACGAGCCGGTCGGGGTGATATGCGCCCGGTCGCCGGTCGAGACCTTCCAGGCGAAGGTCGGGCGGCCGTCGACCAGGACTTCCATGGTCTGCTGCGACAGCGAGACACGCGCCACGATCTGACTTGCGGCGGCGTGGGCAGCGCCATTGCCGGCACTGAAGAGAAGAGCCGCACCGGTCAGGGCGGCGGCGGTGATGTTGATGAGCTTGGCGGAAATGGCAGCGTACATGATGTTCCCCTGTTTTGCCGGTCGGGCCGGTTCCAATTCGATGACCGGCTTATCCCAACGTCATGTTTCAAGCTGATTTCGCTTGCTGCTCGTTTGTGTTTCGAATCTGTTTCCTCGGGTTAACAGAATGACGGGCAAAGCAGCGGAACAAGGGCTGCTATCGTCGGCCTCGTACTCTGCCTCGCAGGATCAAGATGCCAGGGTTGCCGTCAAACGAACGTGCGAATTTCCCTTATGTGAAAGACATTCCGTCTGGCTCGAAACCAATCTGCAACAAAGCGCGGCCCGGGCGGCATGATCTGGATACGGGCCGACGGCACAGTTGACGTAACGAAAACAGCCGGCGCAAACGAAGATGAGCATCAAATCGAACACCCTGTCCTGGTTTCTCAGGATAAGCATTGCCGCGGTCATCGTCGGCGGCGTCGGCACAGTCGCCGGCAGCCCGATGACGACGCTTGCGGCCATGAACTCGGGCGAGGTTTCGACGCTGCATGCCGCGCTGTTCATTGCCTTGGTCTGGATTGTTTCCAGTCTGCGCATCAACCGCTTCAAAGCCCTCTGGCGGGTCGGCTTTGGACTGACGGGGATGCGCGGCCCCTCCGGCAACTTGCTGCCGAGAGGACCGAAGGCCCGCGCCGCGACGGGGGGCTCCGTGGGCGGCGCGGGCACTTCGGGGGTCTCCTGAAGCACCGACAATTCTGAAATTGGGGAAGAGACAGATGAACACGAAATTTGCCGCTTCAGTGCTTTCCGCACTGCTCTACACACAAGGCCTGCTCGGCTTTGCCGGTCTCGCCACCGTGCTGCTGAAGGACCGCGCTCACGCCAGTGAAGTCGTCGTGGCCAGCGAAATGCCATCTGGACCATCGCTGCTGGTGGTGCGCTGAGTGCAGGCGCATCGGACCCAAAAGGGGAAACCGGTTTTGGGAAAATCCGATGCTAAACAAAAAGACGCGTTGCCCTCAATCGGCGCGCTGTGTCGGCGGATCGAACCGGTAGCCGGCGCCCCGTATCGTGGTGATGGTTTCGGTGTCGAGCTTGCGGCGCAGCCGCACGATCCGCGAATCGATCGAGCGATCGAACGCATCGGCATTTTCGGCTGGTGCGGCGGCAATGATGTCGTCGCGCGTCAGCACCTTGCGCGGGCTGGCCAGAAACAGTTTCAGCAACGCCACCTGACCGGCCGACAGCTGTTCCTCGGTACCAGAACGATGCATGACCATCGCAGACCTGAGGTCGACGGTCGCGTTCTCCAGCACGAGCAATTCCCCGGTGTTGCGGCCGCGCCGCGCCAAGAGGCCGCCAATGCGGGCGGCAAGCTCCCTGACATTAAGCGGACTTTCGATGACGTCGGCGGCGCCGAGTTCGAGCGCCAGCACCTTGTCGACCAGATCCGCCGGCCGGCAGATCAGGATGAAATCGGGCCCACCCTCGCCGCCATGGCGCCTGAGCAGGTCGCGCCCCTCCGCCTGGCTGAGGCTGTCACCGACAATGACGATGTCGATGCCCTTTGCCGAAAGCAGCGATTCGGCCTCCCAGGGCTGGCGCGCCTCGCGCACATCATGGCCACGCCGCTCGAGATGGTCGGCGAGATCGGTCGCCACCACTTCGGCGACGGAAACAAGCGCGATGACGGATCGTGCGGCCATGTTTTCTTACCGTTCCCTTCGCAACCCGAGATGAGTGCTGGACATGATGTTTATACCCAATCTACTTTCCGCTGAAAGCGGGAGCGAGATCATAGTGCGGGCACGAATTATCATCGTCGAGGACGAGCCCGATCTGAGGGACGCGGTCGCCGAGTATCTCGGCGCCAACGGCTATGAAATGACCACGGCCGAAAGTGCCGCCGAAGCCCGCACCTTGCTGGAAACACAGTCGTTTCATCTGGCCATCCTCGACATCGCCATGCCAGGCGAGGACGGCCTGTCGTTCGGCCGCTGGCTGCGCTCGAAAATGCCGATCGGCATCATCTACGCCACCGCCGCCGGCACTGCGCTCGACCGCATCGTCGGGCTGGAACTCGGCGCCGACGACTATATCGTCAAGCCTTACGAACTGCGCGAAGTGCTGGCGCGGGTGCGCAGCGTTCTGCGTCGCGTGCCGCAGCCGACCGCGCCGCAAGCCGCCAAGGTCGAGACAGGCGCCGGCCGCCGCTTCATGAGCTTCGGCTCTTTCCAGGCCGATCTTGACGGCAGGCTGGTCACCGGCGCCAATGGCGCGGTCATCGACATGGCCAAGAGCGAGTTCGATGTGCTCGAGGTTTTCCTGACCCGCGCCAACCGGCTGTTGACGCGCGCGGCGATCTCCGAGGCGATCGGGTTCGTGGAGGATCCCGAATCGTCCCGCGCGGTCGACATCCGCATCATGCGGCTGCGCAAGAAGATCGAGGCGGATCCGGCCAATCCGAAATTCCTGCGCACGGTGCGCGGCGAAGGCTATATCTTCTCGCTGCCGACCGACGGACACTGAGCGGCGCGATAGGCTGCCGTGGAGAGTAACCACACCGGCGCGACCTGGGTAACGACTGACCATGACAGCTGAACCGGCACGCACGGATACGCAAGGCACCCGTCAGGGTGCTGCGATGGCGGCTGTCCGCGTCGTGCGCCGGCTTCGCGAGGCCGGCGACTGGCAACGCGAGATGGTGGGCATCCTCGAGACGCTCTGCGTTGCCATGGATTGCCAGCGCGGCATCCTGTTCAGGTTGCGCGAACTGCCCGGGCAGGGTTTCGCCCAGTCGGTTGCAGCCTACTGGATCGCCCCCCGCTTCGGTACCGAATTGGCGTCGCCAACCGTCATCATGCAGTCGATCGTCAACTCGGACCCGTTGCTGGAGCGCTTGGCGGAGGATGAGCGGCAAGGCAAGGTCTTCGCCGGCCACACACGCGACCTCGACGGCTTCCTCAGAACCGACTTCGAGAAGCAGAATATAAAGTCGTTCCTGTCGGTTTCGGTGTTTGCGCACGGCCATCTGTGGGGCACGCTCGCCGTCAACGACTGCGTCAACGAGCGCGAATGGAGCGACGAGGAGGAGGCGACACTGCACATCGTTGCGCTCGCCATCGGCGACGCCATCGAACGTTCGCCGTCCGAGGCTCATGCCAGCGAAGTTATCCGCCGCACCATGCTGCAGGCTTCGCTCGACGCCATCGTTGTCATCGACGAGACCGGTTCGATCATCGAGTTCAACCCGGCTGCCGAGAAGATGTTCGGCTTCCAGCGCTCCGACATCCTCGGCAAGGACCTGCTCGACACCATCGTACCGATCTATTACCGCAAGGGCTATGCGTCGGGGGCCGAATACATGACCGGCCGCGGCGCCCCGATGGTCGGCCAGCGGCTCGAAACCGTGACCCAGAATGCAGCCGGCGAAGTATTTCCGATCGAGCTGACGGCGACTGAGATGCGGGTTGCCGATCGCTGCCTCATCTTCGGCTCGATCCGCGACCTGCGCGACAAATTGCGCGCCGAGGAAGAGATCGGCCGCCAGCGCGAAAAGCTGCACCAGAACGAGAAGATGGCGGCGATGGGCTCGCTGCTCGCCGGCGTTTCGCACGAGTTGAACAATCCGCTGGCCGTGGTCGTCGCGCAATCGACGCTGCTGCACGAATTCGCCTCCGACCCGCAGACCAAGGTGCGCGCCGAAAAAGTGCGCGCCGCCGCCGAACGCTGCGGCCGTATCGTCAAGAGCTTCCTGTCGATGGTCCGCCTGCATCCGACAGCGCGGGCCGAGACCGATCTCAACCAGGTGATCCGTGCCGCTCTCGAAGTGACCGCCTATGGCGCCAGATCGAGCGGCATCATCATCGACACCGATTTCGCCAGCGGCCCGTTGCTGGCCATGGCCGATGCCGACCATGTGACGCAGGTCGCGGCCAACTTCCTCATCAACAGCCAGCATGCGCTGGCCGGCGTCGCCGGCGACCGGCTGATCAAGGTGCGCACATTTCGCAGCGACCGCGGCAATCCCGGATTTTCGGTCGAGGACAACGGACCGGGCGTGCCGGAGGCGATCCGCGCGCGCATCTTCGAATCCTATTTCACCACCAAGCCGGTCGGCGTCGGCACCGGCATCGGCCTGTCGATTTCGAAATCGATCATCGAGCGGCACAATGGCAATGTCTGGTTCGAGGAGGTGTTGCCGAGGGGCGCGCGGTTCGTCGTCCAACTGCCAGCGATCACCGCCGGCGTCGCTGCCGCCGGCGACAGCCCGGCCCGCTCGAGCGGCTTGCGCCACGCCCTGATCATCGACGACGAGCCGGATGTCGCCGGCTCGCTCTCCGACATTCTGGAGCTGATGGGCATCAAGTCGCGGATCGTGCCGGCCTGGACATCGGCCGTTGCGACCCTGACCGGCCACATGCCGCCCGACATCGTCTTTTCCGACCTGCGCATGCCCGGCATTAGCGGCATATCAATCTATCGCGAACTGCTCGCCGAAAAACCCGATCTGGCACGGCGCTTCGTGCTGGTCACCGGCGACCTGATCGGCGCGAAGGCCGAGATCGAGGCGCTGCCGGCAGCGCAGCGGCCGCAGATCCTGGAAAAGCCTTTCAGCACGCTGGACGTCCGCGGCGTGCTGTCGGCCATTGCCGAGCAGGCGGCTGTTGCGAGCTGAAATTCAGCGCCTTCCCGGGATCTGTTGAGATTCAGGTCAGGCCGGCCTCATCTGAATCTCAATAGATTCCAAAAAAGAGGCTCCCGACCGACAATGCGGCGGGAGCCTGACTGAGCGCAAGAGGAGCGCTCGGGGAGGTCAAAGCATGATCGCGAAGCAGGGAATGTTTCGCGGTCACGTTCAACAAAGATCAAAAGACGTTGGGCGTATTGGTCAGCGGCGCGGCATTGGCGATCATGCGAACCGCGCGGTCCCTGTGCTTGCCGGACTGCGCGGCAATGACGCGCAGGCAGTCCGCGCTCTCGGCGCCCCAGGCCTGGCCCTTGCAGGCAAAATCGATCTCCGGCATCGGCAGGCGCGCGGTCTTGATGGTGGTCGGCGCACCGTCGACGACGTTGGCCGGCGGATTGAGTGACGCGAAGGCCGGACCAATCGTCGGCGTGAACATCATCCCGACAAAGGCGACAGCGCTCAGCATCATGAACATCGCCATCGGATGGTCACTTGCGCGCTGGCGCAGCGCCAGTTTTGGGCGCCGGTCGTTGCGCTCCGGAGCCTGGAGGCGGATGTCGCTGTCGGCAGTCTCAACCTTCGTGTACATCGTCATTCCCCTTCGTTTCTTATTTCTTTTGCTATGAAGCGAACCTAATCGCGCTGTGTAACCGACGAATGATGCATCTCGTCTGCCCGTGTAACAGCGACGAAACAGATAATTCGGGCATTACCGGGCATATTCGGTCAGGCAGCAAAGCTCGCATCGGCTCGATCGAACTATGACCAATCTCACACTCCCGAAATAAATTGCGAACGGCAGCTCTTTCCCGGCGCGATTTTGCCGACACGGCGAGTGCCAATCCCGATGCAACGCGCCCGCTTCTCAAACCCTGGTTAACGCTAGGAAATTCCCGGATTTTCCGCGGCAGCACGGGCGTCGAACCTGCTCGAATTGGCCGGGTGAAAATCTTGCGATTTCCACAAGCCATTGCATTTCAATGAAAAATATGATTATATTGAATGAGTATTCAACAAAAAGAAGAGCTGTCCATGAACCCGCACCTCCGTGACGTGGCGATCCCCAACGATTGGGACCGGCGGGGCTTGCCGGGCTGGAGTTATCACTCCGACGCCCTTCTCGAACTCGAGAAAGAATACGTCTTCCGCAACCATTGGCAGATCGCCGGCCATGTCTCGGACGTGCCCAATGCCGGCGACTACATGACCATGGACGTAGTCGGCGAGCGGGCGCTGATCGTGCGTGGCAAGGACGGCGTCGTGCGCGCCTTCAACAATATGTGCCGTCATCGCGGCAGCCGCGTCGTCGCCGACAGCCAGGGCAACTGCAAGAACGCCCTGGTCTGTCCGTTCCATGGCTGGGTCTACAATCTCGACGGCACGTTGCGCGGCGCGGCCCGCCCGCGCTCCTTCCCCGATCTCGACAAGACCGAATTCGGCCTGATGCCGCTCGACCTCGAAATCTGGATGGGCTTTATCTTCATCCGTTTCCGCAAGGGCGGCCCGCAGCTTTCGGTGGCCGAGCTGCTGAAGCCTATCGAAGCCGAGATGGCTCACTATGGCGTCGCCGACATGGTGCCGTCCTGGGGCATCTGGACCCAGAAGTCCCCGGTCAACTGGAAGTCGGTGCGCGACGTCGACAATGAGGGCTATCACGTCGCCATGGCGCATCCGGCGCTGCAAGACCTCTACGGCGCGACCTATTTCGACGAGCCGTTCATCAACGGCGTGTCGCGTTCCTTCGCCACCTACAATCCGCATGCCGGACGGCGCTGGAGCGTGCGTGAATACATCAGGCACGCGCCGGCGGCGGAGCACCTGCCGGAGCACCTGCGCAAGGCGTGGATCTACTACGGCATGTTCCCCAACAACGCGCTGTCGATCATGCCGGAATCGGTGCAGTTCTATCAGGAGTTCCCGTTGACGACCGGTGAGACGCTGCTGCGCGGCGCCATCTACCGCTATCCCGACGAAACCCGGGAGCAGGCGGCGGCACGCTACCTCGCCTACCGCATCGATCGCGACACCATGAACGAGGACGTGCAGCTCTCGGTGTGGTCGAACGAATCGATGCTGTCCGAAGCCTTCGAGGGCTTTTACCTCTCCGACCTCGAATATGGTGTGCGCACCCACCACGACCATCTGCGCAAGCAGATTCCCGTTCTGGGGCTGGAGACGGCGCCGGACGAGAAGGAAATGTGGAACCTCAACGAGGCCATGCGATCGCAGGTGTAGGAGCAAGGAGAGCGCCCCTCTCCCCGTCTCTATACGGGAGAGGATGCCGGCAGGCAGGTGAGGGGCAGCGCCGTGCCTGTGACTCGGGTCGACGACGACCAATCGCCGACGTCAGCGCCGCCCCTCATCCGCCCTCCGGGCACCTTCTCCCCGTGAACGGGGAGAAGGGAGAAACTTCACCCCTGCCAGACACCCTCTTTCCTGAGATCATCCATCGTGCGCGAAATGCCTTCGCGCAGGATCGCCACCATGTCGTCGATCTGCTCGCGCGAAATGATCAGCGGCGGCGACATCACGCACATATTGATCAGCGGCCGCACCAGCAGGCCGAGCTCGTGGCAATGCGCGTCGATGCGCTTGCCGACATCCTTGTCGAGCTGCAGCGGGTCCTTGCTTTCGCGGTCGGCGACGCATTCGACGCAACCCATCAGCCCCATGCCGCGGACCTCGCCGACCAGCGGCAGTTCCTCCAGCGTCTTCAGTTGCGCCTGGAAATAGGGCGCAACCTCGCGTGTATGGGCGAGCACATTGTCTTCCAGGATATCGAGGTTCTTCAGCGCCACGGCGCAGGCGACGGGATGGCTGGTGTAGGTCAGGCCATGGCCGAACATGGCGTCCGGATGATTCGAACGGCGCAATTCCTGCAGCAGCCGCTCCGAGATGATGACGCCACCAAGCGGGAAATAGCCCGAGGTGACGCCCTTGGCAAAGGTGATCATATCAGGATCGATGCCGAACACGTCGCCCGAGGCAAAGACATGGCCGAGCCGGCCGAAGGCGGTCACCACCTCGTCGGAGATATAGAGGATATCGTTGTCGCGGCAGATCTCGCGGATGCGCTTGAGATAGCCATCCGGCGGCACGATGACACCGCCCGATGCCTGCACCGGCTCGCCGACGAAAGCCCCGATCTTCTCGGCGCCGACACGGGCGACTGTATCGCGGAACTGATCGACCAGGAAATCGGTGAAGGCAGCAAGGCTCATGCCTTTCGGGCGCCGGAACGGATCGGGCGACGACAGTTTGACGACCAGTTCGTCGGCGCCGTCCATCCAGTCGCGGTCGCGCGGGCGGCCATTGAGCGAGGCAGACAGATAGGTCGAGCCGTGATAGGCGCCGCCGCGGCTGAGGATCAGCTTCTTTTCCGGCCGGCCGCGCACATTG
This sequence comes from Mesorhizobium sp. P3_B5, assembly GCF_056402815.1. Classification (NCBI taxonomy): domain Bacteria; kingdom Pseudomonadati; phylum Pseudomonadota; class Alphaproteobacteria; order Hyphomicrobiales; family Phyllobacteriaceae; genus Mesorhizobium; species Mesorhizobium sp. P3_B5. The sequence goes on along the minus strand of NZ_JBFUGR010000007.1, from coordinate 150,435 downwards.
TTGTAGAATTGCATGAAGCGCAGCGCCGTCTCGACCGCGGAGGAACCGCCGGTGGTGAAGAAGACATGGCTGAGATCGCCCGGCGCATGGCCGGCGATGCGCATGGCAAGCTCCGCCGACGGCGCGTTCATCGTGTACCACGGCGTGTTGTAGGACAGCTTCATCGCCTGGTCGTACATCACCCTCGCCAGTTCCTCGCGGCGATGGCCGACATTGATGCACCACATGCCGGCCGGCCCGTCGATCAGCCTTTTGCCGGCAGCGTCGGTGATGTAGATGCCGTCGCCCTCGCCGATCAGCGCACGCGCCTCGGCCCCGACCGAGCCGGCGAACGGCCAGGGCTGGACGAGATGGCGCTTGGCCAGTTCGACGGCATCGTCGGCGGGCCCTGCCGTTTCAGTCGCCCTCAGATCTCTTGCAGCCGCCATTGTCGCCTCGCCTTGTTTGATCGCAGATATGGTCGAACACGAAACGAAGCACCAAGCATTGGAAATGTCGGCTTTCTTCACTTCATTTTGAATGTCCGTTCAATCAATATTGCAGAATTAGCGCTTGATTTCAATCCACGGATGCGCGCATGATGAAGAAAGCCGGCGAGCATGGGGAACAGGCAGCCGGCGCCAGGATCTGTTAGACAATGGGAGCCGCATGGCGGGACAGTCCGAGCCAGAAACCGCGATCGCGCCAGGAGCCCTGCAATGACGGCGGCTGCTGAAGGGTCGCCTCCATTCGGCATGACGCGGGCCAGGCGAAACGCCCTTCTGCAATCCGAACCCGTCCAGGGCTTTGCCCTGATCAGCCCGACCCTTCTCTATGCGCTGATCCTTTTGGTGGGGCCGATCCTGGTGGTCATCGCCCATTCTTTCTGGACACAGAACTACCTCACCATCGACCACACTTTCACGCTGGAAAACTACCGCATCGCACTGACCGAGCCGATCTATCGCGATCTGCTCTGGCGCTCGCTCTACATTTCGCTGACGGTGAGCTTCTTCACGGTCGTGCTCGCCTATCCGATCGCCTATTTCATCTCGTTCCATGGCGGCCGCCACAAGAGCCTGTGGCTGTTCCTGATCACCATCCCGTTCTGGACCAGCTACCTGCTGCGCGTGATGTCCTGGAAGGTCATCCTCGGCTACAACGGCGTCTTGAATTCCGGGCTGATGGGCCTCGGCATCATCGACGAGCCGTCGACCGCGCTGCTTTACAATTCGACCGCCGTCATCATCACGCTGACCCACGCCTGGGCGGCCTTTGCCATCCTGCCGATCTTCGTCTCGCTGGAAAAGGTCGACCGCACTTTGGTCGAGGCGGCCAAGGACCTTGGCGACGGCCCGTTGCGCTCGTTCCTGCGCGTGACGCTGCCGCTGTCGGCGCCCGGCGTCATTTCGGCGGCGCTCATCGTCATGATCCCGACAGTCGGCGACTACGTCACGCCAAAACTTGTCGGTGGCAAGGATGGCGTCATGATCGCCAACGCCATCCAGGCGCAATTCGGCAAGGCGTCCAACTGGCCGCTGGGTGCAGCCCTTTCGGTAACCACAATGCTGATTGTGACCTTGATGGCGGGCGCCACGGTGCTGATCATCCGCGCCATCCAGAGGCTGGCGCGATGACGGCCGTGCGGCGCTTCCTGGCCAATGGCTGGCTGTCGACCTATGCGTTTCTCTATGTCGTCTTCCTCTATCTGCCGGTTATCTTCCTGCCGATCTTCTCGGTGAACACCGCGGCGACGCCGAAATTCCCGCTCACCGGCTTTACCTTGCATTGGTACGAGGACCTGCCGCGCACGCCGGCACTGCTCGACGCCGCCTGGAACAGCCTGGTCGTCGGCGTCTCAGCCTCCATCCTTTCGACCGTTCTCGGCATCCTCGCGGCACGCTCGATCACCCGCTACCGCTACCCCGGCCGCCGCACCATCAACGGCCTGATCATGGCGCCGCTGGTGCTGCCGGAAGTCATTGTCGCCATCTCCATGCTGCTGGTGATGCTGCAGCTGGGTTTGAGCCTGTCGCTGTTCACCGTCGTGCTCGGCCATGTCCTGGTCTGCATTCCCTATTCGATGACGGTGCTGACCTCCGGCTTCGAGGGTTTCGACCGCAGCTTGGAGGAAGCCTCCGCCGATCTCGGCGAGAGCGCCTTCGGCACGTTTCGCCGGGTGACATTGCCGATGGTGGCGCCGGCCATCATCTCCAGCCTCCTGGTCTGCTTCACCATTTCGCTCGATGAATTCATCATCGCCTTCTTCCTGACCGGCACCGAGGCGACGCTGCCGATCTACATCTGGGGCCAGCTGCGCTTTGCCGCCAAACTGCCGGGCGTGCTGGCGCTGGGCACGCTGTTGCTGATGGCCTCTTTCCTCTTGATGACCGTCGCCGAAATCCTGCGCCGCCGCGCGGCAAAACGCACCCAGAACGAGGGAGGCCTCTATGCCTGAGCGGCCGCAAGCCGAACGATCGCAAGCCGAACGGCCGATGATCGAGATCAAGAACGTCACCCGCAGCTATGGATCGTTCAAGGCACTCGACGACTCTTCGCTGACCATCAAGGAGGGCGAATTCTTCTCGCTGCTCGGCCCCTCCGGCTGCGGCAAGACCACGCTGCTGCGCATGATCGCCGGCTTCGACAACCCGACCAGCGGTACGATCTCGGTCGACGGCCAGTCGATGGAAGGCATCCCGGCCAATCGCCGCCCCACCAACATGGTGTTCCAGAGCTATGCCATCTTCCCGCATCTCAATGTCGAGCAGAATGTCGCCTATGGGCTAAAGCGGTTGAAGCTGGAAGGCTCGGAGGAAAAGCGCCGCGTCGAGGAAGCGCTGGCGCAGGTCTCGTTGACCGGCCTCGGCAAGCGTCTCGCCACCGAGCTCTCCGGCGGCCAGCGGCAGCGCGTCGCCTTGGCGCGTGCACTGGTGATGCGCCCCAAAGTGCTGCTGCTCGACGAGCCGCTGTCGGCGCTGGACAAGAAACTGCGCGAACAGATGCAAGTCGAACTGCGCCGCCTGCAGCAGGCCGTTGGCATCACCTTCGTGCTGGTCACCCACGACCAGTATGAGGCGCTCGCTATGTCCGACCGCATCGCCGTGATGTTCGGCGGCAAGATCGCCCAGGTCGCCTCGCCCAAGGAAATCTACCAGCGGCCGGTCAACCGCCAGGTGGCCGACTTCCTCGGCGGCATGAATTTCGTCAAGGCTGAGATCGTCGAGGAAAACGGCGCCTCGCTGGTTGTCGACACGCTCGGCTTCGGCCGGGTCAAGACCAACAAGCCGAAGGCCTTTGTCCGCAATGGCGGCGCTGCCACGCTGGGCATCCGGCCGGAACGCCTGCGTGTGCTGTGGGACAATGCCACGGCGAAATTCGAGGTCGCAGGCAAGGTGGTCGAGCGCCATTACTTCGGCGAGATCACCCATCTGATCGTCGAAATCCCGGGGCTGGAAAAGCCGTTGTCGGTGACCGAGACCAATGATTTCGGCGCCGATGACATCCCGGTCGGCACCTCGATCCGCCTCGCCTACGACCCGGAAGCGCTGGTGGCGATGGCGGACTGAATTTCGGAAATGATCTTTCGCGCGGCGATGCGTCCAGCGATGATAGCGCCCTCGACATAACCGGGAAATGACGGCGACAGCTCCGACGACGCAAAATACAGCGGCGGCGAGCCGGCCAGGATTGTCCGCTCTGCGTCGGTTGCCGTCACATCCGTGATCAGGTCGCTGTAGGCGCCGCCGCTCCAGCGGTCGTCCGTCCAGTCGCGATAGCTGAGATCGAGCATCTTGCTCGCATGGTCGCCCAGCGCGTCCTGCAATCTTGCCGTCACCTCGGCGCGCAACGCCGCATCGCCGAACTCGCGCCAGCGCAGGGCCAGCGGACCACCAATGAAGACGACCAGCGCCGCATGGTCGTCGTCCTTGCTGACGTCACAGGCAAACAGGCCCGGCAGGTCGCGCCACATCACCATGCCGCTCAAGCCCTTGTCGCGCCAGAAGGCGTTGTCATAGCGCACCAGCACCTTGATCACAGCTCCGCTTTCCCAGACGCCGAGGGCTCGTCCGAGCGCAGCCGGAAGCGGTGGCGCGAACGCCAGTTTCGAGGCCATCACCGGTGGCACGGCGATAAGTGCCGTTCGTGCCTCGATGGGGCCGGTCACTGAAGCCAGACGAACCCCCTCCGGTCCGTGTTCGATGAGTGTGACGGGCGTGTTCAAGCGCAGCCGGCCGCCGAGATCGCTGGCCAGATCCTCGGCCACCGACTGCATGGTTTCGTGCAGAAAATATTGTAGCTCCGGCACCTCGTTGGTGATGCGGCGGTCGTTGTCGATGAGGTGCCACAGCGGCACCTTCTCCAGCGCCAGGCACCATAGGCCCTCGATCATCGACCGGAAGGCGGCCTTGGCTTGGTCGGGATCATTCTGCCGTTCGAGCCAGGCGGCGACGGTCAGCCCGGCGATCTCAGGGGCATCAGGCGCGATCGCATTCATGCGGTCACGAATCGCCATCGACCCGGCATAGGCGCGTTCCGCTTCCCGCGCCGACATCGACGGCTGGGCGATGAAGTCGCCATCGACATGGGTCTCGACCAATGTCTTGGCGCAGGCCCTGACCAGCGCCATCAATTCCGGCATGTCCTCGCAGAAGAACTGGCCGCCGCTGTCGATGCGCTCGCCAAGCCCATTGTCTCTGGACTCCACCCGTCCGCCGACGCGATCGCGTGCTTCGAGCAGGATGAAATCGATGCCAGCCTTCTTCAGCTCAAGCGCCGCCGACAGGCCGGTGAAGCCTGCGCCAACGATGACGACATCGGTTCTTTCAATCCCGGTCTTCAATAGCCGGCCTTGATCTTCTCGAACTCGTCGATCATCCCCTGCTTCAGCTCGGGCGGCACCGGTTGCTGGAACAATGTCTTGTCGAGGAACTTGTCGAGATTGTCGAAACCGCGCTCGCTTAGGACCTTGGCATCGATCGCCGCCATGCCGGCGCCGTTACCGTGGCCATAACCAAAGGTCTTGACCAAGTAGTCGGAGACACCAGGCGCGTTGACCGCGTTCAGGAATTCATAGGCCTGGTCGAGATTATCAGGCGCGTCCTTCATCAGCACATAGCCGCACACCCAGGTGGATATGCCTTCCCTGGTGCCGCGGTTCATGGCGATCGGCAGTCCTTGTCCTTTCAGCGTCACGAAGGTTTCATTCCAGCCCCAGACGAGATCGACCTCATTGCCGATGAACGCCTGGTTGAGGTCGGTGTCGTCGGTCCAGTAGAAGCGGACGTTCTTGTGCACGTCGCGCAGGAAAGCCGACGCCTCCTTGAACTGCGCGTCGGTCATCTTGGTCCAATCTTTCAGACCGATGACCAAGCTGGCCAGCGCATAGGCGTCGTCGACATTGTCGCCGATGGTGACGCGCCCTTTGAACTTCGGATCGGCGAAGATCCTGAGCGACTGCGCCTCGTCCGCCGTCACCTTGTCGGTGCGATAGAGCAATGAGGTGTTGCCCCAGTCGAAGGGCATGAACCAGGCCTTGCCGTCGGCGGTGGTGGCAAGATCCTTCATCGCCATGATGCCGGGATTGAGGTCTTTCCAGCCAGATATCTTCGAGGTGTCTAGGGGCTGCAGCATGCCGGCCTCGCGCCACTTCACCACGCTTTGCGAGCAGGGGTGCGCGATATCGGCCTTGAAGCCGGCCCGCATCTTCTGGAACGCTTCGTCCTCGTCGCCGAAGAAGGCGAAGGTCGGCTCGGCACCGTATTTGGCAGCATAGGCGGGATGCAGCAGCGGATCCTCATAGCCCGACCAGTCGAACACGACGAGGTCGCCGCCGCCTTCGGCAAGCGCATAGGCCGCGCTAGCGCCGATGGTGAAGACGGCGGCAAGGACAAGGCGGCGAAGCATGGAATCCATGGCGCGAAACTCCTCATCGCGGGAACCGAAGCGAGGTTAGGAAAATTCCGCGGCTTTGGCGAGCCTGTCTGCCCGCCATATTGGCAGGCAGACCGGAGGTGCAGAACGGAGATCAATAGCCGGCTTTGATCTTCTCAAACTCCGCGATCATCTTGAGCTTGAGTTCCGACGGCACCGGCGACTGGAACAGCGTCTTGTCGACGAATTTCCCGACGTCGTCATAGCCTTTTTCCTTCAGCACGGCCTGGTCGACGCCGGCCATGCCTTTGGCGTTGGCCTGGCCATAACCCCAGTCCTTGACCAGCACCTTGGCGGTTTCCGGATAGTTGACCGCGTTCAGAAAGTCATAGGCCTTGTCGATATTGCCCGGCGCATCCTTGAACAGCACATAGCCGCAGACCCAGGTCGAAATGCCTTCGTCGGTGTCCTTCTTGGACTTGATCGGCACGCCGGCGGCGACCGACTGCACCGTGGCGTCGTTCCACGCCCAGGCCAGATCGACCTCGCCGCCGCTCAGCAGCTGGACGACGTCGGTGGTGTCGGTCCAGTAGGATCGGACATTCTTGTGCACCTGGCGCAGGAAGTCCGACGCCTGCTTGAACTGGTCGTCCGTCATCTTGGTCCAGTCCTTGAGGCCGATGGCGAGGCTGGCCAGCGCATAGGCATCGTCGACGTTGTCGCCGATCGAGACCCGGCCCTTGAACTTGGGATCGGCGAAGGCCTTCAGCGACTGCACGTCCTTCTCGTCGATCTTGGAGGTGTTGAAGGTGACCTGCGTGTTACCCCAGTCCCACGGCATGAACCAAGCCTTGCCGTCGTCGGTGGTGGCGAGGTTCTTCATCGCCATGATGCCGGGATTGAGGTCTTTCCAGCCTGATATTTTCGAGGTATCGAGCGGCTGCAGCAATCCGGCCTCGCGCCACTTCGTCACGCTCTGCGAACAGGGATGACCGAGATCGGCCTTGAAGCCGGAGCGGACCTTTTCAAAAGCCTCATCCTCGTCGCCGAAGAAGGCGAAGGTCGGCGAATCGCCGTTCTTCTCGACATATTTCGGATGGAAGCTCGGGTCCTCATAGCCGGACCAGTCGAACACGATCAGGTCCTTGTCGGCGGCGACGGCAATCGCCGCCACCGAAGCGGCGAGGGTTCCGGCGAGTGCTAGAGTCAGTGTCAGGCGTCGGCTCAATTTTCTCATTGCAGTTCCATCCTCTTTTGTCGTTGCGTTGCCGGCTCGACTGGCTGGCTTCTGGTTATCGGTAGTGCTTGGGAAAGGCCGCGGCGAGGAATGCGTTCGCCGCTTGCAGGGCGGTTTCGCGCGTGGTGTCTTCGGTTCCCATCATCAGCCGCAGCCACAACCCTTCCAGCATCGCCGACAGCGCCAGCGCCATCACCTGCGGCTCATAGGCATAGCCGCCGCTCTGCTTGAGCGTCGCGCAGAGATCGATGAAGACCTGCTGGTAGTACGCGTCCCGGGAACTGCTCAGCGCCTGATAGGTCGGCCGCGACTTGGCCTCGCCCCAGAACGCGCACCAGGCGGCGAGCTTGCGCTTGTTGCAGATCGAGCGGTCGAAGTCGGCCCACACCAGGACCTGCAGTTGGCGGGCTGGATCCTCACCTGCTTTCTGCAGGGCAGCGCGCCAATGCGCCGAATACTCGTCATACATATGCTGCAGCGTGGCGACGAGCAGCTTCTCCTTGCTCTCGAAATGGAAGTTGACGATGCCGCGTGACAGGCCGGCGCCGTCGGCAACATCGGCCATCGTCGTCTCGGCATAGCCGCGCTTGGCCAGCGAATCGATGGTCGCCTCGATCAGCTGCTGCTGCCTGACTTCCTTCGATGCCTTGCGGCCGCGTTTTTCCGGTTCGCTTTTTCCGGAAATGTCTGAGGATCGCTCTTCGCGCGCTGCAGTTTTCATCGGTGCCGTCATGCTCCACATTGCCGGCTATCCCACCATAGCCGGCTTCCACCCGCGAAGATGAGTGGGACGGTGCTCACCGCTGTCAAGCACCTTCTGCATGGCCTCCCAGGTTCGTATGTTCTTGTCGACATAGGCTGCCCCGACCACCGCCGCGACCGTCGGATAGAGCGGACCTTTGAGCCTTTCGAGCTCGCCGCGCGCGACATCGCGGTACCAGGGATTGCGGTCGCGCACGGTGACATCGGTGAAGCCGGCACGGCGCATCGCCTGCGCATAGCGCGCCGGCGAGGCCATGGCGAAGGACAGGCCTTCCGCTGCGACATAGGCTTTCATCTGAGGCGACGGTTCGCCGTCATGCGAGATCATCCAGTTCGACGCCGCAAAGACGCCGCCCGGTCTCAGCACGCGGAAGATCTCGGCAAACAGCGCATCCTTGTCCGGCACATGCAAAAGCGCATCCTTGGAGAACACGACGTCGAAGGCGCCGTCGGCAAAAGGCAGCGGCCCGGGCGGCGCCTGGACAAAGCTGGCGCGGCTGCCGAGCCCGCGCGCCGCTGCCCGCCGCCTGGCGGTGTCGATCACCGGCCGCTCGACATCGAAGCCGGTGGCGTCCGCCGCGCCATGGCGCTCGATCAGATGCAGTGTGATGCCGCCGGAGCCGCAGCCTATGTCGAGGATCGTCTTGCCCTTGAGCGCAAGCCCGTCGACGACGCGGTCGACCTCGTCCGGCCCGCCCGGCGACAGATAGCCGTCGCCCCACAGCGCCTCGAGGAAGCGGATCGCGGTGTCGTTATACTCCGGCTCGGCTTCTGCCGTTTCGATCATCAGACCTCAGTCCCATCGGCCGAATTGCGCAGGTTCGAATGCCGGCAAAGCGTAGCGTATATCAAGGAAAACGCAATATCATTTGTTGAACATTCATTCAGAATGGCTGGACAGAACGGCTGCTGCCGTGCCAAATTCCGCGCATTCGGGGATTGATCACGCAAGAATGAAGGGTCGAGCACGATGAAGGCTTGGCGCGAATGAAGGCTTGGGATGCGATCATTGTCGGCGGCGGTCACAACGGGTTGGTCAATGCCTGCTATCTGCAGCGCGCCGGGCTCGATGTGCTGGTGGTCGAGAAGAACGGCTGGGTCGGCGGCGCCGCCACCAGCCGCGAGCTGACACCGGGCTTCCTCTATTCCAACTGCTCCTATGTCTGCTCGCTGTTTCGCCCCGAGATCATGCGCGACCTCGAACTGCCGCGCTTCGGCCTGCAGGTGATCTCCTATGAGGGCGGCGCGGTATTCACCAAGGATGGCGACTACCTCGCCAACTACCGTGACCACGATGCCCATCGGCGCGAGTTCGCCCGCTTCTCCAAGCGCGATGCCGAAGCCTATGACCGCTACGCCCGCGACGTGACACGGCAGTGCCGCTTCATCCAGCCGCTGCTGATGCGCACCGCGCCCGACCCGACCAGTTTTCGGCCGCGCGACATCGGCGAATTGCTCTATCTCGGCAAGAAGTTTGCCGGCCTCTCAGCCGAGGAAATGGCGCTGACGTTGCGCTTCTGGACCATGTCGATCTCGGAGTTCCTCGACGAATATTTCGAGACCGATGTCATCAAGGCCAACTTCGCGCTATCCGGCATCATCGGCACCGCGCTCGGCCCGATGTCACCGGGCACCGCTTACGTGCTGTTGCACCACTATATGGGCGAGGTCGACGGCTCGGTCGGCGCCTGGGGCTATGCGCGCGGCGGCATGGGTGCGGTCACCAAGGCGCTCGCCGCGTCCTTCCAGGCCTCGGGCGGCACCATCCGCACCGGCGCTGAGGTCGATCACGTCCTGATCCGGCACGGCAAGGCCAAGGGTGTCGTGCTCGCCGGCGGCGAGGAGATCTACGGCAAGCTCGTCGTCTCCAATGCCGACGTGAAACGCACCTTCCTGAAACTGGTCGAGGAGAAGGAACTGCCCGACATTTTCCTGCGCCGGGTGAAGAACTTCAAGATTCGCGGCTCGTCGGGCAAGGTCAACATTGCGCTCGATTCGCTGCCCGAATTCCCGGCGCTGCCGAAGGATTCGCCGGTCTGTCGCGGCGACATGCATTTCACCGATTCGGTGGAGCGCATGGAGCGCGCCTATGACGACTGGAAGGCCGGGCGCTGGTCGGCCGATCCCTTCCTCGACATGGTCATTCCGACAACGCTCGACCCGACCATGGCGCCACCCGGCAAGCATTTCATGAGCTGCTTCGTGCAATACGCGCCGCCGAAGATCGGCGGTCGCGACTGGACCGATGCCGATCGCGACGGTTTTGCCGAAAGCGTGGTTGCGCAGATCGCCGATTATTCGCCTGGATTCCGCGACCGCATCGTCCATATGGAGGTGCGCACGCCGCGCGAGATCGAGGCCGAGGTCGGCCTCACCGAAGGCAACATCTTCCAGGGCGAGCTGACCTTCGACCAGCTTTTGTTCAACCGCCCGGTGCCGGGCTACGCGCAATACCGTTCGCCGGTCGGCGGCCTCTATATGTGCGGCTCCTCGACCCATCCCGGTGGTGGTGTCATGGGCGCGCCGGGCCGCAATGCCGCCGCAGAGATCCTGCGCGACCTCGCCAAATCCACCTCGCATATGAGCCCGGCCCATGACGTCATTTGATGCCATCATCATCGGCGGCGGCCACAACGGCCTTGTCGCCGCCGCCACGCTGGCCAAGGCCGGCCGCAAGGTGCTGGTGCTGGAGGCCGCCGCCGATGTCGGCGGCGCCGCGCGCACCGAAGAATTCGCGCCCGGCTTTCGCGTCTCCTCCATCGCCCATCTGCTGAACCGCTTGCATCCCGATGTGGTGAAGACCCTGGAGCTGGAAAAGCACGGACTGCAGATCGAACGCAGCGACTTCGTGCCGTCGCTGGCACTGTCGAAGGACGGCCCGCCGCTTGTCCTGCATGGCGCCTATGGCGAGGTGCTGACCGGCTCCAGTGCCTCCGAGCAGACAGCATGGAAGGAACTGCGCGCCCAGCTGCTGCGCTATGCCGCCATCCTGAAGCCGTTCCTGTCGCGCCGGCCACCCGACCTCGGCGCCATGTCGCTGCTTGAGACGGCAGCGCTTGGCCAGACCGCGCTGGCGCTGAAGAAACTCGGCAAGGAAGACATGCGCGATTTCCTGCGTGTGCTGTTGATGAACGTTGCCGACCTGCTCGACGAGCAGCTTGCCGATACCAGGTTGAAGGGCCTGCTCGCCTTCGACGCGACGCTCGGCAGCCATCTCGGCCCACGCTCGCCGACCTCGTTGCTCGGCCTCTACTACCGGCTGGCGGGCGAGACCGGCGGCAAGGCCGGCGCGCAGATCGTACCGAAGGGCGGGATGGGCGCGGTCGTCACCGCCATTCGCGCAGCCGCGGAACAGGCTGGCGTCACCATCCGCACCGCGTCGCCGGTGGCGAAAATCGTGGTTGAGAAGGGCCGAGCCGTCGGCGTCGCCCTCGAGAACGGCGAAGTGCTTCGGGCGAAAACAATCGTTTCCGCCATCAATCCGGCGACCACTGTCCTCGATCTGGTTGGGCCGCGCGAAGTCGATACCGGCTTCGCGCGCAAGGTGAAAAACATCCGCATGAAGGGCGATGCGGCCAAGCTCCATCTGGCCCTCGACCGGCCGCCGCAATTCACCGGTGTCGACGCCGCTGGCCACAAGGGCCGGCTGGTCATTGCGCCCTCGCCCGACCATGTCGAACGCGCCTTCAATCCATCGAAATATGGCGAGTTCTCGCCCGAACCGGTGATGGAGATCACGCTGCTCAGCCTTGCCGATCCGTCGCTCGCGCCGGCTGGCGCCTGTGTGCTGTCGGCGGTGGTGCAGTATGCGCCCTATGCGCTGAAAGAGGGCTGGAGCGCCGGCAAGCCGAAATTCCTGAAGGCGATCATGGCTCAGCTCGAGACCTACGCGCCGGGAATCGGCAAGTCCGTGCTCCACACCGAACTTTTGACGCCGGCCGACATCGAGACGCGCTACCGGATGCCGGGCGGCCACTGGCACCATGGCGAACTGCAGGCCGACCAGATGCTGATGTCGCGACCGGTGTCCGGCTGGTCAGGCTATGACACGCCGATCGAAGGGCTGTTCCTTGCCGGCGCCGGCTCGCATCCGGGTGGCGGTGTCTCCGGCGCACCGGGCTTGAATGCGGCGAAGCGCATTATCGCGATGAAGGGCTAAGCCATGGCGCAAGCAACCAAAAAGAAGCCAGACGCGGCAAAGACGAGCCCGCTCATCCCGGCCCGCATCGCGGCGCAATCGCATTTCCGCACGCTTCGTCTCGGCACGCCGTTCCAGCCGCGCATCGATGCGCTGGCCAGAACCCAGGACTGGTACAATTGGGCCGGCTACCGCGCCCCGCATTCGCTGTGGGACGAGGAGCTCGAATATTTCGCCATCCGCAGTCAGGCGGCGCTGTTCGACATCTCACCGATGACCAAATACCGCATCGAGGGGCCAGACGCCGAAGCCTTGCTCAATCGCGTCACGCTGCGCGATGTGGCAAAGCTCAAGCCTGGTCGCGTCCACTACACAGCCTGGTGCGACGACGAGGGTTTTGTCCTCGACGACGGCACGCTGTTCCGCCTGTCGCCGACGCGCTTCCGGCTGTGTTCGCAGGAGCGGCATCTGCCTTGGCTGCTGGACAGCGCCATAGGCTTCGACGTGACGGTCGAGGAAGAGACCGAAGCCGTCGCCGGTCTGGCCTTGCAAGGACCGACCTCCTTCGCCGTGCTGCGCGATGCCGGCTTTGCCGGCGTCGAAAAACTCAAGGTGTTCGACCTCGCCGATTTCTCACATGATGGTGGCACTGTCACCATCTCGCGCACCGGTTTCACCGGCGATCTCGGCTACGAGCTGTTCGTACCCTCAGACAAGGCGCTGAGCCTCTGGGACCGGCTGATGATGGCGGGCGAGTTACGCGGCATTCGCGCCATTGGCTACATGGCCTTGAACCGCGCCCGTCTGGAAGCCGGGCTGATCGTCGCCAATGCGGACTTCACCACCTCCGAGCATGCCATCCGCGCCGACCGCTTGCGCATGCCGGACGAGATCGGTCTCGGCTTCATGATCGACCTCGAAAAAGGTCATTTCAACGGCCGCCGCGCCATCCTCGAAGCCCGCGCCAAACGCAGACTGCGCCATGTGCTGGTCGGACTGGAGATCGAAGGCAACATCCCGGCCGAACACGCCATCGTCTACTACAAGAAGTCACAGGAGGTCGGGCTAGTCAGCGCAGCCATGTGGTCGCCGATGGCCAAGCGCAACATCGCCATCGCCTCGCTGGCGCGTCCCTATGGTGATACGATGGCCGAAGACCTCTGGGTCGAGATCTATGCCATGCGCGAGCTGCAGTACCAGAAGCTGATGAAGCGGGCCAAGGTGGTGGCGCGGCCGTTCATCAAGCTCGACCGCCGCACCGCCAATCCACCGGCGGATTTCTGAGCATGACCGACGAGGCCGACACACCGGATGATGACGGTGATGCCGCCGAGCAGTGGGAGCTGGTCAACACGCCGCTCGGCGAAAAATGGTCGGGCCGCACCCGCTATGCCGCCGCCATGTTCTTCTACAAACGCGGCGAGTTGAGCGCCGAGACACTCGAAGTCTACCGCATCTGTGCCCGGCTGGATTCCACCGATCCGCTGCCCATCGTCCGCGATCGTGGCGTCGGCCAGGACTGGCTGCAGCGCATGGGTGCCTAGTATTTCGCCGAAGGTCTGTTGAGATTCAGGTCAGGCCGAGTCGAAAACGGTGGCTTCCGAGAACCGGAGCGGAGCGTACTTAAAGTACGTGAGCACCGGAAGCGCAGGAAGCCGCCGTTTGCAGGCTGGCCTCACCTGAATATCAACAGGCCTACCCTATGGTTTTTTCCAGCATATTGATCCAGTTGCGATAGGCGATCTTCTCGATCAGCGCACGACCGAAGCCACGCGCGGCCAGTGCATCGATCAGCTTCGGCAGGCCGGCGACATCGCCGATCGGCGCCGGGATCATGGCGCCGTCGAAATCCGAACCGAGGCCGACGCCGTCTTCGCCCAGCGCCTGCAGCAGCGAATCGACGTGGCGCACCATAATGTCGAGGCTGGTGTCGGCATTCATCCTGCCATCCTCGCGCAGGAAGCCGGTGGCGAAATTCAGCCCGACCATGCCGCCGGACTCACGGATCGCGCCAAGCTGCCAGTCGGTGAGATTGCGCGAATGGGTGCAGAGCGCATGCACGTTGGAGTGGGTGGCGACCAGCGGCGCATCGCTGAGCGCGGCGACATCGCGAAAGCCCTTCTCGTTGAGATGCGAGAGGTCGATCATGATCTTGAGCTGGTTGCAGGCCTTGACCAGCGCCTTGCCCGCGTCGGTCAGGCCTGGCCCGGTGTCGGGCGACGAGGGAAAGCGGAACGGCACGCCATTGCCGAAAGCGTTCGGACGGCTCCAGACGATGCCGAGCGAGCGCAGGCCGGCTTCATACAGCACGTCGAGCAGGGTGAGTTCGGGATCGATCGCCTCGACGCCTTCTATGTGGAACACCGCGGCGATCGAGCCTTTGGCCATCGCATTGCGCACGTCGCCGGCGCTGCGGCAAACGGAGAGCGCCCCGGCCCGCTCCAGCCGAAACAGGATCGAGGCCATGGCGATGGTGGACGTCAGCGCGTCAGTGCGCGGCAGCTCGGGCGGCAACGGCTCATCGTCGGTGGGTGCCGGCGGCACCGCGGCACGCTTGGATTTCTCGACCGGTGGCGGAAAGATCGCGAACATGCCGCCGGCAAAGCCGCCTTTTTTGGCGCGCGGCAGGTCGATATGGCCGCCCTGAGTCCCCTCGATGAACAGCTTTTCGACATCGGTGTCTTTCGACTGGTAGAGTCTGAGCAGCGTGTCGTTGTGGCCGTCGAAGACGGGGACGAGATCGAGTTCGGACATCAAGGAGCCATTCGGTTCAAGGGAGACGGAGCGCCAGTCTGCAGGCGAACCGTCTACTTAGGCAAGATGGCCGGGCTGCGCAAATGCCAGAGACAATAACTCCTTGTGGCTGTCCGCTCTCCACCATCTTGCCGCCCGCCACGCAGGCGAATGGACCTTACTGTTTGAGCACGTCAGCCCATTCCGGATGGCGCCGAAACTGGGCGTTGGCGAATGGGCAGAGCGGGATGATCTTCTTGCCCGCTGCCCGCGCATCCTCGACGGCGCGGGTGACGAGGCGAAGCCCCGCACCCTGGCCGCGGAACGCATCCGGCACCTCGGTGTGATCGATAATGATCTGGTGCTCGCCGATCTTGGTGAAGGTCGTCTCCGCCTCGGCGCCATCAGGTCCGCGCAGGAAATAGCGGCCCTTGGAGCCGCGATCCTCCAGTTCGATTTCAGGCAGTTGGTCAGGCATTGCTTGCTCCTTCAACCGGTACGGCAGCGAAGAACCGCCGCGCCGCTTCGATCTCGTTCGGCCGCACCTCGTGGCCGCCTTCATGCCACTCCACTGTGACATCGGCGCCATCGGCGCGCAAATAGGCTTCGAGCCGCGACGTCAGGTTCGGTGGACAGATCGGATCGCGCTTGCCGGCGGTGACCAGCATGCGGCGGCCGGCGAGACTGCCCTTCACCTCGGGTTCAAACGGGATCAGCGGATGCATCAGCACCGCAGCATTGAACAGCGAAGGTGCCGCGAACACCACCGAGGCCAGGATGTTGGCGCCGTTGGAATAGCCGAGGCCGAGCACCGAGGACGGTTTTGCCGCTTCGATATGCGCCTTGACGAAGCCCGCCATCTTCTCAGTCGCCCGCGCCAGGTCGTCCATGTCGTAGACGCCCTCGCCGGTACGGCGAAAGAAGCGCGCCGCACCTTGCTCCGACACATCGCCGCGCGCCGAGATGATGGTGGCTTGCGGTACGAGATCGCGCCCCAGCGACAGCAGCTGGTTCTCGTCCGCCCCGGTGCCGTGGAAGACGAACAGCAACGGGCCGTCAGGCGAACCGGGCAGCACCTTGTGGATGTAAGCGTCCTTGCTCATGATCTCAGCCTCCCAGCTTCTGCAGATGTTCTTCGAGATAGGGCCGCAGATGCTGGTGCTGTGACGGCAGCTTCAGCGCCTCGCCCAAATGAGCGGTATCCTCGTCGCGGTCGAAGCCCGGCTCGTTGGTGGCGACTTCGAACAGCACGCCGCCCGGCGTGCGGAAATAGATTGCCCAGAAGTAGTCACGGTCGATCACCGGCGTCACCTGGTAGCCGGTGTCCATCAGCGCCTTGCGCACTTCGAGCTGCTTGGCGCGGTCCTCGACGGCGAAAGCGACATGGTGGACCGAGCCGGCACCGAGATTGGCAAAGCCCGCGCCCGGCAACGATTCGATGTCGACGATATCGGCGCCGTTGCCGTTCTTCACCGCCAACCGGCTGATGGCGCCGGACTTCTCGATCTCCTCATAGCCCATGAATTTCAGCAGCTCTTCGGTGGCGCCGCCATCCTTGAGCCTCAGCGACACAGAGTGAAAGCCACGGATGGCTTCGTCGGCGGGAACGCTGCCCTTCGCCCACGGTGTTCTGGCGTCGGCCTTGTCCTCGACCAGCGCGAAACCGTCGCCATCGGGACCGGCGAAGGCAAGCCGCTTCTCGCCGAACGTTTCTTCGCGCGAGAGGCCGCTGACGCCCTCGTCGGCAAACCGCTTTTCCCAATAGCCGAGCGTGCCCTCAGGCACCGAATAGACCGTGGCGCCGACCTCACCGACGCCGTGACGGCCCTTGCCGATGTTGGGGAACGGAAAATAGGTCATCACCGAACCTGGCGTGCCGACCTCGTCGGCATAGTAGAGGTGGTAGACGTCGGGCGCGTCGAAATTGACGGTCTTCTTGACCCGGCGCAGGCCGAGCTTTTTGGTGAAGAATTCATTGTTCTGGCGCGCATCCCTGGCCATTGAGGTGACGTGATGCAGCCCTTTGATCTGGTCGAGCATTTTCCTGCTCCTTCCCTTTGTATCTGTGCGACCCATGCCGCTGTCCACGCCAATATGAGGGCCCGGCCGTCCGGATCAAAGGCAGCAAACACAGAATGGACTGTGCGCTAATGGTGAACAGTGGCGCGGTCCTTGTTCACTATTTTGCAAATCGGTCAGGCTTGCGCAGTCGCGAAATTTCGGTTCCATGAGCGGCGCTCTTCCGGGCGCCTGGTGAGGATGAGGATACCGCGATTGGCCGACAAAAACAGACGCCCGAATGTTCTCCTGATCTCTTGCGACCAGTGGCGCGGCGACTGTCTGTCGGCTGCTGGCCACGAGGTGGTGAAAACGCCGAACGCCGACGCGCTGGCCGCCGAGGGCGTGCTGTTCCGGCAGCATTTTGGCGGGGCCGCCCCCTGTTCGCCGGCGCGTGCCTGCCTCTACACCGGCCTCTACCAGATGAACAACCGCGTCTGCCGCAACGGCACGCCGCTCGATGCCCGCCACGGCAACATCGCGCTTTCTGCGCGCAGCCTCGGTTACGATCCGACGCTGTTCGGCTACACCGACGTCTCGCTCGATCCGCGCACCTTGGCGCCCGGCGACCCGAGGCTGACAACCTATGAAGGCGTGCTGCCGGGATTTAGTGTGCGCCAGCTTCTGCCCGAGCACCAGAAGCCCTGGCTGTCCTGGCTGGCACTGCGCGGTGTCGATGCCGGCGCCGGCTTTCCCGACATCCATCGCCCCGCCGGCGAGGCCTCGGGCAACAAGACCGACGAGCCGGTCACCAATGCAGCGCCGATCTATTCGAATGACGAGACACCATCGGCTTTCCTGACCGGCGAATTCGTCCGCTGGCTTGGCGAACAGCAGCGCGACACTGCCTGGTTCGCGCATGTCTCTTTCCTCAGCCCGCATCCGCCCTTCATCGTGCCGGAGCCCTACAACACCCTATATGATCCGGCCGCCGGTCCAGCCTTCCGTCGTGCCGGGAGCTGGCAGACCGAAGCCGGGAGCCACCCCTATCTCGCTTACGGTATGGGCCGGCAGCAGCGGGCGAATTTCCGTCCCGGCGCCGAGGGCCTGGTGCGCGACTGGGGCGACGATAATTTCCGCCGCATCCGCGCGCTCTACTACGGCATGATCTCGGAGGTCGACGCGCAGCTCGGCCGCATCTGGCAAACGCTCAAGGCGGCGGGCGCCTGGGACGACACCATCATCGTACTGACCTCCGATCACGCCGAGATGATGGGCGACCATCATATGCTCGGCAAGGGCGGCTTCTTCGACGGCAGTTTCCATATTCCGCTGATCATTCGCGACCCGCGTCATGGCAAGGCGGCCGGGACGAGCGTCGACCGCTTCACCGAGGCGGTGGACATAGCGCCGACGCTGCTCGACCTGCTCGGCGAGGCGCCGCCGCCGCATCTCGACGGCCGCTCGCTAAAACCATTCCTGGAGAATGAAGCGCCCCAGGACTGGCGCGACGCCGCACATTGGGAGTTCGATTTTCGCTCGATTGCCGAGGGTGAGGCGGAGCGGCATTTCGGCATCGGCCCGCGCCAGTGCAACCTCGCCGTCATCCGCGCGAAGGAGTTCAAATATGTGCATTTCGGTGGCGGCCTGCCGCCGCTGCTGTTCGACCTGAAGAACGATCCGGGAGAACTGAACAATGTCGCCACGGATCCGGCCTATCTCGCTGTGCGGCTGGAGTTTGCCGAACGGCTCCTCGCCTGGCGGGCCGAGCATCTCGACCAGTCGCTGGCCCTTGCCGAACTGACCGAAGCCGGCGTTGCCGGCCATGTCGCCGGCCTGCCGCTTTCAGGAGCGAGATAGAGCTCGCACAGATTTCGCCTCGTCAGGCGGAACCTTTCTTCCGCCGCTCCGTTTCAGCCTTTGGCTGGGCTTTCCCAGCTCAATGATTGCAGAGCATACGGAGTGGGGCATGCGATTTGCGGCGGTGCTGAACCGGGACGGCGGCACCTTGCGCACGACCGATCTTCCAGCCTTTTCCGACCGGATGCGTCAGGCGCTGGAAGCGGCTGGCCACTCCATCGATATCGACATCGTTGCCGGCACGGACGTTGAGGCAGTGCTCGCAAAGATCGCCGCACGGCGCGGCATCGATGTCGTGCTGGCCGGCGGCGGTGACGGCACCATTTCGGCTGCGGCGGCCCGGTTGATGAACGGCAAGAAGGCCTTGGCAATATTGCCGGCCGGCACCATGAACCTGTTTGCCCGCGGGCTTGGCATCCCACAGACCCTCGACGCAGCGCTGAAATCATTCGCCGACGGCGAGGTGATCGCTGTCGACGTCGCCAGCGCCAATGGACGGCCTTTCGTGCATCAATTCTCGATCGGCATGCATGCCAGGATGGTGCAGCTGCGCCAGAACATGGAATTCGGCTCCCGGCTGGGAAAGATCCGCGCCTCGGCAAAGGCCGCCTGGTCGACGATCAACAACCCACCGGCGATGAAGGTGACCCTGACCGTCGGCAAAGCCGAGATCGTGACGCGCATCACCGGCATCGGCGTCACCAACAATCTGTTTGGCGAGGGCCACCTGCCCTATGCCGACAACCCGGCGGGCGGCGTGCTCGGTATCTACGTCACGGTGGCTAGGCAGCGCCGCGAACTGGCCAAGTTCTTGTTCGACGTGGCGCGCGGCAAATGGCGCGACAACGAGCACGTCGAGATACACCAGGCCGAGCGGGCGACCCTCAAAATCCATTCGCCAGCTAAGAAATTCCGCGCCGTCATCGATGGCGAACTGGTCAGACTCGACCGCGAGACGACGATCGAAATTCATCCCGGCGTGCTGAACGTGCTAGTGCCGCGGCGCGCCACTCAGGCCAAGGCCGCCTGATGTCCAAAGCCATCAAGCCGCAAACCCTGGCTGTTGGGCGTCTGCCCCTGGCCGGAGGGCGTGTCGATCATCTCGCCATAGATTTCGGCGACGCCCCAGGCGATGAACACCAGCAGCATCGCGGCAATCAGGATGCGCAGGCCATGTCGCCCCCAGCCTCCCTGACGGGCTTTGTTTTCAGGAATGATCTTGACCAAGGCCGGCCTCCCTATCGCGTGGCGCCGACAGCCGTGTCTGGCAAAGCATGGTCGGGTAACGATTCTCCACTACAAAAGTTCCGGATACTGAGGCCAGCGGCCAACCGTCGGCGCGGCAGAGACAGACCGCAGGCAAGTCATTGGGGGCTTGGTGGATAGCAAGGTACAGATGGCGCCGGGTCTGCCGGCCAATGTCAGCCGCGCGGTAAACGCAGAGGACCGGCTTGCCGTGCTGCACAGCCTCGACGCGCTCGACACCGCTGCCGATCCCGACTTCGATCGCATCAGCCGGCTTGCCGCCGCGATGATGCAAACGCCGATCGCACTGGTCACGCTGCTCGATGTCGAGCGACAATGGTTCAAGGCCTGCTACGGCCTGGACGAGACGGAGACGGCAACCAACATTTCGTTCTGCGCCCATGCGATCGCCGCCGGCGACGAGCCGATGGTGGTGACCGATGCCACAATCGACTCGCGTTTTTCAAACAATCCGCTGGTCACTGGCGAGCACCATGTCCGCTTTTATGCCGGCGCGCCGATGGTGGTGGCCGGCGCGCGGATCGGTACGCTCTGCGTGCTCGACCGAAAGCCGCATGCACATCCGTCTGCCGCCAAGCTCGATCAGCTCAAGACTCTGGCCGCACTCGCCGCCAGCCTGTTTAGCTTGAAGGACGCCACCCGCAACGGAGCGCTGGCCGAGGCAGCACTCGTGCGCGAGGAAAAGCGCCGCGCCATCGCGCTCGATGCCGCCTCGCTTGCCAGCTGGGCATGGGACATCCGCACCGACATGATCGACTGCGATGTGCTGTTGTCCGAGCTGTTCAACCTGCCGCGTTCGAACCGGCTGAAGGCACGCGACATTCTGGGCGCCATCGATCCCCGCGACGTCTACCAGACCGAGACGCGCTTTCGCGACGCCCTGACCGGCAGCGACGATTATTTCGGCGAGTACCGTGTCAAGGGTTTCAATCCGCCGCGCTGGATCGCCACACGCGGCCGTGTCATCGAGCGCGACGGGGACGGCAAGCCGACGCTGATCTTCGGCGTCAACTACGACATCACCGAACGCAAGCTCGGCGACGAGCGGCAAAGGCTGTTGCTGCGTGAGCTGAACCACCGCGTCAAGAACACGCTGGCGACCGTCCAGGCGCTGGCGACGCAGACCGTGCGCCATGCCCGCCAGCCAAGCGAATTCCTCGCGGCTTTCGGCGCAAGGCTGCAGGCCCTGGGTGCCGCCCACAATCTGTTGTCGGATCGCGAATGGCGCGGCATCGGCATTGCCGAACTGGTACAGATCGAAGTGAAGCCGTTCGACAGCGCCTCGCAGCCGCGCATGGCGATCTCCGGCGCCGACCTGCTGCTTTCGCCCGATCAGGCAGTTGGGCTCGGCCTGATCCTGCACGAGCTGGCCAGCAACGCGCTGCAATACGGGTCGCTGTCGGTGGCTTCGGGAAAAGTTCAGCTCGACTGGAAGACGCAGGGCAAGAAGGGCGCACAGCGCCTGATATTGACCTGGCGCGAAAGCGGCGGGCCGCCAGTCTCCGTTCCGGAGCGCCATGGCTTCGGCTCGATCCTGATCCGCCGCAGCCTGGCCAAGGTCATCTCCAGCGAGGTGATCCACGAATTTCGCCCGGAGGGCGTGTTCGCCGAAATATCGATGCCGCTCGAAGACCTGTCGAAGTGACGCGCTAGCTATCTTCTCCGCCATCCGGATCGTCAGGACCGGGCTTCACGTTTTCGCGATAGATGGCGTAGGCGGCGAGCGCCACCGCCGGGCCGAGTATGACACCCAACCCACCTTTACCCTTGAGCAGCGCCGGCAGCACGGCGAGAGCCGCTGTGATGCCGATCGCCTTCATATCGGCACTACGCCGTCTGGCACGGCGCCGCGCGCGCGAACCCGCCGATATCTGGTGAATGAGCAGGATGAGCCCGGCAATCACCAGGAAGCCGGCGCCGAAGCCGAGGCAGGCTGCCAGCGAGCCGTAGCGGTCGGCCGCCCAGATATAGGCGGCCCCATGTAGGAAGCCGAGACCGCAGAGCGCCATAAGCGCCGCGAACCCATAGACAATTGCCGCCGTGCGCGCGCGGCGCACGGCGGCAATTGTTTCGCCCGAGGCGAAGGCCGAGATCAACGATGCCAGCATTCCCATCTGGACAGAAACTAGCGCCGCGCCAGCAGCGCGAAGAGAAAGCCGACGCCGGCAGCGATCGCCAGCGACGTCACCGGTTTCTCGCGCACGCTGGCCATCATCTGTGCTTCGATGTCCTTGGCGTTGCTGCGCAGATTGTCGAAGGCTGCCTCGCCCTGGGCGCGCAATTGTTCGACACCCTCGGTGGCGGCGCGCCGCGCCGTCCCGTAGCCATGCTCGCCGGTCTTGGCCAACTGCTTGGTGAGTTTTTCGATATCGGCCTTCAATTGCTTGATGTCGGCTTCAAGGTCCGTATTCGTCCGGCTGTCGCCAGCGGTTTTTCCTGTGGCAGTTGCCATTGCTTAACTCCTTGCGTTTGCTTGGTTTCAAACGCTCGATACAGGCCAAGGTTCCGAAATCGGAACAAGCTCCATCAAAAGATGTTTCCACGGATGAGTCCAGCCCGGCCGAACGTCATCCAACCCCGCTCGCTCAAATCAGCGGCCGGCGCCCTTCGCCCAGTCCTTCCCAACGCGCGAGGTTCTGAAGCCCCTCATTGTCGACCACCTCGCAGCCGCCGTCGCGCCAGAGGATCAACTTGCGGTCCATCAGCTTGCGGATCGTCTTGTTGGTGTGAACCAGCGACAGGCCGAGCGTATCGGCGACATGCTGCTGGGTGATCGGGATTTGAACCGGTGCCTTGCCGTTGAGCCCGACCACCTTGGCCCGGCTGCCGATAAAGGCGATCAGATAGGCCAGGCGCTCGATCGCACTGCGGCGGCCAACGCTGAGCAGGTTCTCGTCCAGCATCCGCTCTTCCCGCGAGGCGATCCAGGTGATGTCGTAGGCCAGGCCCGGATGGTTGCGGTAGAGTTCGTGCAGATACTCGCGCTCGAAGACGCACAGCAGCATGGGCGACAATGCCTCGACCGAATGCTGCATCTCTCCCATCACGCTGCCTTGCAGGCCGATGAGATCGCCGGGCATCAGATAATTGAGGATCTGGCGCCGGCCGTCCGACAGCAATTTGTAGCGGAAAGCCCAGCCCGACAGCACCGTGTAGAGATGGGCGCTGTGGCTGCCCTCGACCAGCACCGTGGCGCCCTTGTCGACCGCGAGTTCTCCTTTCTTGAACGTACTGATGAAGGCGAGTTCCGGCTTTTCGAACTCCCGGAACACCGGTAGCGGTCGCAGCGGGCATTTCTCGCATGGATACTGGCGGCTGGAGAAAGAACGACCGTTCTGGCCAGACATTTCGACCCCTCTTCGAAAGCCTGCTTGAGACAGGCTGAAGGCAAACGTCTCGCAGCGATCGGAGTTCCAGCATCGGGCATGTCTTTTTTAAATGACAGGCTGCCAAATAACGATCATGACTCGCTCTGTTCCAAGGAGACTTTGCGAAGTGCCCCCATTGCTCAACGGACTGCGGATACTGGTCCTGGAGGACGAATTCCTGATCGCCATGGATGTCGAGCAGCTTTGCCGCGACTATGGCGCCGGCGAGGTGGTCATTGCCCGCGATCTGACCGAAATCGATCAGCAGAAGGTTGCAACGCAATTCGACGCGGCCATCGTCGACCTCATGCTGGCCGGGGCGTCAACGGTCGATTTCGCCTCGCGGCTGCGCCAGTCGGGCGTGCCCTTCATCTTCGCCTCCGGCTATTCGGACGCCGACGAGATCAAGGCGTCCTTTCCGGGCATCAGACTGGTCACCAAACCCTATTCGGGAGACGATCTCGTCGAGGCGGTGGCGGCGGCCTGCGGACGACGGTCTGCGGCGTGACACTGCTCGCAGACCGTTCAAGCCGTCACGCCCTAAGCGGCGTTTGACCCCGTCACCTGCGCCGAAATTGCATCCGGCCCATACTCGTCTTCGCCTGAAATCTTCAGGATTTCCTGCAGCCGCGTGCGGGCACGGCTGACGCGGCTCTTGATCGTTCCGACCGCGCAGCCGCAGATTTCGGCGGCTTCCTCATAGGAGAAGCCCGACGCGCCGATGAGGATGATGGCTTCGCGCTGGTCCTCGGGCAATTGCTCGAGCGCGCCCCGAAAATCCTTGAGGTCAAGCTGGCCATGCTGGGCCGGATGAACGGCAAGCCTGGCCGTCATGATGCCGTCGCTGTCCTGCACCTCGCGGCCACGCTTGCGCATCTGCGAATAGAATTCATTGCGCAGGATGGTGAACAGCCATGCCTTGAGGTTGGTGCCCGGCTGGAAGCTTTCATGCTTGTCCCAGGCCTTGACCAGCGTTTCCTGCACCAGGTCGTCGGCCTTGTCGGCATTTTGTGTCAGCGACACGGCAAAGGCGCGCAGGCTCGGGATCGAGCCGAGCAGATCGGTCTTGAAGCCCTGAGAGACAGCCGCCATGTCTCAGTCCTTCTTCTGTGCGGGTTCAGCCTGTTCCAGCTGACTGAGCAACTGGGCGAAGCGATCCGGCACATTGTCGGAGACGAGCTCGTCATAATATTGTTTGAGTTTGCGGCCGATTTCCGAATTCGGCCCGAGCGGGTCACCGGAAGCAGCCCGGCGCCTGTCTGCGGCGCCAGCCATTGTATCTTTCGTCATGTCCTTCATGTCGCCCTTTATTTCCAGCACCCGAGCCGCTCTACTAGTTACATACGCAAGGCAAGCGGCACCCTCGTCTGGTTGCCCATCCCGACCCTGAAACGCCGCCCCGGTATATTAGTTCCATAGTGATCGGAACTTTTTGCGAAAACCGGCGTTTGTGTCTTCGGGGCTTGCAATCAGCTTGACCTGCGACCTGTGCAATCACGTCATCTGAGGGAGACGTCTACCATGAGCCTATCTGCAACCATCGCTCCGCACCTGCCGTTCCTGCGCCGCTTCTCGCGCGCCGTTTCCGGATCGCAGGAGAGCGGCGATGCGCTGGTCGCCGCGATGCTCGAGGCCATCATCGCCGATGTCGATATCTTTCCCGACGCATCGAACGACCGCATCGCTCTCTACAAGATTTTCGCCAAGCTTTTCACCTCGGTCGCCATCCGCGTTCCGCAGGAGCAGGCGCAGTCGGCGTGGGAACAGCGCGCCGCGGCCAATCTGAACGCGATCGCACCGCTTCCCCGCCAGGCCTTCCTGCTCGTCGCCGTCGAAGGCTTCAGCGAAGACGAGGCGGCGGAAATCCTCGATGTCGGCGACAAGGAATTCTCCGAACTCCTCGCCCAGGCGAGCAACGAGATTTCCCGCCAGGTGGCAACCGACGTGCTGATCATCGAGGATGAACCGCTGATCGCCATGGACATCGAGGAGATGGTCGAGAGTCTTGGCCACCGCGTCGTTGGAACGGCGCGCACCCACGCCGAGGCGGTGATGATGTTCGGCAAGACGCGGCCAAGGATGGTGCTGGCCGACATCCAGCTTGCCGACGGCAGTTCGGGCATCGATGCCGTCAACGAGATCCTGTCGTCGACATCGGTGCCGGTGATCTTCATCACCGCTTTTCCCGAGCGCCTGTTGACCGGCGAGCGGCCGGAACCGGCCTTCCTGGTCACCAAGCCGTTCAACCCGGATATGGTCAAGGCGCTGATCAGCCAGGCCCTGTTCTTCGACCGGCAAGCGAAAGCCGCTGCCTAGACTCCGGCCTGCGCTGCGCTTCCAAAAATGAAATGATGGCTGCCAAGAGACGCTCGCCCGGCCCAAWCGCCGGGCGAGCCGTCAGGCGTACCCAACGCATCGCGCTGCAGACGCCCCTTTCCAGCGGTCGGCTTTTTCGGCAAATGGTGGAACAAACGGCAACCAACCACGTTTTTCTCATACCATTTGATGGAGATGGATCATGCTTTACTGGGCGCTCGTATTCCTCGTCGTCGCGATCATAGCCGGCGCGCTTGGTTTCGGCGGCATCGCCGGCACCTCGGCCGGTATCGCGCAGATATTGTTCTTCATCTTTCTCGCCTTCCTGGTCATTTCGCTTCTCGCCGGCCTGTTCAGACGGGCCTCGTAAGGCGCGACCGGACACTGGAAGCCGCACCCCTCAAACGGTTTCCAGCCACCGCCGGGCGGGGTCCTTCAACGGACACCGCCCGGCGGACCGTTTTAAGGGGGCCGGAGAACAGTATGAGGGAACCCATTGCGCAATGAACCGTTCAGCCCTGAGTTGGGTGGACAGGTGATTGATGCGTTCCCGAGCCGGAGACATGACCAACAGCGGCGAGAGTGACGAGGTCATCGCTTTGCATCCCGCCGAAAGCGGCATGCAGCTTGGTCGCGCTCTTCTCCATGCACTGCACAATGCCGGCATTTCGGTTCTCTACCAGGACCGCGAAATGAAGACGGTATGGGCGCGCAACATGCGCGCGCCATGGGCCGCCGATACCACCGACAGCAACGGCATATTGCCGCCGGCACAGGCTGAGCGCATCGGCGCCGCCAAACGCAATGTCATCGCATCCGGCAATGCCGAACGGCTTGAGCTCAGTGTTCCCGCCGACGACGGCGTCCGCTGGTTCCAAGTGTGGATCGATGCCGACCATGGCGATGGCGGTGACGTGCAAGGCCTCGTCACCACCATGGTTGAGACAACCGAGCAGAAACGCCGCGAGCAGACGCTGAAGACGCTGTTGCGCGAGGTCAGCCACCGCTCGAAAAACCTGTTGGCCATCATCCAGAGCATTGCCACCCAGACCGGCCGTTATTCCGAGACGCTTGGCGATTTCCTGACGCGTTTTCGCGGCCGGCTGCAGTCGTTGGCCTCTTCCCAGGATCTGGTGACGTCGTCCAACTGGCGCGGTGCCGCCCTTCGCGAACTCGTCTCCGGCCAGGTTGGCCGCTACGGCGCCGATCCGGCGCGCAGCCTGCGTTTCCAGGGTGAAAACCCCTATCTCAACCCCAATGCCGCTTTGCATATCGGCCTGGCGATGCATGAACTCGCCGTCAATTCGGTGAGTTACGGCGCCCTGTCGCGACCGGACGGTTTCGTCGAGGTGACGGCCAGCCTGACGCCCGGTTCCGCCGCCAGGCCGGCTTTGTCGCTGACCTGGACCGAAGCCATCGGCGCTAACGACAATCAACGCAACGAAAAGCGCTTTGGCAGCGTTGCGCTCGAGCGCGTCGTGCCGACATCATTGAACGGCACCGCGACCCTTGAAATCAGCGGCGGCCGTCTGGAATACCGGCTTGTCGTTCCGCACGGCAATTTCGAGACCGAGTGAGCGCATAACAGCCAGCTTGCCAGAAAGGCCGCGGCCGACGGCAGCGCCGATCCTTAACCGACTGTTCACCATAAAGTCCGATGCTGTGCTTCCCAGGTACCGCTGGAACTTGCCGATGCCTCGAACGTTTTGACCACGGCTTGCAGCGCAGTATGGGAGGAATGAAGTTGACGGTTGCCGATATGAACAGACTGGAGCAGGCCGCCCGCATCTCGATGAGCGGATTTCAGGATCTTGACCCATCGGCCGCCCCCTCGCTCCATGTTTCCGATACGGCGCTTCGCCTCGCTATTGTCGCGCTGGTCGCGGTCATCGTGCTGATCGCGGCACTCCAGTTGAGCTGATCCCCCCAGTTGACCTGACCCCAAGCCCGCATCCTTCCAATTATTCATGCACTTGGCCGCAAGCGCAGGAACTTTGAACGATGTGGCCCGTTGCTATGGCGAGAGGATTGTCGCCATGGAACATATTGCCGCCTTGCTGCTGGTTATCGGCTGTTCGAACACCATGACCGAGTGCCGCGAACTGCCCGTGCCGGTCAGCGTCTTCGAGACCGCTGACGAATGCACCGCCGAGCGGCCCTTCGCTTTGGGCGATGTCCAGGGTCAGGCCCAGCACGTCGTCGCCAAATGTCTTGCTGTCGATCCGGCGCTGGAAGACGATTATGACCAGGTCGTCTGGAGCATGCATCCGGACGGGACGCTCGATGCTTCGTTGGAGATTTCCAGCCTTATGGTTGCATCGAGCGGCGTGCGCCCCGAAAAAGACTCTGTTCGCCAACAATAAATTCGAGCGGGCAAAGGCCGTCATTTCGTGCTAAATGGCGGCTGGAGCTTACTAAAGTGAGGACACAAGTGAGGAGAGACTCTATGCGGAAATTGATTATTGCCATGGTTGCCGTGGTTGCGGTCAGCGGTTGCAGCACGACCGAGCAGGACGTCGGCGTCGGCGCCGGTGTCGGCGCTTTGGCTGGTGGCCTGATTGGCGGCGGCAAGGGTGCGCTCATCGGCGCAGCCGTCGGTGCCGGTTCCGGCCTGCTGGTGCGCAACCTGCGCAATGGTTATTGCCAGTATCGCGACAACCGCGGCCATCTCTACACGGCTCGCTGCTGATCCGCTTCAAAGCGCGTCAAGCAATCAAGGCGGAGACCGGCTGGTCCGGTCTCCGTTTGTTTGCGTATTCGAACCGCCCATGGCGGCGTTTCAGTCCGACAGCGGAATCCTGATTTCCACTTTCAATCCGTCGGCACGGAAATCGCGCCTGATCGTGCCACGCAATTCGCGCGTGACATTGAGGTCGATCAGTTTTGTGCCGAAGCCGGTCTCGACGGGTGCTTCCAGCTTCTTTTGCCCGGCCTCGCGCCAGTTGAGCGCCAGCATCCGGTCGCGTCCGCGCCCTTTAACCGACCAGTCGACCTTGAGCGCGCCAACCGAATTGCCAGCCTCGCCATATTTCAGCGCGTTCGTCGCCAGCTCGTGAAAAGTCAGGCCGAGCGCCTGCGTCGTCGTCTCATCGAGCAGAACCTGTGGCCCCGACAAGACGCCTTCCGGAAGCTCCTTGCCGAACACCTGGCCAAGTTCGATGCGTAAGAGATCGCCGAGATCGGCTTTCTGCCAACGCGAGCGCGTCAGCATGTCCTGCGATGCCGCCATCGCCTGAAGCCGGGCCGAAAAGGACGCCGAGAATTCGTTGACGTCGGTGGCCCGCGACGCCGTCTGGCGTGCGATCGCCAGCACCCGCGTGATCGAGTTCTTGATACGATGCTTCATCTCCTGCAGCATCAGATCCTTTTCGAGCAAGCTCTTCTCGGTCGTTTCGTGCAGCAGCGACTTGGCGTCATAGGCTCGCTCCTGATAGCGCGCCACCAGCGCAATGGCGCCTGCCAGCAGCAGGCCGAACAGGCCCAGCATCACCGGAATGGCGCGCGAGGAGGGCTGCGAGAAGGCGCTTGTCGGCCTGAACAGGACGGTCCATGGCCGGCCGGCCACGGTGATCTGGCGCGTCACCAGCAGCCTGTCGCCGAAGCTTGCCGCCGGCGGTGTTTCGGACCGGAACAACAGATCGCCCGCGTCCACCTTGCCATCGTAGATTTCGGTATTGACCGGCAGCAGCGGCGTCCGGCTGAGCGCGATCTGGAACAGATCGCCGGCGCGAAAGGCGGCATAGAGTAAACCCGCCGTCGAAGATCTCGACGCATTGATGACGTCAGGCGCGGTCTCGACATTCAGCCGGACGAAGACCAGGAAGCCGGGAAAAGTCTGCGTAGCGCCCGTGCCCTGGCCGAGCTGGACAAGCCCGCTCGCATGCTGCTGGTCGTCGGCCATCGCCTTTTCGATCGCCGCCCGGCGCACCGGTTCGGTGAACATGTCATAGCCGATGCTCGACTGGTTGGACGGGTCCAGCGGCTCGAACATGAAGATGGGCGTGCGCCACGGCTGCGTCGTTTCAGGATAGACCGGGTGGGCGACGCCATGATCGTGCAGAATATCACGCTCGATCGCCGCCTCGTCGCCGGTTTTCGCCAACCTGAGAAAACCGATGCCACGCAGGCCGGCGAAATTGTTGTCGACATCGAGCGCGCTGAAGAACGCCTTGAACTCTGCTTGCGAAATGTCGCCATTCCGGGCGTCAAACAGCGCCTGGGTTGAGCGCAGCAGCGACAGATGCAGATCAATGCGGCTCTCGATCCGGTTCAGCGCGTCGTCCGCGGCCGCCTCGAATTTGATCCGCGCCGCCTCCTGCGTGGCGAAATAGGCAAATCCCGCCATCGTCAGGCTGATCAGCGCGACGGCGATAAAGGCAACGATTGGGAAAAACTTCTTCAACGGATGCTGCGGCCCATGAACGGTTCGGGACCTTTATGAGCAAGTCATCCCGCCAACACAATGGCGGGGCCAAACCATCGCGACAGCTGGCCTATCATATGCATGCGATTAGCCGGCTTACCTTACGAACTCAAGCGGCGATCTTCAGCGCGCCAGGCCCGGGAATGGCCCCGGGTGGGCATTTGCCCAGGATGATCATGCCGAGCACCTCGTCCTGGGTCACATCGGTGGTGCGCGCCGTGCCGACGACCTGGCCATTCTTCATCACGCAGACCCGGTCGGCGAGTTCGAATACGTCATGAATGTCATGGCTGATCAGGAAGATGCCGATGCCGTCGGCCTTGAGCTGCTTGACCAGTTCGCCGACCTGCGCCGTTTCCTGCGGTCCAAGTGCCGCCGTCGGTTCGTCCATGATCAGGATGCGGGCGTTGAACAGGATGGCGCGCGCGATCGCCACCGACTGGCGCTGGCCGCCCGACAGCTTGATCACCGGCTCCTTGAAGCGCTGGAAGCGGGGATTGAGCCGGCCCATAACCTTGCGTGCCTCGGCTTCCATGGCGACATCGTCGAGCGTGCCCCAGCCGGTCATCAGCTCACGGCCGAGGAACAGATTGGCGGCAGCGTCGACATTGTCGGCCAGCGCCAGCGTCTGGTAGATGGTTTCGATGCCGTATTTCTTGGCATCGCGCGGGTTGGAGATCGCAGCCTCCTGACCGTTGACGAAGATCTGGCCCGCGTCGCGCTTGTAGGCGCCGGACAGGATCTTGATCAAGGTCGACTTGCCGGCGCCGTTATGGCCGAGCAGCGCCACGACCTCGCCCGGGAAAAGATCGATGGACGCATCGTCGACGGCGCGAATGCCGCCAAAGGCGATCGAGATGTTGCGCATGTCGATCAGCGCGGTGCCCGTGGGAGCAGTTTTTTCCATGATCGTTCCTCCCCTAGACGCGCTTGCGATAAACGGTGTCGAGCCAGACGGCGATGACCAGAACGGCACCGACGACGATGCTCTGCAGCGGCGAGTCGATGCCGAGCAGCACCATGCCGGATTGCAGCGACTGCATCAGCAGCGCGCCGAGCATGGCGCCCAACACCGTTCCGGCGCCGCCGGCCAGCGACGTGCCGCCGATGACGGCGGCGGCGATGACCAGCAGCTCGTCCAGCGTGCCCAGTGCATTGGTCGACGCGTTGAGGCGGGCCGACGAGATCGCCGCGCTGATCGTCGCCAGCACGCCCATGATCATGAACACCTTCATGGTCACCCAGCGCGTGTTGATGCCGGCAAGTTCCGCCGCCTCCGGATTGCCGCCGATGGCGAAAACATAGCGGCCGAAACGGGTACGCTTGGTGATGAAGGTCATGATGATGCCGACAGTCACCGCCATCAGCACCGGTATGGCGATGCCATGCGCGATGAACAGCCCGCCTTCGGGAAGGGTGATGCCGTTCTGCTGCGCGTATTGGCGCACGATGCCGATCGGCCATGGATAGGAATTGGCGATCCAGACGGCGCCGAGGATGGCCACGCAAGCGACCACGCCAAGCAAGGTCTCAGCCCAGACGGGGCGCAATGGAAAGCTGAACCGCTTGCGTTGCGAGCGGCCGTTGAGCAGCGCGAAGGCAACCGCCGCACAGGCGACGACACCGACGATCCAGCTGGCCGTGGCGCCGATCGAGCCGCGTGGTCCGCCACCCATCAGCTGGAAGGTGGCGTCGAGCGGCGCGACCGTGCGGCCGCTGGTGATCAGCCATGCCATGCCGCGCCAGACCAGCAGGCCGCCCAGCGTCACGATGAAGGCCGGAACCTCCATATAGGCGATGATGAAGCCCTGGAACGCGCCGATCAGCAGACCAAGCACCACGCCGACGGCCAGCGCGATGATCCAGAGCCAGGGATTTCCAAGTTGGAAGCCGATGACGCGAATGAGGAATTCGGCCTGCGCCACGCCCATGATCATGCCGATCACGCCTTCGACGGAACCGACCGAAAGGTCGATGTTGCGCATGACGATGACCAGCACCATGCCGGTCGCCATGATCGCGACCGAGGAGGTCTGCACCGACAGGTTCCACAGATTGCGCGGCGTCAGGAAAAGCCCGCCCGACAGGATGTGTATGCCGATCCAGATGACCAGCAGCGCGCCAACCATGCCGAGCATGCGCGTATCGAGCTCGGTAGCCCTGAGGAACCGCCCGACGGCGCTGAGTTCGGATGCACGCGCCCGGTCTGCGGCAGTGCTGGCGACCGGCTGATTAGAGGTCGTATCGGTCATGCTATCCTCCCACCGGTTTGCCGTCTGGCGCGGATGCCGGAACATGGATGCTATTTGCTTTCCGCGATCATTTGAAGCGGAAAGCCCCTTGAGAAACGCCGCGGCTTTTGGGCCGCGGCGCCGAAATTTGGAACCGATAGCGGTCCGGTTTTAGTTGCAGGCCGCAACGCTGCCAGCAGTGACGCCAGCGCAGACTTCGTCCTTCTTGATCCAGCCGGCATCGATGACGACGTTGAGGTTGTCCTTGGTGATGGCAACCGGGGTCAGGAACAGCGACTTGACGGTGTTGCCGCCAGGCGTCGTGAAGTCCTTGGCGCCGGCAATGTCGCCGGTCTTCTTGCCGTCGGCCAGCTGCGAGGCGATCTCGGCGGCGTTCTTGCCGAGTTCGCGCGCGTCCTTCCACACCGACACGGTCTGCGTGCCGAGTGCGATGCGGTTCAGCGCGGCGTGGTCGCCGTCCTGGCCCGACACCGGCACGGTTCCGGCCAACCCTTGAGCCGTCAGCGCGGCGACGACGCCGCCGGCGGTGCCGTCATTGGCTGCAACCACCGCATCGACCTTGTTGTCATTGGCGGTCAGGAACTGTTCCATGTTCTTCTGGGCATTGGCGGGCAGCCAGCCGTCCGTATAGGCCTCACCGACATTCTTGATCTTGCCGCCGTCGATGGCTTCCTTCAGCACTTCCATGGAACCGGCGAACAGGAAATCGGCATTCGGATCGGCACCCGAGCCCTTGATGAAGACGTAGTTGCCTTCCGGCTTGGCCTTGAACACTTCGCGGGCCTGCATGCGGCCGACTTCCTTGTTGTCGAAGGTCAGGTAGAAGACATCCTTGTTCTCGATCAGGCGGTCATAGCCGACGACCGGAATGCCTTCGTCCAGTGCCTTCTGCACCGCCGGGCCGATGGCCGATGCATCCTGCGCAAGGATGATCAGCGCGTTGGCGCCCTGCGAAATCAGGCTCTCGACATCGGTCAGCTGCTTGCCGGGATTGGACTGCGCGTCGGCGGAGATGTACTTGTCGCCGGCGGCCTCGATCGCCGTCTTCATCGCCGCTTCGTCGGTCTTCCAACGCTCTTCCTGGAAATTCGACCACGAAACGCCAATGACCTTGTCCTTCGCCTGTGCGACCGACGCCAACGTCAACGACATGGCGACACCCGCCAGCATGGCGACTGCAAATTTCTTCATGATATCCTCCCTAAATCGCGCGCAGCGCGACAAACTGGCCCGAAGGCCGGCACAAAGGCTCTATTTTTTCGAGCCTCGAAAAAATAGTGGTCCAACGTCGGAGCGCTGTCAACATCGATTCTGATGGATTTTGATGTGTCGCTGACTTTTTTTCGAGGCTCGCAATAAATAATGACAGTGCCGCCGGCTTCTGCCAATATTTGGCCGGTGTCACCGACTGCCTTCAATATCATCAGAGGCCGCGAGGACGACCGGGAGGAAAACAAAAAAGATGTCGGTTGGAATCCGCCACGACGATTTGCGCCGCCGCAACCGGGCGATGGTGCTTTCGGCCGTGCGCCGCGCCGGCCAGCCGTCGCGGACCGAGATCGCGGCGACCACCGGCCTCAGCCACTCGACCATATCGGCGATCTCCGCCGACCTGATCGGGGAAGGCATCCTGGCCGAGAGCAAGGCCAGCGAAGCTGTTTCGCTGAAACGCGGCCGGCCGCAAGTCGGTCTCGGGCTCAATCCGGAAGCAGCCGCTGTGATGACAGTGGTGCTGTCGCTGAATTTCCTTTCCGTCGCTGTCATCGACTACGCCGGCCAGGTGGTGGCCGAAGAGCAGCGCCGGCTGGACACGCTGACCATGCCGCGCGACGAACTGATCGGCGAATGTGTCGCCATAGTCAGGCGTCGGCTCGAGGATCCCGACCTCGACACCCACAGCGTCGCCCGCATCGCCATGGGCATCCAGGGCATCACCGATTCGCACGCCCGCGCCATGCTGTGGTCGCCGATCACGCCGCAGACCGACATCGCCTTCGCCGACATACTGGAAGGCGAATTCGGCATTCCGGCCACCATGGAAAACGACTGCAACATGATGGCGGTGGCGCTGCAGTGGCGCGATCCGGTCCGCTACCACGACGATTTCATCGCCATCCTTTTGTCGCACGGCATCGGCATGGGACTGGTGCTGAAGGGCGAGCTGTTCACCGGCACCCATTCCTCGGGCGGCGAGTTCGGCCACATGATCCATCGCCCGGGCGGGGCGCTGTGTCGTTGCGGGCGGCGCGGCTGCGTCGAGGCCTATGCCGGCAACTACGCCATCTGGCGCAACGCCAGGCAATTGGGCGAGGACGCCGAGCCGGTCGCCGATGTCAGCGACGCCGACATGCGGGCGCTCGCCGTCGCGGCACGTGAGAAAGACGGACCGGAGCGCGAGGCCTACCGCAAGGCCGGCGAAGCGCTTGGCTTCGGCCTCGGCAGCCTGTTTGCGCTGATCGATCCGGCGCCGGTCGCCATGGTCGGCGTCAGCGCCGCCGCCTTCGACCTGATCGAACCGGCGCTGCGCGAGGCCATCGCCCAGACCGCCGGCGGCCAGCACTCGAAATCGATCTCCTTCGACACCGAACCGAACGAATTGCCACTGATCCGCGAAGGCTGCGCCATGCGGGCACTGAGCTTCGTCGACCAGGAGATCTTCGCGCCGGGCGGGCAGGCACGGGCTGGCGCTATCGGGAAAGACGTGGCCTGAGGACGACGTCAATCATTGATGCCGCAGATTGTCGCCGACTTTAGAGATTGGCCGAAGCCGTCCCAACGTCGTCATCCCAGGGCGAAGCAGGAGCGAAGCTCCGTCGCGGAGACCCTGGGATCCATGCCGTGAAATCGGTCAAAGAATTCAACGGGGCAGAATTCTGCACAGTAGCAACGCCTTGAGGTCGCGGCATGGATCCTTGGGTCTGCGCCGCGTCGCTACGCTCCTTGCTTCGCCCAAGGATGACGAAGCCATGAGCGGGCTGAGCCAATCATCGACGCGTGAGGTCCGGGAGTGGACGCATTCAACCAATAAACGCTTCCGCGCCGAGGGACCTAGTCTTCGCGGATCGCATAACCGGCGCCCCGAATGGTTCGGATGACATCTGGCATGCGGCCATTGTTGACCGCCTTGCGCAACCGGCCGACATGCACGTCCACCGTGCGTTCGTCGATATAGATCGTCTCGCCCCAGACATTGTCGAGCAACTGGCTGCGCGAGAACACCCGGCCAGGATGACGCATCATGAACTCGAGCAGGCGGAATTCGGTCGGCCCGAGCCGGATCTCGCTTTTCTTGCGATAGACCCTGTGCGATTCGCGGTCGAGCACGATGTCGCCGACCTTCAGCACGCTGGACAGCACTTCCGGCTTGGCGCGGCGCAGCAGCGCCTTGACCCTGGCCATGAACTCCGGCGTCGAGAACGGCTTGACCAGATAGTCGTCGGCGCCGGTCGAGAGGCCGCGCACGCGGTCGCTCTCTTCGCCACGCGCGGTCAGCATGATGATCGGCAGCCGCTCGGTTTCGGGCCGCATCCTGAGACGCCGGCACAGCTCGATGCCGGAAACCGCCGGAACCATCCAGTCCAGCACCAGCAGGTCGGGCACGTTTTCCTGCAGGCGGATCTCAGCTTCGTCGCCGCGCGTCACCACCTCGACCTGGTAGCCTTCGGATTCGAGATTGTAGCGGAGGAGCAGGCCTAGCGGCTCCTCGTCCTCCACCACCATGATGCGTGGCGCGATCATCGGCTGGTCACCCTTGTCGTCATGCCGCCGGCGCGGACATCGCCGTCTCGTCCTGCTTCGGACGATTGGCGGGCAGCTGCGTGCCGGTCAAAACATAATACGCATTTTCGGCGATGTTGGTGACATGGTCGCCGATGCGCTCGAGGTTCTTGGCGCAGAACAGGAGGTGCGTGCACGCGGTGATGTTGCGCGGATCTTCCATCATGTAGGTCAAAAGCTCGCGGAACACCGATGTGTATTTGACGTCGATGCGCTCGTCGTCGTTTCTGAGCTTGGCGAGCGCTGCCGCATCGGCGGCGGCATATTCCTCGACCACCCCTTGCACCTGGATGAGCACAAGTTGAGCCATCGCATCGATGGAATGCGACAGGTCGCGCGGCGTGACGCTGAGGCCGACGGTGCCGACGCGCTTGGCGATGTTCTTGGCGAGATCGCCGATACGCTCGAGGTCGCCGGCCATGCGGATCGACCCGACCACTGCGCGCAAATCGTTGGCCATCGGCTGGCGCTTGGCGATCAGCGTGATGGCGCGGTCGTCCAGCTCGCGCTGGCGCGCATCCATGATGGCGTCGTCGGAGACGACGCGCTGCGCCAGGGCGTTGTCCGAATTGAGCAGCGCCTTGGTCGAGCCGCTGACCATCGAGCCGGCGAGATCGCCCATGTCGCGGATCAGCTTGCTGATCTGCCCCAGCTCTTCATCGAAAGATGCGACGGTATGTTCACCCATGATCCTAGTCCTCGTGCCTGAAACTTCGCTGCCGGAACCGCTCAGCCGAACCGGCCGGTAATGTAGTCCTGGGTGCGCTTGTCGTCGGGGTTGGTGAACATCTTGTCGGTGGCGCCCTCCTCGACGAGGTAGCCGAGATGGAACATCGCCGTGCGCTGCGACACGCGCGCCGCCTGCTGCATCGAGTGGGTGACGATGACGATCGTGTAGTTCTGGCGCAGTTCGTCGATCAGTTCCTCGACACGGGCGGTGGCGATCGGATCGAGCGCCGAGCAGGGCTCGTCCATCAGGATCACCTCGGGCGACACGGCAATGGCGCGCGCGATGCACAGACGCTGCTGCTGGCCGCCGGAAAGGCCGGTGCCGGGTTCCTGCAAGCGGTCCTTGACCTCGTTCCAGATCGCCGCCTTCTTCAGGCTCGACTCGACGATCTGATCCATGTCGGCCTTGCGCTTGGCCAGTCCATGGATGCGCGGGCCGTAGGCGACGTTCTCGTAGATCGACTTCGGGAACGGATTGGGCTTCTGGAACACCATGCCGACGCGCGCCCTCAGTTCGACGACGTCGATGCTCTTGTCGTAGATATCCTCTTCGTCCAGCGTGATCTTGCCGGTCACCCGCGCCGAATCGATGGTGTCGTTCATGCGGTTGAGGCAGCGCAGGAAGGTCGACTTGCCGCAGCCCGACGGGCCGATCAGCGCCGTCACCTGGTTGAGGCGCACGTCGAGATTGACGTCGAACAACGCCTGCTTCTCGCCGTAGAACACGCCGACCTTGTCGCCGCGCATTTTGATCACTTCGTTCGACTTGGCGTTCATTTTATCGCCCACAGCGTTTTCAAGGGACTGTTCGGTCATGATGTTCATACCAAAATGCCTTTTTTCTACCAGCGCCGCTCGAACCGGCGCCGAAGCACGATCGCGGTGATGTTCATGGCCATGAGGAAGACCAGCAGGATGATGATGGCGCCGGACATGCGTTCGACGAAGGCGCGTTCGGCCTCGTTCGCCCACAGGTAGATCTGCACCGGCAGCGCCGTCGCCGGATCGAAAGGTGTCTTCGGATAGTCGGCAACGAAGGCGACCATACCGATCAAGAGCAGCGGCGCGGTTTCGCCGAGCGCGCGCGCCAGGCCGATGATGGTGCCGGTGAGAATGCCGGGGGCGGCTAGCGGCAGGATATGCTGGAACACCATCTGCATCTTGGAAGCGCCAAGACCAAGCGCTGCCGCGCGGATCGACGGCGGCACGGCGGCCAGTGCCGCACGCGTCGCGATGATGATCGTCGGCAGCGTCATCAGCGTCAGCACCAGGCCGCCGACGAAAGCGGCCGAGCGCGGCATGCCGAGGAAGTTGATGAAGACGGCAAGGCCGAGAAGGCCGAAGACGATCGACGGCACCGCGGCCAGATTGTTGATGTTGACCTCGATCAGGTCGGTGAACCGGTTCTTCTTGGCGAATTCCTCCAGATAGATGGAGGCGGCGACGCCGATCGGCAGCGCCAGCAAAAGCACGATCACCATCATGTAGAGCGAGCCGATGATCGCCACGCCCATGCCGGATGTTTCCGGACGGCTGGAAGCTCCGTAGGTGAACAGGCCGGTGTTGAAGTGCTCGGCCATCACGCCGTCCGCCTTCAGCTTGTTCATCCAGGCGATCTGCTGGTCGGAAACCTTGCGGCGCGCTTCCTCGACGCCGAGGTCGATCTGGCCCTTGAAGGCCGAGTCGAGATTGGCGGCGGCCAGGATGTTGACGTCACGCGTCGTGCCGATGACCGACGGATCGGCGGCGACGATGTCGCGCAGCTGGACGCGGGCGCCTTCGGACAGGAAGCCCTTGAGCTGTTTGATAGCCGGCTTGTCGTCGGGAGAAATGCCGAGCTTGGCGATCAGCGCGTTTTCGGCAAGCTTGGGATAGTTCGCCTTGATCAGCACACTGGGATCGGTGGCCCGCTTGTTGGAAGGATCGATCACCTTCGCGTCGAAGTTGACAGGCAGCGACACCGTCGTCTGCCAGAAGGCGGTGTAACCCTTCGAGACAATGGTGACGAGGATGATGGCCAGGAAGGCAAGGCCGACGGAAATCGCCAGCATGCCATAGATGCGGAAGCGGCGCTCCGCGGCATAGCGGGCCTTCAGCCCGATGTCGCGGCGCGGATGAGCGGCGGCCCGGACCATCGTGTCCATGGGAATGTCGGTCATTCGTACTGCTCCCGGTATTTGCGCACGATGTAGAGCGCGACGATATTCATCACCAGCGTCAACGCGAACAGCGTCAGGCCGAGCGCGAAGGCGACCAGCGTCTGCGGCGAATTGAACTCGAGGTCGCCCGTCAGCTGGTTGACGATCTTGACGGTGATGGTCGTCATCGCCTCGAACGGGTTGATGGTGAGATTGGCGGCGACACCTGCCGCCAGCACGACGATCATCGTCTCGCCGATGGCGCGCGAAGCCGTCAACAGGATGGCGCCGACAATGCCGGGAAGTGCCGCCGGCAGGATGACGCGCTTGATTGTCTCGGAGCGGGTCGCGCCGAGGCCGAGCGAGCCGTCGCGCATGGCGCGCGGCACCGCCGTGATGATGTCATCGGACAGCGAAGACACGACCGGGATCAGCATGACGCCCATGACCAGGCCGGCGGTGAAAATGCTCTGGCCCTGGATGAAGGGCGAGCCGCCCGTCAGCGCCGCGGAGAGATCGCGCAGGAACGGCCCCAGCGTGACCACCGCGAAGATGCCGTAGACGATGGTCGGTATGCCGGCGAGCAGTTCCAGCGCCGGCTTGACCACAGAGCGCAGCCGGGGCGTTGCATATTCGGCCATGTAGACCGCCGACATCAGCCCGATCGGCACCGCGACAACGAGCGCGACCGCTGCGATATAGAGCGTGCCGGCAAGCAGCGGGATCAGGCCGAACTGGCCCTGGCTCCCGCCCGAACCGGCAGCGGAGAAACGCGGATCCCAGACCGTGCCGAAGAAGAAACTCGCCGGCGACACGCTTTCGAAAAAGGTGATCGTCTGGAACAGCATGGAAAGCACGATGCCGACCGTGGTCAGGATGGCGATGGTGGAGGCGGCAAGCAGCCCCCACAGCATCAGCCTCTCGACATTGTTGCGCGCCCTGGCGCGCGGCGCGATCTGCCTCAGCGCATAGAAGGCGCCGGCGATCGACAAGGCGAAGGTGATAATTGCGCCAAACAGGCCGAGCCGGTTCTGCACGGCGTTCGCCTCGACGGCGATCGGGATCATGTAGTCCTGCGTGTCGGTCGCCAGCGCCACGCCCTTGGCGGCGAGCATCGGCTGCAGTCCGGCGAAAGTGGCTGGCAGTGCGGTGTTCGCGTCGAGCTGGCGCAAGCCCTTGGCGAGGCTCTTTACCAGGCTGACGTCCAGCGCCTCGCTGGCAACCTTGCTGTCGGCGGTCCGCTCGGGCAAGGCGGCGTGAATGTGACGGTCGAGATAGACCGAAGAGCCGACGTTCCAGACGGCGAGCAGCAAAAGGGCGGGCAGAACGGCGAGCAGGAAGGCCCACCAGCCGTGATAGTGGGCGCGCGAATGCGGCTTCACCGTGCCATTGTCCTGAGCGGAAGCACGCTGCCGGCCGATAAAGAACGCAACCAGGCCTATGGCAACGATAATGGCGAGTACGAGCAAGGACGACATCACCCACCCCAAGGAAAATTCAAAGCGCCGCCGCCATTGCGGCAGGCGACGAAACCAGGGCGCGGACTTGGCCCGCGCCCTGGTTCGGTAGCTGATTACATCGTCTTCCCGGCGGCGAATGCGTCACGCTGGGCCTGACGCTCTGCGTCG
The DNA here is from genome assembly GCF_056402815.1 of Mesorhizobium sp. P3_B5. Taxonomy (NCBI): domain Bacteria; kingdom Pseudomonadati; phylum Pseudomonadota; class Alphaproteobacteria; order Hyphomicrobiales; family Phyllobacteriaceae; genus Mesorhizobium; species Mesorhizobium sp. P3_B5. The sequence goes on along the minus strand of NZ_JBFUGR010000007.1, from coordinate 109,957 downwards.
GGAGCCGCAACGAGGCCGTATTCGGCGAGCGGGCTTTCCGGGCCGACCATCTGGTCGTCAAGGAAGAACTCGACATATTCCTTGAGGCCGGGAACGACGCCGAGATGCGCCTTCTTCACGTAGAAGAACAGCGGGCGCGACACCGGATACTCGCCGCTGGCGATGGTCGCGGTCGAAGGCACGATGCCCTTGACGGTCGCAACCTTCAGCTTGTCGGCGTTGTTTTCGTAGAAGGCGAGGCCGAACACGCCGACGCCGGTCTTGTTGGAGTCGATGCGGGCGAGCGTCTCGGTATAGTCGCCGTCGATATCGATAGCCTTGCCGTCCTTGCGGATGGCGATGCAGGTCTTGCCGACTTCCTTGTCGTCGCTGATGCCGGTCGCCTTGATGGCGGCCTTGTCGCAGCCGGCGTCGAGAAGCTTGGTCTCGAACACTTCACGCGTGCCGTGCTTTTCGCCCGGGATGTAGGCGGCGATGTCCCAGTCGGGCAGCTTCGGGTTGACCTGGCTCCACTTGGTGTTCGGATTGTCGACCAGCTTGCCGTCGACGACCAGCTTGGCGGCCAGCGCCTTGTAGATGTCGGCGGGAACCAGCGCCCAGTCCGGGCCCTTGATGTCGGTGGCGAAGACGATGCCGTCATAACCGATGCGGACTTCCTGGATTTCCTTCACGCCGGCGTCGACGCAGGACTTGACTTCGTCCGGCTTGATCGGGCGCGAGGAGTTGGCGATATCGATGGTGTCTTCGCCGACGCCCTTGCAGAATTCCTTGATGCCGGCGCCGCTGCCGCCGGACTCGACCACCGGGGTCTTGAAGTTGGTAAAGGTTTCGCCGAACTGCTCGGCGACGATCTTGGCATAGGGTAGCACGGTCGACGACCCGGCGACCTGGATCTGGTCGCGCGCGGCGGCGAAGCCGGACGACGCGGCCAGCGCAAGCGCCGCGGCCGACGCCGTGAGGAGGAATTTCTTCATGTGGCCTGCTCCTGTTCGGAAGATGGTCTCTCGGCGCCAGTGTCTTTCGGCGCCCGCTGAGGCCAATAGCCCCCGATTATTACAGTCGCATGACAGTTTCGTGTCAGCCCGGTAACGTCGAACGGGAGTGCCGAAAATGGCGGCCGGCCAGCCTTGGCAATGTGGTCGCGGTTTGCTGCCGAAATCAGGGACTTGCGCGATTCCGGCCGGCTTCTTCCTCAGCGGCAAGCGCAGGGAAAGAAAAGCCGGGCGGGAGCGCGTTGCCTGTGGCCAGAGCGTGTCTTGGCCAAGCCATCACCGAAAACAGGGTCCGTTGGGGTAGAATTGACGCTGTTTCTTGCCGGCGGTCGCTTGCTCCCGCCCGTAACTGGTGCGGATTTCTATGCGATCATTGTCCCGGCTGCGGGCTTGTTTTGGTATGGTGCGATCGCACCATAGTGTTTCGCGCAAGGGCGGCGCCGAATCTTCGGCGATCTTTCTCCGCTCCTTGCGAAAGCAGCTGCGACGGCGCGCCTATCCTGCGCTGCGCAGGACCTCCCCGCCGGCGTTGACCCAGCGCTCGACCTTTTCCAGCAAGGCCCTGGGGCTGATCGGCTTGGGCAGATAGTCGTCCATGCCCGCTTCCAGACAACGTTCGCGATCGCCTTTCAGCGCATGCGCTGTGACGCCGACAATCGGGATATGCGTACCCGTCTCCTCTTCCAGCCGGCGAATGGCGGCCGTCGCTTCGAGCCCGCTCATCTCCGGCATCGAGACATCCATCAGGATCATGCGCGGGTTGAGCCTGCCGAAGGCGTCGAGCGCCTTGCGACCGTTGCCGACGATTTCGAAACTGTAACCGGTTTCACCGATGATCTGGGTGAACACCATCTGGTTCACCTCATTGTCCTCCGCAACCAGTATGTCGAGCCTGCGTTCATCGCCGGTAGCCCGGGCGCGGGCACGAACCGGCGGTGGCTGCAGCAAGGCCCGCTCCGAAGCAGCGTGTGGCGGCTTTGCGGATGCGGGTTCGGCAATGCCGCCGGAACCGCTGCGTGCTGCCGGCAGCACGCGACCGTCCGTCGTGTGGTGATGGTGACGCTGGATTGTCGCGACCAGTGTTTCCAAAAGCACCGAGGACCGCGCCGGCTTGATCAGCTGCGCATCGATGCCGAGATCGCGATAGCTGGTGTTGGCGAGCGATTGGTCGACCGATGTCAGCATGATGATCGGCGTATCGGCGAGGCCGGCGGTGTTGCGCACGATCCGCGCCATTTCGGCGCCGCTCATTCCCGGCATCTGGTAGTCGAGCACGACGCAGTCGACCGGCACCCCATAGGCAGCCGCGGCAACGAGCACCTTCAACCCCTCGGCGCCGCTTTCCGCCGCGCAGGCATCGAATGTCCATGACGCCATCTGCTCGCTCAGAATCGACCGGTTGACGGCATTGTCGTCGACGATCAGCACCCGTGCGCCCGTCACGTCGACCGGCATGATCCGCTGCCCGCTCTGTTGCCCGGCCCTGGGCAATGTCACGGTGAACCAGAAGGTCGAGCCCTTGCCTTCGTCGCTTTCCACGCCGATCTCGCCGCCCATCAGCTCGACCAGGCGCGAGGTGATGGCGAGCCCGAGCCCGGTGCCTTCGTGGCGTCTGGTCGACGAGGTATCGACCTGGCTGAATTTTTCGAAGACGAGTTTCAGTTTCTCAGGCGGAATGCCGATGCCGGTATCGGTGACCGAGATGGTGAGCTTTGTTCCCGTCGGCACCTTCTGACCGGTCACGTCGACCAGCACATGGCCTTCGTCGGTGAATTTCACCGCATTGCCGACCAGATTGGTGACGATCTGCCTGATGCGGCCGACATCGCCGATGAACAGGCTCTCCAGGCCGGGCTCGATGCGCACGATGAGCTCGAGGTCCTTCTCCTTGGCGCGCGTCGACACCAGCGTCGCCACATCCTCGATCGCCTCGGGGAGGTTGAAGGGCGCCGGGTCGAGCACCAGCTGGCCGGCGTCGATCTTGGAGAAGTCGAGGATGTCGTTGATGATCGTCAAAAGCGCGTTGCCCGACTTGACGATGATGTCGGTAAACGTCTTCTGCTTCGGATCGAGATCGGATTTGGCCAGAAGTTCGGCCATGCCGAGCACGCCGTTCATCGGCGTGCGGATCTCGTGGCTCATATTGGCCAGGAATTCCGACTTGGCGCGGTCGGCAAGCACGGCGCGCTGCCGCGCCTCGCGCAATTCGGCCTCGCGCAGCTTCAGTTCGGTGATGTCGGTGGTCGATCCGATCAGGTAGAGCGAGCCATCCGACGCGATCATCGCGCCCTTGCGGGCGAACTGGTGGCGCACGCTGCCGTCGGCAAGCGTCACCGTCTCCTCCACCTCCTGGGTCTCGCCGGTGCGCAGTACGGCAAGATCGCCATTGACGAAAGCTTCGCCGTCCTGCCCGAAAATCTCGATGTCGGTCTTGCCGATCGCATCTTCCCTGGTGAGACCGGTGAGGTCGCACCAGCCCTTGTTGACGTAGAACTGCCTGAGGTCGGAGCGCTTGGCGTAGATCGACACCGGCACATTGTCGATGAGGCTGCGGAACACCTCGTTCTCGCTCATGCTCTCCTGCAGCGCGTGTTCGCGCGCCTTGACCTCAGTGATATCGGTGCTGGAGCCGACCAGGTGCACCGACCCGTCGAGCGCCACCAGCCGGCTCTTGCGCGTCATCAATTGCCTGAGCGTACCGTCGCGGTGGGTAACGGGCTCCTCGATCTCGCGGACGCGGCCGGTGACGACGACTTCGGTGTCGTCCTGGCTGTAAGTTTCGGCATCGTCGACGCCGAAAAGCTGGCGGTCGGTGCGGCCGATGACCTCTTCCTTGGGGATGCCGGTCAGCGCGCACCAGGCCTTGTTGACGAATTCGATGCTCAGATCATCGGCCTTGATGAAGGCGGCAACCGGCAGTTCGTCCATCACGTGCCGGAACAGGTCGATCTGCCGCATGCTTTCCTGCAGCGCCTTTTCGCGGCTCTTGATCTCGGAGATGTCGACGCGCACGCCGATGAACGTGCCGTCCTCGGTCCGCATGTCGTAGACCTGGTACCAGCGGCCATCGGGATTGAGGCGCTCATAGGACGAGTTGGGCAAGCGGTAGCGGGCGAGAATGGCGTCGAGCCAGCGCTCGGGATCGCCGTCATACAGTTTGTCGACCTGAGGGTCGCCGCTGAGGCGGAAATAGCCGACCGAATGGCCGAGCTTCAGCGCGTCGCGGAAGGTGCCGCCGGGGTGCCAGGCCGGCTTCAGCGCCGGCAGCGTATCCTGCAGCTTGCGGTTGGCGAAAACGAACTTGTCGTCGCGATCGTAGATGATGACGGCGGCCGGCAGCGATTCCAGCACCGTGGCGAGGTTCTTGCGTGCGTCCTCGGCTTCCGTCTCGCGGCGCTTCATGTCGGAAATGTCGAAGATGAAACCGGCGACATAGTTGCGGCCGCTCGCCATCGAGACGCGGTTCTTCCTGACGATGCGCGAGTGGCCGATGCCGGCAAATGCGAAGTTCTCTTCCACTTCGTAAGGTTTGCCGCTTGCCAGGACCTGCCTTTCGCTTTCCTCGAACAGCACCACCTCGTCCGGAGCGACGAAATCGCCACCGGGCTTGCCGAGCATCGCCTGTGGCGTCTGTCCGAACAGTGAGGAGAAGGCCTCGTTGACGAAGACGAAACGCAGATTGTCGTCCTTGACGAAGATCGGGTCCTTGACCCCGTTGATCACCGCCTCGGCCAGCCGCGATTTCTCCAGCGCTTCCGCCAGTTCCGCCTCGCGGTCCTTCATCTCGGTGACGTCGACATAGGAAATCAGCCGCTTGCCGCCGGCCAGCGGCGACATCGACGAGATCAGCGTGCGGCCGTCATTGCGCGGGAATTGCTTCGATCCGGCCGTGCCCGCCCTGATCTCCGCCTCGCGCTCGACCATATGCTGATGCCATGTCGCATCGTCGGAACCATAGGGGTCGACGTCGCGGCTGGCCTGCATTAGATCGCGGAAGTTGCAGCCGATCTCGGCGCGCCGGGCGTCGATCCCCCAGAAATCGTAGAAGGCGCGATTGATGACTTCGGCGCGCATGTCGGCATCGAGGACGAGGACGCCGATCGGCATCTGGTCGACCATCGTGCGCAGATTGGCGAAGGTTTCAGCAGTCCGGGCGTTGGCGCTGACGATCTCGGCATCGAGAGCCTTGAGCTCGGTGACCTCGTAATAGGTCAACAGCCGCTTGCCTCCCGACAGCGCCGTCACCGAGAACATCATCGTCCGGCCATCGGCGTGCGGGAACTCGCGCGGCGCGACGGAGCCGGCGCGAATCTCCTCGATGCGGCTGGCGAGGTAGCGCTGCCACGCCTGTTCGTTGATATCGCCATAGATGCCGTTGCGGCGGTTCAATTCCATCAACAGGCTGAACGGAGCGCCAATGGTCACGGCGCCCTCCGGAATCCTGGAGAGGTCGCGATAGGCCTTGTTGACGATCAGCGTGTCGAGCCGGGCGTCCAGAAGCACGACGCCCATATGCATGGCGTCCATGGTCCGCTCGAGATCGGCCAGATGCTGTGCATTCTCGCCAGCTGCCGGCGCATCACTGTCTTGCTGCGTCGACTTCAGCTGGTCGAATGCATCGGCCAACGCCGTGACATTGCGGCCAATGCCGCGATAGCCGGCAAATTTCGCCTCGGCATCGAAGCGTGGAAAGCCGGTGATCGCAACCCAGTGGCAGTCGGGGCGGCCGCCCTGCAATTCATAGACGAAATCCCGAAACGGCCGATGCGCCTGCAAATCCTCGAGATGCGCGGCGGCATTGCGATTGCCGTCCATCATCTGCTTGAGGAAATCGAAGCGGAACCGGCCAAGAATGGTCGCGGGATCGATGCCGGTGGCGGCCTGGTAGTTTTCCGAAACCCAGGAGAAGCGCAACTCGGCGTCGGTCTCCCAGACCCAGTCGGCACCCGCTTCGACCAACTGGCGCAGCGCCTCGGCCGAATCGATGTGATCGGCGAGCGCATCGTCGCCGTGCACACCCTTCTTGCGGGCACCGCGCTTGCCACGTGCCCCAACTGTTTCGTCCGCTTCCGCCATCCCGTCCCACCCCGAAAACCAAGGCCGAACCCTCCCCGCGGTTCGCCGACGGAATGTGCCCGAGAAGCATTAATGATCCGCTAACCATAACGGGTTGCATTGATCCAAAAGACGGCAACTGCAACGCGTCAATTCGGCCGGTTGTCGGCGGGACCGCAGCCGCGTTATAAGTTACCAAGGGGTATTGCTAATGTTCGGTCGGATTCTGCCTTGTTTCCTGGGCGTGACGCTGCTTTTCGGCAGTGGTTGCGCGCGCAGCTATGACGGGACGGTGGTCATCCCCAGACCGCTCGATGTCAGGCGTTTCTGGGACCAGGATCCATCGCAGACGCGAGCAACCCAATTGCAGGCGCAAACCGGTGTCTTTCCGGTGCCGCCGCAGGAGCCGAGACGATGGGTGGCCCACAGCGACACCCCGCCGGCACGGCGCCTGACGAGGGTCTCCAACCCGCCCAGCCTGTCTGCCGAGCCAACGAAGCCGCTGACCTGCAAGGACGTCAGCGCACCCGGCAAGCGCTATCGCGTCGTCTGCGAATAGCCGGCCGACTTTCAGTTGAGATAGTCAAAGCGACGCTGCGCCCTTTTTAGGCTCCTTGGCGCCGAGCTTCTCCAGCGCGAAACGCACCTGGCGCAGCTCATCCTGCCAGCCATCATCGTCGCTCATCGAACTTTCCGACGCCGCCCGCTGCAAGCCGCGCGCCTCGGATTCGATGTCGCGAAGCCTGGCGATTTTCTGATCGGTGGTCAGAGATTGGTCTTCGACAATCTCCTGCACCTTCATTTCCCTGAACGTGACCATGGCGATTGCTCCTGGTTGATCCCTGTCACAACGCCGTGACGGCAAGAGCGTTCCAGGCAGCTCGATGCATGTCGCCCCGGCGCCACGGCCTGAGGGGCACCATGGATCCCGATCCCGCAACATCGGCCGCTTGCCGCTGAAACCTTTGCCCGGTCCTGCGCGTTGTGTGTGCTCGCGTTGTGTGTGCTAAGGAGACCGAAGATGTCTATTCACTTCACCGTCTCTGGCCTGACCAGAAACCTGTTCCACTCGCTGGGACTCGACCATGAGCGGGCGCCGAGACCCCTGACGCCTGAGCAGAGCCTGCTGCTGGAATGCTATATGGCCGGCCAGATTCCGGAATCGGCCTGGAGCGACTACGTCTTCGAGACGCCGGAACTGCAACGGCATGTCAATGCGAGACGCCTGCACCATTGACCCAGGGCGAGAGCCCTCGAAAAACAAAAAGGCCGGCGCAAGGCCGACCTTTCCTTCCACCTCGACATCCGCGCCAGTACATCCGTGGTCACAGGTTGGAGATGAATTGCCCTTGAGTAGACAGGGCTTTGGTTAACGAAACCTTAGCTTGCGGCCGTGGCCTGCGATTTCACATAGGCGATATACCCGCGAACATCGGCGGCCGGCTCGGCATAGGCCTTGCCAAGCTTCTTCTCGATCGCCGCCATATACTCCTTCGCCCATTTGGGCAGCGTGTAATCGATGACCGCCAGGAACTCGAGCGTCGCCGCCAGACGGATGTCGGCGATCGACGGGTTGTTGCCGCCGATGAACGGCTTGCCGTCCCGGAAGAAGCTGTGAAAGACCTCCAGCGGCTCGGCAATCGCGGCTGTAGCAGCCTTCTGGGCCTCCGATTTTTTATCCGGATGGGCGTCGCTGTGTCCGACCTCGCCGGCATATTGCGCAAAGCCGAGCGCCGGATAGGTAGCGCGCGCCAGATAGGGGTAGAACGTGCCGACCAGGTAGAACATGGCGCTGTCGACCATCGCCCGCTTGGCCGGCGCCTTGGGATAGAATTTGTCCAACCCATGCTTGTTGGCGAGATACTGCATGATGGCGCAGCTTTCCCATAGCACGCCGCGCGGTAGGCCCTTGTCCTCGATCATCGGCGTCAGATGCGCCGGGTTGCGCGCCATATATTCGGGCGAGCGCGTGTGGCCCCAGGCGTCGGTCTCGGCAGGGTCAAACCCGGCCGCGCGGGCAAACACCCGAACGGTCATGTTGTTGACGCTGGGCTTCAGAATGCTGAGCTTCAGCGCCGGCTTTTTCGGCGATTTCGCCTTGGCTTTCGGCGCCGGTTTGGCGGCTGCCTTGGCCGCCGGCTTTGCGGCCGCTTTCGCTGCGGGTTTGGCGGCTGCCTTGGCCGCAGGTTTCTTCGCACTCTTCGTCGCTGTCTTGGCCATTGTGTTCCTCCCTTTTGTTTGGCTCGTCGTCAGTATGGGTTCTTCGGTGCCCGGTCGTCCGACAAGGTTGCGCGGGAACGCTCGACCAGCGCCTGGATCGCGTCGGCGAGATGCACTTCCGCAATATTGTAGTCACCACGCGCGACGCGGATCTTGTGTGCCTCCATCAACACGTCGGCATGGGTGAAGCCCACCGGCGGCTCGAAACGGTAGGAGGCGAGCTCGATCAGCAGGCCGAGCGGATCCTCGAAATAGATCGAATCCATGAAGCCGCGATCCTTGACGCCGCTGTGCTTGATGGCGCGCTCGTCGAGCCGGGCGACCGCTTGCAGGAAGGTGACGCGCGACACCGAGAATGCGATGTGGTGGACGCAACCCGGATCGGTCGGCGTGCGCCGCTTGACCGCCGTGCGGCTCTCATCGGTGAAGATGGTGATCAGCCTTCCGTCGCCCGGATCGAAATAGAGATGACTCTCCTTGGGCTTGTCGAGATTGGGCTGCTCGAAGATGAACGGCATGCCCAGCACGCCCTCCCAGAAATCGATCGAGGTCTGGCGCCCCGCTCCGACCAGCGTGATGTGATGGACGCCCTGCGATTGCAGCTTCTGCATTTGGCCCTCTCCCTGCCTCGTCCCGCCCGTTGCGGCGAGCTTAGATCTCTGGCCGTCGCACGCCATCGCCAACCAAGCATGCGCGTGGCGGATGTGCGTGCCTGGCAGCCTTTCCCGATCCGTTCCCCGGCGTTCTGCGCGCCGTCCCGAGCCTTTGGCTCGTGGCTTTTGAGGTGATGCTAATTCAATTGGCAGCGCCGCGCCAGAAGCGACGAATCCGAGCACGATGTTTTGAGATCCTGGACGCCCAGGGGGGATCGACCCCCCTGTTCCCGCCGTGCGGCCAACCCTGGCATGCTCTTGGCCACCGCCACGAGCGGAGGGCTCACCACACCAAAACGTAACCTACGCGGCGCGCCGTTGAGCCAACTGGAGACCCGGACGGGCTCGACGAGGGTCCACCGCGGTCACAATGGTGTGGTGGTGATCGCAGTACACGCGATCCGGCGAAGTCGGCCCAGCGCAAAAGCGGTACCCGCCGGGCACTGACCGGTCTTCGCTCACCGGGAAGCGGCACTGAAAAACGCCGAGCTGAATGAGGGGGACGTCTCTCGAAGGTAGTCCGATATTTTTAGACATGATGGTTTTCAGGTTCCTGGTTCATGAGCCGACGCCGGCTGACGGCCGCAATACGACCGCGTCCGGGCGAGCTTCTCTCGTTTTGGAGGCTGTGGATCGCTATATGGTGTCGATTGCGCCTTCAGTGAACCCCGACGCCTTGCTTCTGAAGCCATTCGTTTGCGACTTAAGGCCACACCTGCGGGGATAGGAACGGACCGCAATGCATCGTGGGCCGCCCGGGGGGCTCATCGTCGGGTGGCGCGGGCGGGGGGTCGTGAGAAGCTAAGGTATTGATTTTGTTGGTACGCCCAAGGGGAATCGAACCCCTGTTCCCGCCGTGAGAGGGCGGTGTCCTGACCGCTAGACGATGGGCGCGTTCAAGAACCGGCGATATAGGCTGACGGCTGAGAAAAAGCAACGGGGCTTCGGGACAATCGGTTGTCTGTAGAATCCGGGCCGTTTCAAGCCTGGCGCTTCGGTTCGATCAGGTCCCAGAGATTGCCGTAGAGATCGGCAAAAACCGCCACTGTGCCGTAAGGCTCATGGCGCGGCGTTTCACGGAACTCGACGCTGTTTTTGAGCATCGCTGCATGATCGCGGGCAAAGTCGTCGGTTTCGAGGAACAGGAAAACCCGGCCGCCGGTCTGGTTGCCGACGCGGCTTTTCTGCGCATCGTCCGCGGCTTCGGCCAACAACAGCCGCGCGCCTTGCGCGGTCGCCGGCGTCACCGTCACCCAGCGCTTGCCGTCACCGAGATCGATGTCGTCGGTGAGGGCAAAGCCAAGCTTGCCGACATACCAGGCAATCGCCTCGTCATAGTCGGCGACGACGAGCGTGACGGTGGCAATGCGGCGGCTTTCGGCAAACCCGGTCATGTGTTGCGCTCAGTTATTTGTTGCGGCCGGTTATTTGGTGCGGATTGCAAAGCGGCCGACGATGCGGCGCTCGGCAATGTCATAGACAAAGATCGTCCGGCCGCCGTCGGCGAGTTCGGCGTCGATCGAAATGCGGCTGCCGGATAGCGACTGGCTGACGATCTTGGCCCCGACCGGCAGCACGATGTCCCCCGTCAGCGGCTCGCCGGCAGGCACCTGGATGTCGCCGGCCAGTGGCGGGCTGACAGAAGGCGCATTGCGGGCTTTGTAGACAAGCGCTCCGATCACCACCATAAGGGCGAGCAACAGCAGGCCGAGATTGATGGCCATGAAGCGCAGGAGTTTCTTCCGCACGCTTTCGACCTCGGGGTCGAGCGGTTTTTCCTGGTCTTCGTCGGCAAGCGGCCTGGCCATGGCAAAATTCCGGAATTTTTTCGATGAGCGCTCATAGCGAAGAGACCCAGCAATTCATAGAGCCCGCGCCGATCACGCTGGAAGCAGGCGCTGACGCGGCCGGCCAGCGGCTCGACCAATGGCTGGCCGGCCAACTCGGCCCGGACATGTCGCGCAGCCGGGTGCAGATGTTGATCAAGCAGGGCGCGGTCAGCGTCAACGGCAAGCCGGTCGACGAGACCAAGCGCAAGATGGCCGCCGGCGAGCGCGTGTCGGTTGTGACGCCGGAACCGGAGCCGGCCGAACCGCAAGGCGAGGCGATCGCGCTGGATGTGCTTTACGAAGACGCCGAGCTGATCGTCATCAACAAGCCGGCCGGGCTGGTCGTGCATCCCGGCGCCGGCAACTGGACCGGCACACTGGTCAACGCGCTGATCCATCACTGCGGCGACAGTCTTTCCGGCATTGGCGGCGTCAGGCGGCCAGGCATCGTGCACCGGCTCGACAAGGAAACCAGCGGCGTCATGGTCGTCGCCAAGACCGATCGCGCGCACAAGGCGTTGTCGGAAGCCTTTGCCGACCACGGCCTGACCGGCGACCTCGAACGCGCCTATCTGGCGCTGGTCTGGGGCATACCGACGAGGCCGACCGGAAAGGTCGATGCGCCGCTAGGCCGTGCCGCCGACCGCGTGCGCCGCGCCGTGGTGCCGGCGGGGCGCGACGACGCCCGCCACGCCATCACCCATTTCATCGTGCTGGAGCGTTTTGGCGAACAGCAGCAGGAATTCGCCACGGCGAGCATGGTCGAATGCCGGCTGGAGACCGGCCGCACCCACCAGATCCGCGTCCACATGGCGCATATCGGCCATCCCGTCGTCGGCGATCCCGATTATGGGCAAGCCTTTCGCACCAAGGCCAACCGGCTGCCCGAACCGTTGAAGGCCTTGGTGAAGGCATTTCCACGACAGGCTTTGCATGCCCGCCTCCTTGCATTTCGGCACCCCACTACCCATTTATCGATGAGGTTCGAGGCGCCGATACCGGGGGACATGGAGGAACTCGTCGGCGGCTTTCGCAAACTCTGAACGGTCTCCTAAAACCTGAGCGGCATTGTTCACTTTGGCGTGACACACTGTTTCGTGTTGAACAAATGCCTGTCTTTTCTGGTTTTGTTCCTATATGAATTCGTTGTCGCGGATGAGCCTTTTGGCGTTCGCGTCACATGCCCGCCGCGTTTCGGGGGCATCACTCCAAGAGAGAGGGGGCGCTATCATGGCCCAGTCATTACCCAGTATTGTTTCCGGCGAAGGCGGCCTCAGCCGCTACCTGGAAGAAATCCGCCGCTTTCCGATGCTGCAGCCGCAGGAAGAGTACATGCTCGCCAAGCGTTACGCCGAGCATGAGGACACCACGGCTGCGCACAAGCTCGTCACCAGCCACCTTCGGCTCGTTGCCAAAATCGCCATGGGCTATCGCGGCTACGGCCTGCCGATCGGTGAAGTGATCTCGGAAGGCAATGTCGGCCTGATGCAGGCCGTCAAGAAATTCGAACCCGAGCGCGGCTTCCGCCTCGCGACATACGCCATGTGGTGGATCAAGGCCTCGATCCAGGAGTACATCCTGCGCTCGTGGAGCCTGGTCAAGATGGGCACAACCGCCAACCAGAAGCGCCTGTTCTTCAACCTTCGCAAGGTGAAGGGCAAGATCCAGGCGCTCGACGACGGCGATTTGAAGCCCGACCAGATCACCGAGATCGCGACAAGGCTGAACGTGTCAGAAGCCGAAGTGGTGTCGATGAACCGCCGCCTGTCGGGCGACGCTTCGCTCAACGCGCCGATCCGCGCCAGCGAAGGCGAATCCGGCGAATGGCAGGACTGGCTGGTCGACGACCACGAAAGCCAGGAAGAGATGCTGATCGAGCAGGACGAGCTGGAAAACCGGCGCGGGATGCTGTCGGGCGCTCTTGCCGTGCTCAACGAGCGCGAACGGCGCATCTTCGAAGCACGCCGCCTCGCCGAGGAGCCGCTGACGCTGGAAGAGCTGTCGGCCGAGTTCGATATCAGCCGCGAGCGCGTGCGCCAGATCGAGGTGCGCGCCTTCGAGAAGGTGCAGGACGCGGTCAAGGCCGCGGCCAAGCGCCAGATGCAGGCACTGCGCACCATCGAGGTACAGCCGGCGGCGTAAAGCCACCGCGCATTAAGCAATAACAAAACGGCGGCGCCAGAATCTGGCGCCGCCGTTTTTATTTGGCGAAAGCGGTGGCGCGCCTCTTTCTCCCCGTCACTATACGGGGAGAAATGTCCGGCAGGACAATGAGGGGCAGCGCCAAGGCCGCGAGGTTGTCTTTTCCAGCAATTGCCTTTGCGAGGCAGGCACGCGCTCATCCTCGAACGCCGCGCCGCCCCTCATCCGCCTGCCGGCACCTTCTCCCCGTATAGTGACGGGGAGAAGGAAGCTCATGCGGTAGGCTGCTTGGTCTTCCTGAGATACGGCAGGATCGTCTCATAGGCGCCAAAACGCTTGATCGCGTCCTCGTTGGAGACGGCGGCGGTGATGATGACATCCTCGCCCCGCTTCCAGTTCGCCGGCGTGGCCACCTGGTGCTTGGCCGTCAGCTGGATGGAATCGATGACGCGCAGGATCTCATCGAAATTGCGGCCGGTGGTCATCGGATAGGTCAGCACCAGCTTGATCTTCTTGTCGGGACCGATGACGTAGACCGAACGCACCGTGGCGTTGTCGGCCGGCGTGCGCCCTTCCGAGGTTTCACCGGCGCCCGCCGGCAGCATCTCATAGAGCTTGGCGACCTTGAGCTCCTTGTCGCCGATCAGCGGATAATTCACCGTCTGGCCGGTCGCCGTCTTGATGTCGGCCTGCCACTTGTCATGGCTCGCGACCGGATCAACCGAGATGCCGATGATCTTGACGTTGCGTTTCTTGAACTCGCCTTCCAGCCCGGCCATCGTGCCGAGCTCGGTGGTGCACACCGGCGTGAAATTCTTCGGATGGCTGAACAGCACAGCCCAGCCGTCGCCGATCCATTCATGGAAGTTGATCGTGCCTTGCGTGGTCTCCGCCGTGAAATCCGGCGCGATATCGTTGATACGAACACTCATGACCCTACCCCTTTGTGAAATACCGGCCGGCGCCGGCAATCGATCCTAGCACCATGACGGCATCGATCAAACGCTCAGAGGGTAGGCATTGCCATCGGCGGGCGAAAATTTTTCGCCCCTGCCGGCAGTCGGCGACAGGATTTTCTGCGGCTCAGGCTTTCTTCACCGCCAGAGACGTCGCCAGGTCTTCCATGCGCTGGGCGAGCGCGCCAAGCGCGCCGGTCAGCACGGAATCGTTCTTGTCGGCCTTGGTCAGCGCGTCGTCGCGCGTCTTGCGCAGGGTCAGCACTTCGCTTTCCATGCCCTTGACGCGTTTTTGCAGTTCCGACAGCTCGTCCATGACCATGATGCCGGCCATGACGGTCAGCCGCTGGTCGCCGATCTCGCCAAACGAATCCTTCAGATGCGAGACGTAGCGGTCGAAGCGCTCGGCAAGATCGATCAGGTGCTCTTCCTGGCCCTCGTCGCAGGCCATCCGATACTGCTTGCCGTCGATGGAAACCGTGACTTGTGCCATGAGCCTACCTGTCTAGCACCGCGCGGATGGTTTCCATGGCGGTCACCAGTCGGCGCGACACTTCCTTGTTGGCGTCTTCCAGCCGTTCGGCGCGGGCTTCGGAATTGTCGAGTTCCTGCGCCAGCCGTGAACGGTCGGCGTTCATGCGCTGCACCTCGGCCTCGGATTCGGAATAATCCCGCTCATGCTTGAGCTTGGCCGCGACCGCGTTTTCCAGCCCCTCGATGGCTTTACCCAGCCTGGCGATGACTTCCTTGAGTGTCGTTTCCCCGGTCATGGCCTTAGTCCTGTGCCCTGCCCATCACCGAATCATTCGCATTCAGAACGCGTTATCTGGGAAACATTAGGCGCCGTGTGAAGGCGACGTCAACAAAGCTCTCGCGACTGTCCCCCACTAACGCTAATGTACCGGGACACCACCATCACGAGACCGGCAAAAGCGCACCGATTTGTTGACTAAAAAGCCGCGCCTGCTATGTGTCGCGCACCCTTTTCAAGGGCTCTCCCAAGGCCCCAACCCCCCATATTGGAGGAAGCATGACCTCGCGTGAACAACATGACCGGATGGCCAATGCGATCCGTTTTCTTTCCATGGATGCCGTCGAGAAGGCCCAGTCCGGCCACCCCGGCCTGCCCATGGGCTGCGCCGACATCGCCACGGTGCTGTTCACGCGCTTCCTGAAATACGATGCCAAGGCCCCGCACTGGGCCGACCGCGACCGCTTCATCCTGTCGGCCGGCCACGGTTCGATGCTGCTCTATTCGCTGCTCTATCTCACCGGCTACGAGGACATCACGATCGACCAGATCAAGAGCTTCCGCCAGCTGGGATCGAAGACGGCGGGGCATCCCGAATACGGCCACGCCGCCGGCATCGAGACGACGACCGGCCCGCTCGGCCAGGGTCTCGCCAATTCGGTCGGCTTCGCGCTCGGTGAGCGCATCATGAACGCCGCCTTCGGCAACGACCTCGTCAGCCACTACACCTATGTGCTGGCCGGCGACGGCTGCCTGATGGAAGGCATTTCCCAGGAAGCCATCGCGCTTGCCGGCCACCTCAAGCTCAACAAGCTGATCGTCTTCTGGGACAACAACAACATCTCGATCGACGGCCCCGTCTCCTTGGCCGACAACACCGACCAGGTCGCCCGCTTCCAGGCCTCGGGCTGGAACGCCAGCCACATCGACGGCACCGATCCGGAAGCCATCGCCTACGCCATCGAGGCGGCCCGCCATTCCGACAAGCCGACGATGATCGCCTGCAA
Organism: Mesorhizobium sp. P3_B5; assembly: GCF_056402815.1. Classification (NCBI taxonomy): domain Bacteria; kingdom Pseudomonadati; phylum Pseudomonadota; class Alphaproteobacteria; order Hyphomicrobiales; family Phyllobacteriaceae; genus Mesorhizobium; species Mesorhizobium sp. P3_B5. The sequence continues at coordinate 94,352 of NZ_JBFUGR010000007.1, read as the reverse complement.
GACGACCATCGGTTTCGGCGCACCAACCAAGGCCGGCACCAACAAGGCACACGGTTCGCCGCTCGGCGCCGACGAGATCGCCGGCGCGAGGAAGTTCTTCAACTGGGATTCACCGCCCTTCGAGATTCCGGCCGATATCCTCGACGCCTGGCGCGGCGCCGGCAAGACCGGCGTCAAGGCCCGCACCGACTGGGAAGGCCGCCTGGCCAAGGCCGACGCCAAGTTGAAGGCTGAATTCGAACGTCGCATCGCAGGCCAGCTGCCGTCGAATTTCGACGCCGTCATCGCCGACTACAAGAAGAAGCTTGCGGCCGACAAGCCGAAGGTCGCCACCCGCAAATCGTCGGAGATGGCGCTGGAAGTCATCAACGGCGCGGTGCCTGAGGCCATAAGCGGTTCTGCTGACCTGACCGGTTCCAACAACACCAAGACCAGCCAGACCAAGAACATCACAGCCGACGATTACGGCCAGCGCTATGTCCACTACGGCATCCGCGAGCATGGCATGGCCGCGGCGATCAACGGCCTGACGCTGCATGGCGGCCTCATCGCCTATGGCGGCACCTTCCTGTGCTTCTCCGACTATGCACGTCCGGCGATGCGGCTTGCCTCGCTGATGGGCATCCGCTCGATCTTCGTCATGACCCATGATTCCATTGGTCTGGGCGAAGACGGCCCGACCCACCAACCGGTCGAGCACATGGCGGCATTGCGCGCCATCCCCAACCACAATTTCTTCCGTCCGGCCGACGCGGTCGAAACCGCCGAATGCTGGCAGTTGGCCATCGAGTCTGACAAGACGCCTTCGACGCTGGCGCTAACCCGGCAGAACCTGCCGACGGTGCGTACCGAATTCGTCGCCAAAAACCTCAGCCGCCAGGGCGCCTATGAGCTCGTCGCCGCCAGCGGTGAAGCGGCGGTGACCATCTTTGCTTCGGGCTCCGAGGTCGAGATCGCGGTCGCTGCCCGTGAATTGCTGGAAAAACACGGCCATCCGACCCGCGTCGTCTCGGTTCCCTGCTTCGAACTGTTCGACCAGCAGAGCGCCGACTACCGCAAGAAGACGATCGGCAACGCCCCCATCAAGATGGCGATCGAAGCGGGCATCCGCCAGGGCTGGGATCATCTGATCGGTTCCGACGGCATCTTCATCGGCATGACCGGCTTCGGCGCTTCCGGCACGATCGAACAGCTTTATCCGCATTTCGGCATTACCGCCGAAGCGGCTGCCAAGGCGGCGGAAACCCGCCTGCACGCTAAGTAAAGAACTAAGCCCCCGCGAAATCGGGTAAGACGGTTTCGCGGGGCTGGCCCAACCTAATCGATTTAAATCCACGTCGCTGCGGCTGGATTCTTTGTCCGTCCGCCGCTATGAAGCTGCGGACCCATCGTCAGCCTTCCAGCTCCCAGGGAGAGAAAAATGACCGTCAGAGTAGCCATCAACGGATTCGGCCGCATCGGCCGCAACATCCTGCGCGCCATCCACGAATCCGGCCGCAAGGACATCGATGTCATCGCCGTCAACGACCTCGGCCCAGTCGAGACCAACGCGCATCTGCTGCGTTACGACAGCGTGCACGGCCGCTTCCCGCATGAAGTGACTGTCGATGGCGACCAGATCACCGTCGGCAAGGAAAAGTTCATGGTCACCGCGATCAAGGATCCGACGCAGCTGCCGTGGAAGGAACTCGGCATCGACATCGCGCTCGAATGCACCGGCATCTTCACCGCCCGCGACAAGGCAGCCGCGCATCTGACCGCCGGCGCCAAGCGCGTGCTGGTCTCCGCACCTGCCGACGGTGCCGATCTCACCGTTGTCTACGGCATCAACCACGACAAGCTGACCAAGGACCACATCATCATCTCGAACGCGTCGTGCACCACCAACTGCCTGGCGCCACTGGCAGCGGTCCTGCACGAGACCGTCGGCATCGAGAAGGGCATGATGACGACGATCCATTCCTACACCGGCGACCAGCCGACGCTGGACACCATGCACAAGGATCTCTACCGCGCCCGCGCCGCCGCTCTGTCGCAGATCCCGACCTCGACCGGTGCCGCCAAGGCGATCGGCCTGGTGCTGCCCGATCTCAAGGGCAAGCTCGACGGTATCTCCATCCGCGTGCCGACCCCGAACGTCTCTGTCGTCGATTTCAAGTTCATCGCCAAGCGCGCGACCACCGTCCAGGAAATCAACGAAGCGGTCATCGCCGCCTCCAACGGCAAGCTCAAGGGTATCCTCGGCGTCACCCATCATCCGAACGTCTCGATCGACTTCAACCATGATCCGCGGTCCTCGATCATGGCGCTCGACCAGACCAAGGTCATGGACGGCAACTTCGTTTCGGTGCTGTCCTGGTACGACAATGAGTGGGGCTTCTCCAACCGCATGTCCGACACCGCGGTCGCCTTCGGCAAGACCATCGCCTGATTGCGAAACCATCGTCTCGCGACACGAAACGCCCGGCTTTGTCCGGGCGTTTTTCGTTAGAGCGGCTCAGGAGAAGCCCTGAGCGCCAAAATACCTGAAAATCAGCGGCATAGGGCAAAAAGCCACCCTCCCGCCTTGCGCTGGCCATGCCTTCGCCCCACTCTCCCGTAAATCGGGAGAAAGAGGAATTCGAGGGGCAAATCACGGATGGAGCATGCGATCTATCTCGTCACGCTGGTCGGCACCGCGCTTGTCCTTGCCGCCGCGTTTTCGAGCCTGATCGCCTTCCGCTTCGGCGCTCCCCTCCTGCTCTTGTTTTTGTGCATCGGCCTGGCCACCGGAACCGATGGCCTCGGCATCCAGTTCGACAATGCGCGGCTGGCTTATTTTGCCGGCTCACTGGCGCTCGCCGTCATTCTGTTCGATTCCGGTTTCGGCACGCCGCTCAACGCCTTGCGGCAGGCGGCGGGGCCGGCGTTGTCGTTGGCGACCGTCGGCGTCCTGTTGACCACCGGCCTGTTCGGCACCGCTGCCTACTATATGCTCGATCTTACCTGGCTGGAATCCTTCCTGCTCGGTGCCGCCGTCGCCTCGACCGACGCAGCCGCGGTGTTCTTCCTGTTGCGCGCCGGCGAGATCAACCTGCGCGAACGCGTGCGCGCCACGCTCGAAGTCGAATCCGGTACCAATGACCCGATTGCCATCTTCCTGACCATCACGCTGGTCGAGATCATCGCCGCCCACGCCGATCCCGAAGCCAAGGTTCTGGTCACCAACCTCGTCCTCGGCTTCCTGCTCAACATGGGGCTTGGCGCCGTCGTCGGCATTCTCGGCGGCATGGCCATCGTGCGCCTCGTCGACCGGCTCAATCTCGATCACGGCCTGCTGCCGATCTTCGTGCTGACCTTGTCTCTGATGGTGTTCGCCGCCGCCGGCGCCATTGGCGGCTCCGGCTTTCTGGCGGTCTATCTCGCCGGCCTGGTTGCCGGCAATTCCGACATCCGCGCCGTCACCATTCTCAAGCGCTTCCAGGACGGCATGTCGTGGCTGGCGCAGATCATCATGTTCCTGATCCTCGGCCTGTTCGCGACGCCATCGCAGTTTCCGGCGATCATGGTGCCGGCGGTGCTGCTCGGCCTGTTCCTGATCTTCATCGCCCGGCCGCTTGCCGTCTGGCTGTGCCTGATCCCGTTTCGCCTGCCGCGCCCCGAGGTCGCCTTCGTGTCCTGGGTCGGCTTGCGCGGCGCCGTGTCCATCCTGCTCGCCATCACGCCGCTGCTCGGCGGCCTGGAGAATGGCCGCCTCATCTTCAACACCGCCTTCATCATCGTGCTGGTGTCGCTGGTCATCCAGGGCTGGACGGTCGGGCCGCTGGCACGCCGCCTCGGCCTGATCGTGCCGGCGCGGCTCGGACCGCTGGACAAGGTCGAACTCGAACTGCCGGGCTCTGCCCATCACGAGCTTCTTGCCTACCGCGTCGCACCGGGCAGTCCGGTGGCGCGCGGCGAGCGTATTCCGCGCTGGGCGCGACCCTCGCTGGTGTTGCGCGACGGGCGCTCGATGCGCTTCCAGGACATGGGCCGGCTGGCGGCCGGCGACCAGGTCTACATTTTCGTGCCCGACCGCTATCCGCGCCTGCTCGACAAATTGTTCGCCAGCCGCGCCGTGGTCGATCCCGAGGATGCCGATTTCTTCGGCGCCTTCGCCGTCGACCCGGCACGCTCAGCCGAGGAACTGGAGGCCGCCTATGCGCCGGGCCTGACCGAGGCAGAGCAAAAGCTCACCGTCGGCGCCTTGGTGACGGCGCGGCTTGGCGGCCATGCCGAATATGCCGACCGGGTGCTGATTGGCCCAATCGAACTGATCGTCCGCGACGTCGACGACAAGGGCAAGATCATGGGCCTCGGCCTGTCCTTCGAGCCGACCGCGCCGGTGGCGCGGGTGCCGGTCTTCCTGAGTGCCGGCGAAATCCGCGACCGGCTCTCCGCCATTGTCCGCAACTGGCGCAAGCCCGGTGAACCGCAGATTGCCGACGGCGAGGCCGAGGTGGAACCAGCCCCGGAACCGGCGGTGGAAAAGACACAAAGCGAGAGCTGACCGCTCCCGACGCCAAATGCCGGATCATATTTTCCGCCTCGCCTCGTCGCAGGTCTTGCATCGTCGACGGTGCGGGGTATGGTCCCGGCGATTTTTCGCGAAAGGGACCAGCATGGCCGGCTTCAAGACACTCGACGATATCGGCAACATCTCCGGCAAGCGCGTGCTGGTGCGCGTCGACCTCAACGTTCCCGTCGCCGACGGCAAGGTCACCGACGCCACCCGCATCGAGCGCATCGCGCCGACCATCGCCGAATTGTCCGGCAAAGGTGCCAAGGTCATTCTGCTCGCCCATTTCGGCCGGCCAAAGGACGGTCCCTCGCCCGAATTCTCGCTGGAGCCGATCGCCAAGGCGACTGCCGACGTGCTCGGCCGTCCCGTTGGCTTTGCTGCGGACTGTATCGGCGACAAGGCAGCGAGCGCCGTTGCCGCCATGAACAAGGGCGACGTGCTGCTGCTCGAAAACACCCGTTTCTACAAGGCCGAGGAGAAGAACGATCCGGCCTTCACCGAAAAGCTGGCAGCCAATGGCGACATTTTCGTCAATGACGCCTTTTCCGCCGCGCACCGCGCCCATTCGTCGACCGAAGGGCTGGCGCATCTGCTGCCGGCCTTCGCCGGCCGCACCATGCAGGCCGAGCTTGACGCGCTGGAAAAGGGCCTCGGCAATCCCGTCCGCCCGGTGGTCGCCATCGTCGGCGGCGCCAAGGTCTCGAGCAAGATCGACCTGTTGATGAATCTGGTGAAGAAGGTTGACGCGCTGGTCATCGGCGGCGGCATGGCCAACACCTTCCTTGCCGCGCGCGGCACCGATGTCGGCAAATCGCTGTGCGAGCATGATCTGGCCCCGACCGCCAAGCAGATCATGATCGAGGCAGCCGAGGCTGGCTGCGCCATCATCCTGCCGGTCGACGGCGTCGTCGCCCGGGAATTCAAGGCGGGCGCCGCCAGCGAGACCGTCGCCATCGCCGACGTGCCGGCCGACGGCATGATCCTCGATGTCGGCGAAAAGACCGTGAAGACCATCGCCGAATGGATCGACCGCGCCGCGACGCTGGTCTGGAATGGCCCGCTTGGCGCCTTCGAGATCGAGCCCTTCGACCACGCCACGGTGGCGGCGGCCAAGCACGCAGCGGCGCGCACCAAGGCCGGCAAGCTGGTCTCGGTCGCCGGCGGTGGTGATACGGTGGCGGCACTCAACCATGCCGGGGTTGCCGACGACTTCACCTATGTCTCGACCGCAGGCGGCGCCTTCCTGGAATGGATGGAAGGCAAGCCGCTGCCCGGCGTCGACGTGTTGAAGCACTGAGGCGATCACCACGAGAGCGAACAGCGGCGCCGGGGACTTTCAAGCGATTCGAGCTTTCCGGCGCCATTCCTTTGGCGGTAGAGTTCCGTTGGCACGGAAAACCGTTTTAGGAGAAGCAGCATGAGCGAACGTCTCGAAGACATTGCCGCCGCGATCGTGGCCGATGGCAAGGGCCTGCTGGCGGCCGACGAAAGCTCCGGCACCATCAAGAAGCGTTTTGACGTCATCGGCGTCGAATCCACCGCCGACAGCCGCCGCGACTATCGCGAGATGATGTTCCGCGCCAAGGATGCGATGACAAAATACATCTCCGGCGTCATCCTCTATGACGAGACCATTCGCCAGAAGGCCGCCGACGGCACGCCGCTGGTTGACATCATCAAGGCCGCCGGCGCCATTCCCGGCATCAAGGTCGACGCCGGCGCCAAGCCGCTGGCCGGCTTTCCCGGCGACACCGTCACCGAAGGCCTCGACGGCCTGCGCGAACGGCTCGCCGACTACTACAAGCTCGGTGCCCGCTTCGCAAAATGGCGCGCGGTGATCGACATCGACACCGGCAAGGGCGTGCCCTCGTCAAATTCGATCAACTCGAACGCCCATGCGCTGGCCCGCTATGCAGCACTTTGCCAGGAGGCCGGCATCGTGCCGATCGTCGAGCCGGAGGTGCTGATGGACGGCGCCCACGACATCGACACCTGCTGCGAAATCTCGAAGGCGACGTTGATAAAACTCTATGACGAGCTCCATGCGGCCGGCGTCGTGCTGGAAGGCACCATCCTGAAGCCGAACATGGTTCTCGCCGGGAAGAAATCGGGCAAGGTGAGCAGCCCCGAGGAAGTCGCCGAAAAGACCATAAAGCTGTTCCGCCAGACGGTGCCTTCCGCGGTGCCGGGTATCGCTTTTCTCTCCGGCGGCCAGGAGGACGAGGAGGCGACCGCCAACCTCAACGCCATCAATGCCATCGGCCCGCATCCTTGGAAGCTGACCTTCTCCTATGGCCGCGCCTTGCAGGCGGCGCCGCAAAAAGCCTGGGGCGGCAAGGCTGCCAATGTGGCTGCCGGCCAGGCCGCCTTCGCCCACCGCGCCCGCATGAACCATCTGGCGGCGCTCGGAAAATGGCAGGCGAGCCTGGAAAAGGCCGCCTGACCCCGACGCGCCTGTCTTGATCCGGACCCGGGCCGATGCGCCCGGGTTTTGATTTGCAGCCGCCCGGCTTGGGGGGCGGCATCTGCATGCCTATCTCCTCCCTAAAAAGGCTGGCGGCGATGTCGGCTTGCGCCGAACCCGAACGTCCTTGGGGTGAATGACAGGGAGAAGCTCATGCATCGCAACAAGGTCGTTTCGCGCGAAGACTGGTTCGAGGCGCACAAGGCGCATCTGGCGCGCGAGAAGGAATTGACGCGGTTTCGCGACGCATCGCCGCCGAGCGCAGGGAATTGCCCTGGCTGAAAATCCGCAAGGACTATGTCTTCGAGACCGAACAGGGACCGAAGCGGTTGGCCGACCTGTTCGCCGGCAAAAGTCAGCTGATTGTCTACCACTTCATGTTGGGGCCAGGCGCCGATCACCGCTGCGAAGGCTGTTCCTTCCTTGCCGACCATATCGACGGCGCCAACCAGCATCTCAGGAACCACGACGTGTCGCTGGTCGTGGTGTCGCGTGCGCCGCTGGCCGAACTGCTCCCCTACAAGCAGCGCATGGACTGGAAATTCGACTGGCTGTCGTCCTACGCCTCGGACTTCAACTTCGACATGCAGGTGTCCTTCACCGACAAGCAGATCGCAGCCGGCGACACCACTTACAATTTCGAGACCCGTCCCCGGACGTCGAAGGAACTTCCCGGCAGCAGCGTGTTCTACAGGGACGAGAAAGGCGACATCTTCCTGACCTTCATGTCGCGCTCCAGGGGCGGCGATCCGCTGATCGGCGCCTATCACTATCTCGATATGACGCCGAAAGGCCGCAACGAGGCAGGTCCCTACCATAGCCTGATGGACTGGGTGCGGTTGCACGACGAGTATGGCGACAGGTCCGGGAGACAGAGCGACGACTGCTGCGACCAAAGCAGAGCCTGACACCGGCCGGCACAAGGTCGTTCACCCGCAACGCCAGATGCGCTAAGTCCACATCTTTGATTGTCTCAAGGTCTTCGCTGTGCGCCCTCTCGCCCTCCTCACCTGGCTCGCCTTCCCGGTCTACATCTGGCAAGGGCTCGGTGTGCGCCGCCGCACCTCTCGCATGCTGCCGGCGCAAGGCCCGGTCATGCACGATGTCGCCGGCAAGGCGCCGGCGATCTCGCTTCTGGTGCTGGGCGATTCCTCCGCTGCCTCGGTCGGCATCGGCAATTCGGAGAACGGGCTTGCCGCGCAACTGGCAGCGCTGATTGCTCAACGCACCGGCCGTGCCGTGCGCTGGCGGGCGGCTGGTTTCAATTCGGCGACATCAGGCCAGATCCGCGACCACGTCCTGCCCAATCTGTCGGCCGATCCGTGGACGCATATCGTGTTGGCCATCGGTACCAACGACACCAAGAATTTTCACTCGGTGCCACGCTTCAAGAAGGAATTTGGCGGCCTTCTCTATGCGCTACGCGCCAAATGGCCGGAGGCGCGCGTGGTGTGGTCGCCGGTGCTGGAATTCACGATGGCGCCAGCAATGCCGCCACTGCTCGGCAAGATCCTCGAGATCCGCGCCAGTGAGATGAACCGCATGGGCGAGCGCCTTTGCTTCGAGCGCGGCGCGGTGCCGGCGCCACGCCTACCGATCCCCGACCCCGAGGCCGGCTTCGCGTCGGATGGATTTCACGCATCGGAGGCCGGTTACCGCGCCTGGGCGGAACATCTCGTTGGGCTGGTGATCGCCGAATGAACGGCCGGCCGGCCACTCTCAGGTCCAATGCCCCAGCACAGCCGTGATCGAGATCGCCGCCATCGCCAGCAGGGCCAGCTTCCAGAAATCGCTGCGCCGCTTCAGCCCCGGCCAACCGAGCGGCTTGATCAGTTGGATGGCCATCATGGCGATGATGACGAGGGCGAGGAGTTTCGACATGCCGCCTTTGACCAGCATCAGGGCCGGCTGTCAAAGCGCTCCTTCGCCTGGCCTGGCAGACGCTAGGCCAGCAGCTTGAGGCCGGCCTCGATCGCGGCGCGCTTCGGCTCGAGGAACGGCGGCAAGGCCAGCTTCTCGCCCAGCGTCTCCAGCGGCTCGTCGGCGGTGAAGCCCGGTCCGTCGGTGGCGATCTCGAACAGGATGCCGTTCGGTTCGCGGAAGTAGAGCGAGCGGAAGTAGTAACGCTCGACCTCGCCGCTTGACGGCAGGCGGAACTCCGCCAGCCGCGCCGTCCATTGATGCAACGTTGCCTGGTCCGGCGCCCGGAAGGCGACGTGATGGACGGCACCCGCACCTTGGCCGGCCGGCGAAAGACCCGGCTGCACCGCGACATGAAGCTCCGCCGCCGGCCCACCCTGGCCCATTTCGAAGACGTGGACCTGCCCCTGGCCGTCCGGCGAGGCATAGTCGCGCCCTTTGCGCATGTTCATCACCCTGGTCAGCACCGCCTCGGTGTTGGTTATGTCGGGAACGCTGATCACGATCGGCCCGAGCCCGCGTATCTGGTGCGCGGCCGGCACCGGGCTTTGCGCCCAGGGGTGGCTGTCACCTGCACCGCCATCGCTGACAAGACGCAGCCGCTGGCCCTCAGGATCCTCGAAATCCAGCGACAGGGCGCCCCCGATATCGCCGATCTCTCCGGTCGCGATATTTTCGCCGGCCAGGCGCTCTTTCCACCAGGCAAGGCTTTCGGCGCTGCCCACCCGCAGGCCTGTGCGGATAATGCTGTGGGTGCCTCGGCGTTCGCGCCCGACCGGCCAGTCGAAGAAGGTAAGGTCGCTGCCCGGCGTCGCCTCGCCATCGGCGTAGAAAAGGTGATAGGCCGACGTGTCGTCCTGGTTCACCGTCTTCTTGACCAGCCGCAAACCCAAAACCCTCGTGTAGAAATGAAGATTTCCGGGCGCATTGGCGGTGATTGCCGTCAGATGGTGAATTCCTGTCAGTTGCAGGCTCATGGTCGTCTCCCCAGGTCGCGGACCTGTTTTAAGGAAAATTGTTCTCCTCCCATATCAGAACGCCGACCCTGTTGCTGAAGGCCGCAAACGCCGACAGTCCGTCGCTGACGGCTGAACGACGTCGAACACACCGACACCGAAAGTGAACAATCGCCAGGCCTCAAACGCAACGCCGGCACAAGCAGCAAGGATCGTCAAAGGCCCTGAAAGCTCCTGACAGACTGCTGTCAGGAGGGGTGTGCGATGATGCCCTCATCAAAACAGAGGAGAGTCGCCATGAACGGTTCCACAATTCTTCGCAGCGTCCAGCACTATGTCGGCAAGATCCGGACGATGCGCAACGAGATCCGCACCCAGCGCTTCATGAATTCGCTGCCGCCGGACGTCCGCAAGGACATTGGTTGGCCGGATATGTTTGAAGGCCGCCACATCCGCGGCAATTGAGTTTTTTCGCCACGACTGTTGGATGTGGGCGTCACAACGCCCACATGACAGGTTCGGCGCGCATGGGATGGAGCAAGCGGTGCGCGAACAGCAATGTCCTTTTCATCGAAATGTTTGGCCGGCTGACCAAAGAGCATGCTGAAGGCTCCTGACAGTATGGTGTCAGGAGCCGCGTGCCATAGTGCAGCGATGTCAGGAGAGAGATATGGCGTTCATTCCCGCAAAAGCATCGGCATGGTTCGAAATACCGGTCACTGACATGGATCGGGCGCGCGCCTTCTACGCCTCGGTGCTGCAGAACGATCTGACCCTCGAAGAGAGCGGTCCCAATCCGATAGCCATGTTCAGTGCCCAGGAACGATTGGCATCGGGGCATGTCTATCCCGGAAAGCCGGCAGCGCCAGGAACCGGCCCGACCATCCATTTGTCGGTCGCGGCACCGATCGAGGACGCAATGGCACGGGTGACCGAGAATGGCGGCAAGGTCGTCTCGCCGGCGATCTCAATCCCGGCCGGTACGTTCGCCTATTGTCTCGACCCGGACGGCAACAGTTTTGGACTTTTCGTCTAGCGGGAACGCATTCATATGGTGAAGAGCTGGAACGACAGGTTGAACACGCCCGGCATTCACGGCGTCAAGCCGACGCCGCGCACGATGTCCGACGTCGTCGAAGGCCAGCCGATGCTGGTACCGACGGCACGTCAGGTCGACGATTTCATCCGCACAATTCCCAAAGGCGTGGATATGGATGTCCGTGCCCTGCGCACCGCGCTCGCCATCGAGCACGGTGCCGAAGTGACATGTCCGGTCACCATCGGCTATCATCTGCGCACTGTCGCCGAAGCTGCCAACGAGGATCTCGAGCGCGGCATGACGTTGAATGACATTGCACCATTCTGGCGAGTGCTCGACGCGAACACGCCGACAACCAAGAAATTGTCCTTCGGCACGGCATTCGTTGCCGCGCAGCGCAAGAGCGAAGGGCTGGAACCATAATGCGTGCCGCCCAAAAACGGGAACCGGTTTTGGGGTCACGACGTGCATAGAAACAAGGGACCATACGATGCGCCGCGCCGACAGGCTCTTCCAGATCGTGCAGCATCTGCGCGGTGGCCGTCTGGTCACCGCCCAGAAACTGGGCACGTGGCTCGAGGTTTCCGAGCGTACCATCTATCGCGACATCGCCGACCTGCAGTCGACCGGGGTGCCGATCGACGGCGAGGCCGGCGTCGGCTACATGATGAGGGAGGGTTTCGACCTTCCGCCGCTGATGTTTACGCGTGACGAGATCGTCGCGCTGGTCGCCGGCGCCCGCATGGTGCGCGCCTTTGGGGGCGCCGCCATGGCGCGGGCCGCCGAGGAGGCGCTGGTCAAGATCGGCGCCGTGCTGCCCGACGCCGAGAAGGATCGCATCGCCCGCACCGAGATCCACACGCCGATGTGGGTGGTGAGTGATGCCGCACGGGAAGCAATCGACCTGATCGAGCGCGCCGTCGAAAAGCGTCAGGTGCTGACCATCGACTATTCCGACGAGGCCGGCCGCGGCACCGCGCGCGATATCCGGCCGCTTGGCCTGTGGTTCTGGGGCAAGGTGTGGACATTGGTCGCCTGGTGCGAGATGCGCGACGATTTCCGCGCCTTCCGCATCGATCGCCTCGCCTCGGTGGTCATCGCCGGCCGCAACTTCAAGCCTGAGCGCGGCAAGCAGCTGACCGATTTCTATCGGGCGGTGGAGCGCTCGGAGGATTACGGCATGGCGCCGGACCGGGCAGCGCGAACCTGAAACCGTAAAAATCCTGGCAATAAAAAAGCCCGCTCGAAGCGGCTTTTTGCTATGCTGGATCGGCCTGCGGCCGACCGCTTCCTACTCTTCCTCGTCCGGATCCGGGTTCTTCGACTTCAGCGCCGAAAGCTTGGCGAAGACGGCATTGGCGTCGAGTTCGGCGTCCTCGTCCTTCGGCTTCTCCGGCGCCGGCACCAGCCGTTCGGTCAAAGCCGCCGGCAGCAGCGTGTCGCCAACCGGCTGCGGCTGCTCGCGGCCACGCGAGGCGCGGTTGACTTCCATGTCGAGGTCGATCTGCGAGGCGAGACCCAGCGTCACCGGGTCCATCGGCTGCAGATTGGCCGAATTCCAATGCTTCCTGTCGCGGATCTGATCGATCGTCGACTTGGTGGTGCCGACCAGGCGCGAGATCTGCGCATCTTTCAACTCGGGGTGGTTGCGCACCAGCCAGAGGATGGCGTTGGGTCGGTCCTGGCGCTTCGACAGCGGCGTGTAGCGCGGACCTTTGCGCTTGGATTCCGGCACCCGAACCTTGGGATCCGACAGCTTCAGGCGCTGGTTCGGGTCCTTCTCGGCGCGCGCGATCTCGTCGCGGCTCAGCTGGCCGGTCATGATCGGATCCATGCCCTTGATGCCTTGCGCCGATTCGCCGTCGGCGATCGCCTTGACCTCGAGCGGATGCAACCCGCAGAATTGCGCGATCTGCTCGAAGGACAGCGCGGTGTTGTCGACCAGCCAGACGGCGGTCGCCTTGGGCATCAGCAGCGTATTGGCCATTGCAAAAATCCTTCTCGTTCGCCCGCGTTCCCGCGCGGGCGGTGGTTTAGAGCCACCAAAATGGGAAATTCGCGGTCTGTATAACCGCTCTCAGGTCAAATCGCAACGGTTTTGGGAGGGCGCGCGGCAAAGGCGGCGTCAGCACAATCCGGGACCGGCCAAAGCCATGAACCCAACAGCTGAAAAGACAAAACCCGCCGGACAGGGTCCAGCGGGTTCGGAACCGGCGACGGCAAAGCGTCTGCTGCGGCTCTGGCTTCTAAAGCATGGTCCGGTTTTCGAACCGGACCAGGCTCGAAATCAGATCGCCTTGCGGGCGATTGCCTCGATGTCGGCGCGGTTGATGCCGAGATCGTTGAGCTGACGGGCGTTGAGCTTGTTCAGCTCGCGCACGGTTTCATTGTACATACGCCAGTTACGGTAAGCGCGGATCGGGTTCATGGTAGTCCTCCATTTGTTGGATCAATTCGTTTCGATGACGCTTAGATAGGCATCGCTGCCCACGAATTGAACAGACGCTTTTGCATGGCCGCAATGCAATTGTGCATTGCAGCATTAAGCCTTTCTTCAGCTTGTCTGGGCGACCGCACGCCAGGGCGCGTCGAGATTCAGGTCAGGCCGAGTCGGAGTCGAAGACGGGCGCGAAGCGACCAAACTGGGTGGCTGCCGAGAACCGGAGCGGAGCGTACTTTTGGTACGTGAGCACCGGCCTACGCCGGCCGTAGCCTTAACTGCCACGACCAATCATTGGTGCTTCGGCCGGCGAAGGCCGGAAGCGCAGGAAGCCGCCATTTGCAGGCCGGCCTCACCTGAATACCGATACGGCCTAGCCGACGTCGAGCACGATCTTGCCGATATGATCGCCGTCCTCCATCCGCTCATGCGCCCGCCAGGCTTCGCTGAGCGGAAAGATCATGTCCATGACTGGCGCTATCCTGCGGGTGCCGAGCAATGGCCACACCTGGGCTTCCAGCGCGGCGGCTAGTGCCGCCTTGAACTCGACGGTGCGCGGCCGCAGCGTCGAGCCGGTATGGGTCAGCCGCTTGACCATGATCTTCGAGAAATCGGCGCTCGCCACCGCCCCGCTTTGCACGGCGATCTGGACGATGCGGCCTTCGATCGCGGCGGCCTCGTAATTGCGCGCCACATAGTCGCCGCCGACCATGTCGAGGATGACATTGGCGCCCTTGCCGCCGGTGGCCTCCTTGACCGCGGCGACGAAATCCTCCTCGCGGTAATTGATCGCCCGGTCGGCGCCGATCTTCAGGCAGGCATCGCATTTGTCCTCGCTGCCGGCGGTGGTGATGACATAGGCGCCAAATGCCGAGGCAAGCTGGATCGCCGTGGTGCCAATGCCGGATGAGCCGCCATGGACGAGCAATGTCTCGCCCTTTTTCAGGCCGCCGCGCTCGAACACATTGTGCCAGACGGTGAAGTAGTTCTCCGGCACCGCCGCCGCTTCGGTGTGGGTGAAACCGGCGGGCAGCGGCAGCACGCTGCCGGCGGGAACCTTGACATACTCGGCGTAGCCGCCGCCGGGCGTCAGCGCGCAGACCCGGTCGCCGACACGCCAGCGCGATATCTCGTCGCCAAGCGCTGCCACCTCGCCCGACGCCTCAAGGCCCGGCAGGTCCGACGCGCCGGGCGGCGCTGGATAGGCACCCTTGCGCTGCTGCACATCCGGCCGGTTGACACCGGCGGCACGCACCCGGATCAGGATTTCGCCCGGACCCGGCATCGGCACGTCGCGCGTCTCCGGCTTCAGCACACGTGGCCCACCGGGCTCCGTGATCGCGATGGCCGTCATCCTGGCCGGAATTCTCTGTCCGCTCGCCATGAAATTTCCCGTCTTGCTTCGCCTGCTTGTGGCCGGCTGTTTGCATCCACGCCCTTGCCCTATGTATGCTGATTGCCAAATCAGGCAAATGGCCAAATCAGGGAGGAGCGACGATGGCGATCTTCGACGACGAACCCAAAAAGAAGGCACGACCGCACGAGATCGGGCAGGATCTGTCGTTGCTTTCGCTCAGCGAACTGTCCGAGCGGATCGGCATCCTGCGCGACGAGATTGCCCGGCTGGAAGCTGAACTCAAGAGCAAGGACACCACCAAGTCGGCGGCCGAAGCACTGTTTCGCCGCGGATAATTCCGGAAGCTGGTGCAGGCGCCGCCGAAAAGCCCGAATGCGACTGTCTTCAGACCTGCCCCATAACCCCAGCCGGATCCAAAAATGTTTGCAACCTACCGACCGATCCTTTCGCTGCTGCGCGGCACCGCTTTCCTGCTGGCGGCGTCGGGGCTGCACGGCCTGCTGTTGCCGCTGCGCGGCCAACTCGAAGGTTTTTCGACGGCATCGCTCGGCCTGATGGGCACGGCCTGGGCCGGCGGTTTCGTCACCGGCTGCTTCTTTGCGCCGCGCATCGTGCGCCGCGCCGGCCATGTCAGGGCTTTTGGCGCCTTTGCCGCGTCGGGCGCCATTGTCGCTCTGCTCACCGGCCTGATCATCGACGAATATTTCTGGATCCTGCTGCGCGCCTTCACCGGTTTCACCATGGCCGGCGCCTTCATGGTCATCGAAAGCTGGCTGAACGAGAAGGCCACCAACGAGAACCGCGGCACAGTCTTCGGCCTTTACATGATGGTCACCTACGCCTCGATCATGGGCGGCCAGATGATCGTCGCCGGCGGCGACGTGAAGTCCGCCTCGCTGTTCATGATCACCGGCATATTGTTTTGCCTGTCGCTGATCCCGACCGCCGTCTCGACGGCTTCGCACCCCAAGCCGCTGCAGGACGTCTCACTCGACGTCAAAGGCCTTTATAAGAATTCGCCGGTATCGGCGATCGCCTGCCTGTTGATCGGTATTGCCAACGGTGCCTGGGGCACGCTGGGCGCCGTCTATGGCGCCCGCATCGGCATTGCCACCCCACAGATCGCGCTGATGATGAGCCTTGTGGTCGTCGCGGGTGCGGCCATGCAGCTTCCGGCGGGGCGGCTGTCCGACAAGACCGACCGCCGTTTCGTGCTGGCGGGCGCGGCCTTTGGCGCCGCGCTGTTTGCTCTCGCCATCTTCCTGTTCGAACCGCGCTCCGCGGTCTTCGTCCTGGTCTTCACCGGCGCCTATGGCGCTTTCGCCTACACGCTCTATTCGATCGCGGTCGCGCATGCCAACGATCACGCACGCTCCGAGGATTTCGTCAAAGTGTCGGGTGGCCTGCTGCTGCTCTATGGCTTCGGCACCATGATCGGACCGCTGCTGGCCGCTGCCCTGATGGGCTGGATGCGGCCCGAAGGCCTGTTCCTGGCGACCGCGCTCGCCCATCTCAGCCTGGCCGGCTACACGCTGCTGCGCATCAGCCGCCGCGCCCCGGTGCCGATCGAAAACCGCGATGCGTTCAAGACCCAACCGGCCGATCGCTCGGTCACGCCGGAAGCATTGCGGCTCGACCCGCGCAGAAAAGATGAAACCAATGGTTGAGATTCGGAAAACTTTGCCTCACAAATGAGGCATGATCTTTTCCGATGCCTTCCTGGCGATTGCCGATCCCAATCGGCGCCATCTTCTCGAAGAGCTCCGGCGCGGGCCGAAGACCGTCAATGAACTGGCCGCCGGACTGCCAGTGTCGCGCCCGGCCGTTTCGCAACATCTGAAGGTGCTGCTCGAGGCCGGGCTGGTCAACGCCAAGGCCGAAGGCACGCGGCGCGTCTATACAGTCAGCAATGCCGGCTTCCTGAAACTCAACATCTGGCTCGACCAGTTCTGGGAAGCCGAGCAGCTTGGAACGCCGGGGGGCTGAAGCGTCTCGCCAGGGACTGACTGTCAGCCCTCGGCGGCCAGCGCTGCGCCCAGCATATCGAGCAACACGCCTGTACCATGTTCGCGGCTGGCGGAGTTGTCATGGCCGTCGAGAAAGGCGCCCTGCTCGGTCAAGACCAGCCGCGTGCCTTTACCTTCCGGGCGAAGGTCGATCGTCGCCAGCGACACCGAGATGCGGGCCTCGCCGAACAGCATATCGTAGCTGTAGACGATGCGCTCATTCGGCACGATGTCCTGGTAGACGGCGTTGTAGGTGTAGATCGGTCCGTCCTTCGGCCCGCCGGCATTGATCTCCCTGCCGCCGATACGGAAATCCATCTCGTGCCTGCTCGGGTTCGGACTATCAGGATCGGCGAACCAGCGCCGCTTGGCGGCCGGATTGCTGAGCGCGAAATAGACCTTCGCCGGCGCTGCCGGATAGAAGCGTTCGATGACGAAGGTGGAATGGACGACGGATCGTTCGGTCATGGTTGTCTCCTTCAGTTTTCGTCGATTTCATCTTTGGTTTGCGCCAGGAAGTCGCCCAGCCGGTCGAGCCGACGCTCCCAGGTCAGGCGCCGTTCGTTGATCCAGTGCTCGGCGCTCCGCAACGCTTTCGGCTCGATCTGGCAGGTGCGCACCCGGCCGAGCTTTTCCGTACGCACGAGGCCGCTCGCCTCGAGCACATTGAGGTGCTGGACGACCGCCGACAGCGACATCGCCAGCGGCTCGGCCAGCTGGCTGACCGAAGCCGGGCCACGCGACAGCCGCTCGACCATGCTGCGCCGCGCCGGGTCGGCAAGCGCCTGGAACATCAGGTCGAGCTGGGCGGTATCGTGCAGCATCGGGCTCAGCCGTTGTTGTAGGGAAAGAATTTGAAGTAAGGCTGCGCTTCCTCGATGACGCGGACGACCGACGGGCGTTGCAGCAACCGGTCGTGATAGCGCTTCACGGCCGGGTATTTGTCACCCAGCGGCTCGACTTTGTTGGCGTAGAACAATGCCGGTGCCGCGGCGCAGTCGGCCATGGTGAAGGCCTCGCCGGTCGCCCATGTCTTCGATTGCATATCCTGCTCGATGATGGCGTAGGCATTACGCAGTTGCGCGCGCGCCTCCTCGACCCCGAACGGGTCGATCTTGTCCTGCGGCCGCAGCCTGTCGGCGACGATCTTCTGCATCGGCGCCTGGACGTAGAAATCGTAGAAACGATCGGCCTGGCGGACCGCCAGCGCCAGGTCGATGTCGGCAGGAATGAGGTCGACCGGACCGGGATAGTGCGCGGCCAGATATTCGATGACGATGGTCGATTCCAGTATCGTGCGGTCGCGCGCATCGTCGCGCAGTGCCGGCATCTTGCCGGTCGGCGATATCCTCAGGAAGGCGGCGCGTGATTGCTCATCGCCGAGATCGACGATCACGGCGATGAACGGCGTGCCATTCTCGTAGAGCGCGATCAGCGGCTTCCAGCAGAAGGACGCCAGCGGATGGAGATGCATCGTCAGGGACATTGTCTTGCTCGTCTCTTTTCGTGGTTTGCAGATCTGGCCGGCGTCGGCGGCAGTGAACTCAACACTGAAGCATTTACTTAACTATTGCCGCGACCGTTTGGTGTCAAGGTCCCGCTCGGGCACTTATTTGGCTTGAGTGTGGGCGACGATAGCAGCGACGATCGTTGTCCAATCCTGGGGATGCAGTTCGTGGCCACCGCCCTCGATGCGGACAATCCGTCCGCCGGGCACGGCTTCGGCAAGGGCGGCGCCATGCTCGACCGGAAAGATCGGATCTGACGTCCCGTGGAGGACGAGAAGCGGGGCCTTGATCTCGTGCAGGCGCCCTTTCCAGTCCTCGCCGCCCTTCAGCGTGAAATGATTGGTCGCGCTCAGAAACCCGCCGGAGCGGTCATAGTCCTGTTCGACGAACGCCCGCGTCTTCGTCTCATCGAAGGGATGCACGGTGCTGGCGATCGCGTGTGCGTCCTTGACGATGAAGTCGACCACCTGCTCGCGGTTCGACCAGTCGACATCAGCCCCCTCGGCCGAGTGCTCCATGTAGGCTGCCGTCGTCCCAGGTAGATGCGACGTGTCGATCCCCACCGGCGAACTGCTGATCACCGTCAGCGAGATGACACGCGAGGGGTGTTTCAACGCCACCAGCTGCGCGATCATGCCGCCCGCCGACATGCCGACCACATGCGCCCTCGCTATGCCGTAGCTGTCGAGGACACTGACGGCATCGTCCGCCATGTCGTCGAATGTGTAGGCGCCCAACGCATATTTGGTCGACAGGCCGGTATCGCGATTGTCATAGCGGATCACGAAACGCCCTTCGCCGGCGAGCTTGCGGCAAAGCGCCTCCGGCCACCACAGCATCGAAGCCATGGCGCCCATGATCAGCAGCAGCGCTGGATGTGCGGAATCGCCAAACGTCTGCGACTTGATTTCGGGTGCTTGAGCCTTGGCCATGGGAATCTCCTCTCCACCATCTAAACTGATTGCATTTTGCAATCGGTTGCACGATAATAAGACTGATACGATAATGCAACCAGTTTTTTCTGGAGAGTCGCATGAGCCTCGATCACCGGTCCGGATGCCCGATCAATCTGTCGCTGGAAGTGTTTGGCGACCGCTGGAGCCTGATCATTCTTCGCGACATGATTTTTGGCGGCAAACGCCATTTTCGCGAACTGCTCAACGGCTCGATGGAAGGCATCGCCTCCAACATCCTCGCGGACCGGCTGAAGCGGCTGATGGAGCTTGGCATGCTGACCAAGGCCGACGATCCCAGCCACAAGCAGAAGGCGATCTACAGCCTGACCGAAATGGCCATCACGTTGGTGCCCATCCTGGCGCATCTCGGCGCCTGGGGCCGTGTCTGGCTGCCGGTCAGCGAGGAACTCTCGATCCGTGCCGAGCTGCTGGAAAAAGGCGGCCCGCCATTATGGGAACGGTTCATGGATGAGCTGCGCCACGACCACCTGGGGGCGCCTTCCGCCACGCCGGCAGGCGCCACCGTCCGCGCCACCTTGCAGGCCGCATACGAGGCCGTGGTCGCCCGCAAGGCGCAGGCGGCCGGGCGCCACCCGGTCTCCTGACCAACTTATTTTGCCATTTGCAGGCCGGCTCTGCTATCAAGTGACTGAAAATCATATTTTACGGGATTGGAAAACGCACTTGGTTGAGAACTCTAAGGACACTGCCCGCGCGCGGGCCGATTCGCGTTTCAAGAAGCAGGAAGAAGCAGCCACGGTCCGCCAGAAGGCGATGGCGGAATATGTCGCCGAAAGCGATGCACGCCAGGCCAAGACCAACAAGCTGAGGGCGCTGCGCCTCGCCAAGGAAGCCGAAGACCTCGCCAATGCGCCCGCAGCCCCGGTGAAGAAGCCGGCGCGCGCCAAGAAAAAGGTCGCCTAGAAACCCCGTCTTCTGCAGCAGGTCTGGAAACGGCTGGACGGCAACGCCATATCGGGACGGTGCCCGCAAACGGCATGATCCAGAATGCCATCGGCCTCCACTACGCCTCTTCACGCGAAGCAATTTCAACCGCAACCGGGATTTCATTTCTCCCGCTCCCGGTCAATGAATCACGCGTTCCAACAGGAGACTGCCATGACCGCCCTGACGCTCGACAAAGCCAAGCAAATCATCGATGCCGCCTTTGCCAAG
The DNA here is from genome assembly GCF_056402815.1 of Mesorhizobium sp. P3_B5. NCBI lineage: Bacteria > Pseudomonadati > Pseudomonadota > Alphaproteobacteria > Hyphomicrobiales > Phyllobacteriaceae > Mesorhizobium > Mesorhizobium sp. P3_B5. The sequence goes on along the minus strand of NZ_JBFUGR010000007.1, from coordinate 73,990 downwards.
GGTGCCGAATTGAAGTTCAAGCCGTTGGGCGTCTCGGTGCTCGACGCCGGCGCCCATCTGGTCGCTTTCCAGCGCCAGGACGGCGCCTCGTTCCTGCGCCCGCAAATGTCGGCCGGCAAGGCCTATGGTGCGCTCGCCATCGGCATGGGCTCGCGCCGCGTCGAGGCGTTCGCCAAGGAGCGCCCGCATCTGGTCGCCGGCATCTCCGACGTGTCGGGAGGGCGCGTGCTGCCAGTTGTCGGCGGCGTGCTGATCCGCGACAAGGCGGGCGTCGTCATCGGCGCTGTCGGCATTTCCGGCGACACGTCGGACAATGACGAGGCGGCTGCCATCGCCGGCATCGAGGCGGCAGGCTTCACCGCCGACCCCGGCTAAGCGTCTTTTGGCGTAGAGGCGAGGGTGCGTTGAGATTCAGGTCAGGCCGAGTCGAGAAGGGCGGTTTCCGAGAACCGGAACGGAGCGTACTTTTGGGTACGTGAGTACCGGAAGCGCAGGAAGCCGCCCTTCGCAGGCCGGCATCACCTGAATATCAATGCAGCCTAATTGAGATTGATATCCCTGCTGGCTGACCGCATCGAGACGGAGAAGCCGGCAAGCACATCGAACAGCGCGATGAGCATCAGCGTGAAGAAGACGGAGTGCGCCGCGCCCTTCACCAGCAGGAACTCGACCAGGAAGGCGACGAAGACCAGCGTCGACAAAAGATGGTCCATGATCGAGGCGTTTGTGGTGCGCACCGACTTCACCATTTCGAGGAACAGGAAGACCAGCCCGATCAGCACCATCAGGTCGCCGAGCGTCATCGAGAACACACCGCCCGACATCATCTTGAACGAGAAGATTTCGCTCGCCCACGGATCGTCGCCGCTGCCGAATATTCCCAGAAGCCCGAGATTGTAGAGCACGAAAGGCACGATCAGCAGCGGAATGGCACCGAACATCAGGCGGCTCCGGGTTGGACTGCCTTCTGTAGTATGCGCCCGGCGCCCGCCGTCAAGAATTTTCGTCGGCAACCGCAAACACGGAAAGAAACCGCGCGAAACAACGGTGTCAGCTGAGCCCGGCCTACATCCGTAGAGCTGGCCGCACGCTCACGCCCCATTCAGCTCAGCGATCAGCGCTTTAAACGCAAAAAGACCGGCCACTGGCCGGTCCTTTAGAACTCAAACCTTCGAGAAAGCTGGTCTCAGCTTTCCTTGGGCGTCAACACCTGGCGACCGCGATACATGCCGGTCTTCAGGTCGATATGGTGCGGACGGCGCATTTCGCCGGAATTCTTGTCCTCGACATAGGTCGGGGCCTTGAGGGCGTCGGCCGAGCGGCGCATGCCGCGCTTGGACGGAGAGGTTTTGCGTTTCGGAACGGCCATGGATATGCTCCACTACATGGTCAAAAAGCCCCGCCCGCCCTCGTGAAAGGGCCGTGTCAGGGGCCGAAATCTGAAGAAGTCGGGTGCCTATACACGCCTGATGTGGTTTTGGCCAGCACTGCGCCGAATTTTTTTGAAGCCGGCAGACTAGTGAAGACAGCCGACATAGGCGCCGGACCTTCCGGCGCGCCGCTCGATCAGCGCCGCCAGCCGTCTCAGCCCCGGTCCAGGCTTGGCCGGGTTGCGGGTGATCGGGTTGGGCAGACTGACGGCCAGCAGTGCCGCCTGGCGCCGTGTCAGCTGTTTTGCCGAGACACCGAAATGATGCTGGGCGGCGGCCTCGATGCCATAGATGCCCGGTCCCCATTCGGCGATGTTGAGATAGATTTCCATGATCCGCCGTTTCGACAGCACCGCGTCGAAATAGACCGCCAGCGGCAGTTCGACCACCTTGCGCACAGAGCCAAGCGGCCGCGACCACAGATAGAGGTTCTTCACCGTCTGCATAGTGATGGTCGACGCGCCGCGCGTCATCTCGCCGGCCAGCGCGTCGTCGACGACGCCGCGCAACTCGCCAAAATCGACGCCGCGATGGAAACAGAACTGCCCGTCCTCCGACATGATCACCGAATTGGCCAGCACTGGCGCCACATCGTCGATCGAAACCCAGCGTCGGTCGTAGCCGGAAAACGTCGCCAGATCCTTCAGCATCAATGTCGACACCGGATGCACGAAGGACGGCATGTAGAGGAAGGTCAGCACCGTCGGGATCAGCGCCAGCACAGCAGCCACGACAATGCCGCGCCGGACCCAGCGTTTGAGACCGATGCGGTTGCCGCCTTTCGGTCTCGCCGCCATGTCCAGCCCTTCGATTTCTTGATCGACGATCGGTTCCGCCAAGCCGCTCAACCCGTGCTACACCCCTGCTCCGGCATAATGGCGCTTGGCTTCTTGCGCAACGTCTGAGTGTCGGCTACCGCTCCCGGCTATGACGAAAGACGACCAAATCGCCTTCGAAACGCTGCTTGGCGCGCGCGCAGGCGCGCTGGAGGCGCTGCTGCGGCGGCTTCTCGACGCACGCACGCTTTCCGGCGAGATCGCTCGCCCGGAACGCCTGATGGCGGCGATGCGCCACGGTGTGCTGAACGGCGGTAAGCGCCTGCGCCCCTTCCTGGTCATGGAAAGTGCCGCCTTGTTTGCGGCCGATGGCGAGGCAGCACTTCGCGTGGCGGCAGCACTCGAATGCGTGCACTGCTATTCGCTGATCCATGACGATCTGCCTTCCATGGACGATGACGATCTGCGCCGCGGCCAGCCGACCGTGCACAAGGCTTTCGACGAGGCCAGCGCCATCCTTGCCGGCGACGCCTTGCTGACGCTTGCCTTCGACATCCTTGCCGACGAGGCGACGGCGCTGCCGGCGGAGCGCCGGGCAGCGCTGGTGCTGGCGTTGGCCCGCGCCGCCGGCGCCGGCGGCATGGTCGGCGGCCAGATGCTCGACCTCGAAGCCGAGCGTATCAGGCCCGACGAGGCCGGCATCATCCGGCTGCAGGCCATGAAGACCGGCGCGCTGATCCGCTTTGCCTGCGAGGCGGGCCCGATCATCGCCGGCGCAGCGCGCGAAGACCGCGACCGGCTGGCCGAATTCGGTTCGGCGATCGGCCTTGCCTTTCAGCTTGCCGACGACCTGCTCGACCTGACAGCTGATATCAGCCAGATGGGTAAGGCCACGGGCAAGGATGCAGCCGCCGGCAAGGCGACGCTGGTGGCGCTGCATGGCGCGAAATGGGCGCGGCAGCAGCTTCATGGTCTCGTTGACCAGGCCCATGCGCTGCTCGAACCTTATGGCGAACAGGCGGTTTTGCTCAAGGCTGCGGCCAAGTTCGTGGCGGCCCGCAACAACTGAGACTGCGCCCCGGTTAGATCGTCGGAAGCCGGTTTTAGAATTGTCTGCGTTGCGCCACCAATGGTCATACAATGACCGCGCTTGGGGCTCGACTGCAGGTCTGGCGGATATCATTTGCCACGCAATCTGCGTCGCCTGTAAGCTTTCCGAATGGAAATAGGCAACCGACGATGAGGACCCCCGCCTTTGCAAAATGGGCACTCGAACGCATCCCTCATGTGAGACGACTTCGTCGCGACCTTCGCGCTGCGGAGCAAGAGGCGCGACGTCTTGGAGGGATCGTGTCCGAACAATATCGGCGCGACGGGGCCTCCGTTGTGCAACGGGGCGATCTTCGGCTGCTGCTCGACCCTTCCTCGCTGGTCGACAGGGAGATGTTGGACCATGGGGCTTGGGAGTCCACACAAATCGGCCTGATGATCGACGCGGCACGAGCCCTCAAAGACAACCCGCGGCGCAAACTGTTTATCGATGTCGGCGCATATTGGGGCCTGTACAGCCTCAAGATGTGGCGCCTGGGGGTGTTTGACGAGATACTTTGCTTCGAGCCGGACGCAAACAACTTCGCGCAGTTGGAAGCGCAGATGTTTCTCAACGGAGCCAGCTACGACATCAAGCGTATCAAGGCGGCCGTTCTGGACTCACCGGGCACTGCGAGATTGCAGCGCAGCACGTCGATTGCCGACGGCAATCGCGGCTCCGCTCTGATACAGGAATCCAGCGAAGGCTCCGAGCTCGTCCAGGTGGTCGCTTTGGACGAATTGCTGGATGTCAAAGATGCGATCCTGTTCGTCAAAATCGACGTGGAAGGAAGTGAGGCGCGGGTGCTTGCTGGAATGCGGCGGTTGCTCGCGGAGAACGATGTTTATCTGCAGGTCGAGGCTTTTCCTGGCTTCGAAGACCGATTGAAGGATTCCGTGCCGGATAGGCTTACGAAAGTGGCTCAACTTCATTGGGATCATATATTCTCCAACCTTCCGTCCTTGCCGTTGCAAAGTGCTTCGGCGTCTTCGCTACACCTCCTGCAAGGAAATCCTCTCACTCCGTGAGAAGCGATGGCCGGAGCGCCAGTGCGCGACCAAAGCGACAAGGGGAGATGGACGTCGCGAACCGTCCGTCGAAGCCGTCTCTGATTGCCGCTTGCGGGCGCTTTTTCCAGGCGCTCCATAATACCCTCAGGAAACTCCGCATTTTGCGTATGCAACAGTCCTGAAGCGACGGCCTGCCGTCCAATCCGAATTCTTTTTTAAGCGCGAGCTGATTTTCAGAATTCCATTTCTATCTAAGTCTATAAGTTAAGTGGACTTTAACCCCACGCTCTTGGCCAGAGCGGGCAATCGAGGGGTTTGCCCTCTGTTCAAAAGGATTAAATGCCATGAGAAAACTGATTTCCGCTGCCCTTGTCGGGCTTACTTTGGCGGCCACTTCCGCCGCAGCCCTTGCCGCCGATAAGAAAGTCGTCATCGCCTATCAGACCGGCGCCAACCCCTACAATCTCGGCATCGCCAATGGCGATCTTGCCAAGAAGACCGGCTGGGATATCGAATTCCGCCGCTTCAATTCCGGCGCCGACATTTTCGCGGCAATAGCATCCGGCGACGTCCAGATCGGCGATGTCGGATCGAGCCCGTTCGCCGCTGCCGTCAGCAGAGGCCTCGACGTGAAGGCGTTCTACATCTCCTCGGTCTCCCGTGACGGCGAAGCGCTCGTGGTGCGGCCCGATATCAAGTCGCCGGCCGACCTGCGCGGCAAGAAGCTTGCCGCAGCACCCGTATCGACCGACCACTATCAGCTTCTCGCCGTCCTCAAGCAGGAAGGCATTTCAGAGAAGGAAACCCAGGTCATCGCCATTCCGCAGCCCGAAATCGTCGCCGCCTGGAAGCGCGGTGACATTGATGGGGCCTTCGTCTGGGATCCGGCACTCTCCGAACTCAAGAAGGACGGCAAGGTCCTGCTCACCGCCGGCCAGGTCGCCGATCGTGGCGCGCCGACCTTCAGCGCACTGGTGGTGACCGGCGATTTCGCCAAGGACAATCCAGACTTCCTCGGCCAGTATGTCCGGCTGATCGACGGCTACAACACGGCCTATTTGAGCAACCCGGCCGCGTGGGGACCGGAGTCCGAAAGCGCCAAGCTGATTGCAAAATTGCAAGGTGGCACGGCGGCCGAGAATTCGGAGCAGTTGAAGACGACTGTGGTTCCGCCGCTCGACGAGCAGGTCTCCGACAAATGGCTGGGCGGTGGTGAGAAGGGCGCCGTTGCGAAAATCCTCAAGGACACCGCAGGCTTCCTGAAGGACCAGAAGAAGATCACCGCCATCAAGGACAGCTACGCCGCAGCCGCTGATCCGGAATATGCCGACGCTGCCAAGGCTTCGAACTAGAAATCCCCTGACGACATTCGGTTCTGGCTGGCGGAATTCCCGCCAGCCAGACTGCTTGGAGGCCACCATGCTTCGAATCCGCGATGCCAGCGTCACCTTCCCGGCCTCGGACGGCCAGGCCGTGCACGCGCTTGATCACGTCTCGCTCGACATCGCTCCCGATTCCATCGTTGTCGCGGTCGGCGCTTCCGGATGCGGCAAGTCGACATTGCTCAACGCGATCGCCGGCTTCCTGCCGCTTACCGAGGGCACGATCACACTGGACGGAAAAGAGATTGTCGCGCCCGGCGGCGATCGTGGCGTCGTCTTCCAGAAGGACACCTTGCTGCCCTGGGCCAATGTGCTGGACAATGTCGCGCTCGGCCTCAAATACCGGGGTGTGCGGCGCGGCGAACGCCATGAGCGATCAAGGCACCTGTTGGAACTGGTCGGGCTCGCCGATTTCGCTGAAAAGCCGCCCTATGAACTGTCCGGCGGCATGCGTCAGCGAGTCGGCATCGCGCGGGCGTTGGCCACCGATCCAAAAATCCTGCTGATGGACGAGCCGTTCGGCGCCCTCGACAGCCTGACGCGCGAGACGATGCAGCAGCTTCTGGCCTCGGTCTGGGCCAAGACCGGCAAGCAGATCCTGTTCATCACCCATTCGATCGAGGAAGCACTGACGCTCGGCACCACCATCGTCGTGATGTCGCCGAGGCCCGGCCGCATCGTTGCCCGGTTCGACGCCGACTTCGTTCGCGAGTTCGCCGAGAGTGGCGACATCGGGCCGATCCAGTCCCACCCGCGTTTCATCGAACTGCGGCAGGAAATCCGCTCGCTCATCCACCAGCCGGAAGCCGCCCGCACAGGAACCTTGCCCCGAACAGGAAACTTGCAATGACGCTTGCCGCCAACTCCCCGACTTCATTCCGGCTCTCAACGGCCCAGCGCAGACTGTCTGCTCCGCCGCGCCGGTCCGCATCGACAAGCACGCTCGGCATCAGCCTGGTCACGCTGGCGTCGCTGATTGCCTTGTGGTTCCTCGCCGCACATTTCGAATGGGCGTCGCCGCTGTTCCTGCCGTCACCGGCCGAGGTGCTGACCCAGTTCAGCGCTGTCTGGGTCGACGGTTATGCCAACGGCACGCTCCTCGAGCACACGCTGGCCAGCCTTGGCCGCATCGCCGCGGCGCTCGGCGTCGGCATTTTCCTGGGCATTCCGCTCGGCCTGCTGATGGGGCTCAACCGCTGGGTCAAGGGCATCTTCAGCGTTCCGATCGACCTCTACTGGGGCTTGCCGCCGCTGGCCTACCTGCCGCTGCTGATCATCTGGCTGGGCATCGGCGAGACCTCCAAGATCGTGCTGCTGTCGCTGTCGACCTTCGCCCCGATCTGCTTTGCCGCACAGGCCGGTGTCCGGTCCGTGCCCGCTGAACGGATCAACGCAGCACTTTCGCTTGGCGCCAGCCGCCTGCAACTGTTCACCAGCATCATCCTGCCGTCGGCATTGCCGGAAATCCTGACCGGCCTGAAGATTGCCATCGGCGCCGGCTTGTCGACGCTGGTCGCCGCCGAGCTGATCGCAGCCCAGTCAGGCCTTGGCTACATGATCATGTCGGCCGCCAATTTCCTCGCCACCGACGTCGTCTTCGTCGGCCTCATCGTCATCGCTGTGCTGGCCTTCGCCTTCACCAGCGGCATGCGCTGGCTGGAGCATCGCCTCATCCCCTGGAAGGGCAAGCTCTGACGCTTGCCGCCCCTCATCGCTGAAGGAACAATCCGATGTCCAGCAAGCCACTCGACCTCTACTGGTACCTGCCGACTCATGGCGACGGGCCGTATCTCGGCACTGACCAGCGGCACCGCCCGGCAAGCTTCGGATATCTCAAGGAGATCGCCCAGGCGGCCGACCGGCTTGGCTTCAAAGGCGTGCTCTTGCCCACCGGAACGAGCTGCGAGGACGCCTGGATCGTGGCGGCCGGGTTGATCCCGCTGACCGAGCGGCTGAAGTTCCTCGTCGCACTTCGGCCGGGCAGCGGAACACCGGCGCTGTTTGCGCGTCATGCGGCCACACTGGACCGCATCTCCGGCGGCCGCGTCCTGCTCAACGTCGTCACCGGTGCCGATCCTGCCGACCTCGCAGGCGACGGCAACAAGCTCAGCCATGACGAGCGCTACGCGCAGACCGACGAGTTCCTGACCATATGGCGGCGGATCCTTTCGGGTGAGCCGGCCGATTTCGAGGGCAAGTACCTGTCCGCGCACGGCACCGACATCTCCTTCCCGCCGGTCCAGAAACCCCACCCGCCACTTTGGTTCGGCGGCTCTTCCGACGCTGGCATTGCGATCGCCGCCAAGCATGTGGACGCCTATTTGAGCTGGGGCGAACCGGTGGACCAACTTGCCGAAAAGATCGACCGCGTCAGACAGGCAGCGGCAGCGCAAGGCCGCACGATCCGCTTCGGCCTTCGCATTCATCTGATCATACGCGAAACGGAGGACGAGGCCTGGGCCGCCGCTGACCGGCTGATCAGCCACGTCACCGACGACCTGATCGCCGAAGCGCAGAAGGGGTTTGTCCACATCTCTGAATCCGTTGGGCAGAAGCGCATGTCGGCGCTGCACCAGGGCCGGCGCGACAAATTGGTTGTCGGCCCGAACCTGTGGGCGGGACCTGGACTGGTGCGCGGCGGCGCCGGAACGGCGCTGGTCGGCAACCCCGACAATGTCGCCGCGCGCATTCGCGAGTATCAGGAGATCGGCATCGAAACGATCATCGCGTCCGCCTACCCACACCTGGAAGAGGCGTTCAACGTCGCCGAACTGCTGTTCCCCAAACTCGGGCTCAGCGGCGAAGCTGCACCCCAGGAGCGCAGCTGGGACGTCGAGTTCGGACGCCCCAAGGTCGCCGCGTCCGCTTCGTGACGTGCTGCCAGCGGAAAGGGAAGGCGTGCGCTATTTGACCTTGATGACGACCTTGCCCTTGGCGCGTCCTGTTTCGACGTAGGCCAGAGCCTCGTTGGTCGCTTCAAAGGGAAAGACCCTGTCGACAACCGGCCGGATCGCTCCGGATTCGATGAGCGACGTGATGTTGCCCAGCTGGTCGCCTTGCGCCCACATGAACAGGAACGAATACCCGACGCCCCGGCGCCTGGCTTTGGCCCGAATACCGCGGCTCAGCAGGCGCAGCACCAGTCTTAGCACTACGTTCAGCCCCTGCTTCCTGGCAAATTCGGGATCCGGCGGACCGGAAATGGAGATCAGCTTGCCACCCGGTTTCAGCACAGTCAGGGATTTTTCAAGCGTCTTGGCGTCCTGGCTATTCACCACGACGTCGTAGTCCGACAGGACCTTCTCGAAGTCATCTTTCCTGTAATCGACGACGACATCGGCGCCGAGACCCTTGACCAGATCGGTGCTTGCCGCGCTCGCCGTTGTCGCAACGGCCGCGCCTAGATGCTTTGCCAGCTGGATGGCGAATGTCCCGAAACCGCCGGAGCCAGCCTGGATGAAGACCTTTTGGCCCTTCTTCAAGCCTGCCCTCTCGATCAGCACCTGCCATGCAGTCAGGCCGACAAGGGGAATGGAAGCCGCTTCTTCCATGCTGAGGTTTTTGGGTTTCAGGGCCACGTCGGCCTCATCGATTGCGATGAACTCGGCGAATGTCCCGATCCGGCCATCGCGCGTCCGCGCATAGACATCGTCGCCGGGTTTGAATTTGCGGACCTTTGAGCCCACCCTGACGACCGTCCCTGCCACGTCGTGACCCAGGATGAAGGGCCGGCGATAGGGCAGGATAAGCTTGAACTCGCCGGTCTTGAGCTTGGAGTCCAGAAGGTTCACGCCTGCGGCATGGATCTCGACCAGGACATCATTGTCCAGCAGCTCCGGCTCCGGCATCTCGGCCAGCCGCAGAATGCCCTTCTTGTTATATTTATCGACAACGAATGCCTTCATGGCAGTGACTTTCTGAAAGTGTCTGTTGGTGTTCCTGGACGAAGCAAGCCACGCTTTTCCGCTGCAAAGCCGCCCTGTGGGGAGGCGTCATGCCTCTAGGAAAGAAACGGCTTTCGGGACGAAATCGGCGTAATTCTGGAAGATCCCGCCATGCCCGGCATCCGGGTAGATCACCAGTTGCGCCCCCGGAATACGCCGGGCGAGATCGTGGGTATTGCTGCTCGGTACCATTCTGTCCTGATCGCCATTCGCAACAAAAGCAGGAATGCGGATGGTGCTCAAATCTTGCGGCGTTTGCAGCCCATAGGCCTTGATCGCTTTCAGTTGCGCGCCGAACGCGCTCAGCGAAATCGCCTTGTCACGGTTGCTCTTGCGCTCTTTCAGCCGCTCCAGAAAGGCGTTCGCGGCACGACGGCCATTCGCCGTCCTTGTGAAGAAGAGATAGTATTTCGCATCCCGAAAAGTCAGCGCCCCCTTGATCATGTCCACGATCGTCAGCGGCGTCACCTTGTCGATGCCTTGACCGCCGGCCGGCCCGGTGCCGGTGAGGATGAGTTTACGCACAAGCCCGGGCTCGGTCAGCACAATCTCCTGCGCCACGAAGCCGCCAAGTGAAAAGCCGAAGAGGTCGACTTCTTCGAACCCCAACGCCCGGATGAAGGCGACGGCATCGCGCGCCATCCCGGAGATGGTTGACGGCGTTTTGCCAGCCGAAGCACCGATGCCTCTGTTGTCGAAGGCAATCACCCGCCGGGTCGCGGCGAGACCATCGACGATGCGTGGATCAAAATTGTCCAGCTGAGCGCCCAGATGGTTGAGGAGGATGACCGGCACGCCGGTCCTGGGCCCGAGTTCCCGGTAAACGAATGCCGTGCCGCCGACATCGACGGTGCGCGTTGGCGCATCCTGGAACGATAGCCGTGAATGGGACGACTGATTAACTATATGTGCCATGTTTGACACCTCCGTGCTGTGGCGCCTGACCAATTGTGTCGTGGTTGCCAGTCTCATCTGCGTGAACTCCTCGCTGTGGTTCAGACCGGCAGGCGGAACTGCTTGCGCAAGGTCTTGTCGAACATCTCCGCGGGGGCGAAGCGGCGCAGCATGCTGACTTGGCGCGCAGCCTTGCCCGCGGTATAGCGTCGCCGCGGACGGGCATCGGTCGCCGCCTTGACGACCACATCCGCCACCACTTCCGGCCGATCGGCTTTGGGCATGACATCGCGAAGTAGCGCTTCGACCCCGGCTCGGGCCTGATCGTATCTTTCAACACCGAATCCGGCTCAATGCCGTTCTGGTCGAAGACGGTACGCACGTATGCCGGCTCGATGATCGAGACGCGAATATTGAAGGCGCGCACCTCATGGTCGAGCGATTCCGAATAGCCCTCGAGCGCGTGCTTGACCGCCGAGTAATGCGCTGAGTATGGCGCGGGTACCAATCCCAGAATCGAGCCGATGTTGATGATCCGCCCTTGGCCGCGCCGCCGCATCGACGGCAACACAGCGTTGATCATGCGCATGACGCCGAACAGATTGACGTCGAACAGGGACTGCACCTGTGCGACCGAGGATTCCTCGGCACCGCCAAGCATGCCGACACCGGCATCGTTGACCAAAAGGTCGATCCGCCCGGTCTGCGCCAGCACGGTTGCAACGAGGGCGCTGACGGAGTCGCCATCGGTCACGTCGCATGTCAGCATGGACACCTGCGCCGGGCCGTTGCTTATCGCCCTACGGCTTGTCCCGAAGACGGTATATCCTGCCCGCGCCAGGGCTTCGGCTGTGGCGCGGCCGATGCCCGAAGAGGCTCCGGTAACGATCGCGGTTCTTCCTGAAAGGACACTCATTTGATACTCCAGATGCATGAGGGCTAGCTTTTTGCCATTGGTTGAATTACGATCATAATATCACATTACGTGCATAATGCAATAGCAGAAAGGAAACGCCGCCATGCGCTACGAAAAGGGCCGGAAGGACGCATCCCGCGATCGGATTGTGGAGGTCGCCGCCCAGCGTTTTAGGAGTGACGGCATCGCCGCGTCTGGACTGGCAACCATCATGGGCGACGCCGGGCTGACGAACGGAGCCTTCTACCCGCACTTCCAATCAAAGGCGGAGCTCATCCGCGAAAGCGTGGCAGCGGCCCTGGATGCCCAGTCGCAGCAAATTCAGGAGTTGTTGGCTTCGGGCGGTCCGGAAATGACCATTCAGGCGTATCTGTCGGCCGAGCACCGGGACAACCCGGACAAGGGCTGCGCGTCCGCCGCGCTGCTGCCGGAGATTGCGCGCCAGCCGCCTGAAACGCGCGAGGTCTATACCGAGCGCTTCCTGACCCAGGTGCGGCAGGTGTCTGCCGCGCTGCCGCAGGGCAAGGACCCGGAAGGCGTGGCGCTGGGTGTCTTTGCGACCCTCATCGGCGCGCTTCAGCTGGCCCGCGCGGCGGCAGGGACCGAATTGTCGGATCGCATCCTCGCGGCAGGAGCAGATGCCGCGCGCAGGCTGATCCAGCCGGATGGGAATGGGAAGGCATCCTAAAGTCGCTGGCGGCAACGGCTAAGGGCCCGGCATCATCGTGGGCCGCATTACAACAAGTTTGCCTCAAAAGGTGTCAGCGATTGCCTGCGCAGGGGCATCACCGAAAACAGGATGGCAGCAGGCGTTAGCATGATGAGAAACTTTTTCATGCGAAGGTGACCTGTTTCGACAAGGGCAGCGTGCGGATGCGCTTGCCGGTGAGCGCAAAGATGGCATTGGCCAGCGCGGGTGCCGCCGGCGGGGCGCCGATTTCGCAACCGCCCAAGAAAGCCCGACGCCGGCGCCGGTTACCGTCGATGCAGCCAAGGGGCTGCCTGAATGGGACAAGATCTACGCCGTGTTCTCGCATCCGCGTTGCGCCGACTGCCATGTCGCGGATGACCGCCCGCGCTGGTCCGGCGCGCACTACGGCGGCGTGCGCGTTCATGCCTTCAACGTCCAGCGCGGTGCTGACGGATCGGACTTCGGCAATCCGGGGCTGCGCTGCAATACATGCCATTTCGCCAGCAATTCCGAGGCATTGCACGGACCTCCCGGCGCCCCGAACTGGCGCCTAGCGCCAGCCGAGATGGCCTGGTTCGGCAAATCCTCGCCCGAAATCTGTGCTCAGATCAAGGATCCCGCGCGCAATGGAGGCCGCACCTTGGCTGATGTCGCGCTGCATGTCCGCGACGACAAACTGGTCGCATGGGGCTGGACGCCAGGTACGGATCGTGAGCCGGCGCCGGGCTCGGCCGAATCCACCTATCAGGCGATCGAAAGCTGGATGGCGGTGGGTGCGTCGTGTCCAGCGGCGCAATAAATCGGCAACCAAGTCTGGATCGACCCGAAACTCGGCGCATTGGGGATGGCAGAGGAGCGTCCCACCTCCTGGTGAAGCCATGGTGAAGCCACGCCAACGACAGCCCGGCGTGCGCCGCCTCGTCGGTATGGATAGCCGCCGGGGCACCCTACAGCCTGTGGCCAATTTTTTTAGACGGAAAGGAGCTTGCGAGCTCCGGATACGCGTGGAGCTGACCAAAGCAGACTTATCCCTCACAGGCAGTCCACTCCCTATCCGTCATGACGCCACTTCGTCCTAACGCGGCGGGATCAGCTTGGGCGCGGCATCTTTGCCAGCCGCAAGGATCCGATCCGACAATTCGGTCCCCTCCACAGCTCGTGCCTGCTGGAGCGCGCCAATAGGGGCTGTTTTCGAATGACAGCTATTGGCCGAAGCAACTGTAGGTATGTGTCAGCCACCGCCACGAACGAAATTTTAATGTAAATGAAGCGTAATCCCGGCGATTAAAATGATGCGTATGTGTTGGGGTTGCGCATGCCGGAATATTCTTTCTTCATCCGTTCGATCCGCATCCGCTATCTCTCGGGATTGCTGATTTTCGCGTTGGCTTCCGCCGCCGTGATGTTTGCGCTGAACCGCGTGAATTCCTTCCGTCACGACATCGATGCGCTGAGCGGCAACCTCGTCATCTTCACCCGCGACCTGCGCAACGCCACCAGCTTCGCCGAGACGACCGGCACCACCTGGCGGGCGGAGACACGCGATGGGCTGGCCGCATCGGCGCGCGGCCATTCAGAACGCCTGACCGGCGAGATCGAAACGCTCACCGCCCAGATTGCCGCGATCAAGCCGCGCCTCTCCAGCAAAACCGTCAACGAACTCGAATCCGCCTCCGTCAACGGCGATCTGTTCTGGTCGACACGCGACATGGTGCGCAACTTCAACCTGATGTCGGTGGCGCAGAAGGCCGATGAATGGAGCTATCGCGAGATCCGCAACCAGAACGATCTGTTTGCCCAGCCGATGCTGGTCCGCGTCCGCACCGCCATGGACGACGAGCGCCATATGGCTGATGCCTCCGGCGACCGCTTGCTGTTGTGGGCGAGCGGGCTTTTGTTCGCCGTGCTTGCCGTCTCTGCCCTGTGGATTTTCCGGCCGATGGAAAAGGCGATCCGCCGCGCCTTTGCCGAATCCGCCGAATCCCTGTTCAAGGCCGAGGCCGCCGATCGCGCCAAATCGGAATTTCTGGCCAATATGAGCCATGAGATCCGCACGCCGATGAACGGCGTGCTGGGCATGGCCGAGCTGCTCGCCAAGACCGAACTGACGCCGCGCCAGAAGACCTTCACCGATGTCATCGTCAAATCCGGCAACGCGCTGCTCACCATCATCAACGACATCCTCGATTTCTCGAAGATCAACGCCGGCCAGCTGACGCTCGACCCGGCCCCTTTCCGCCTTGCTGAAGCGGTCGAGGATGTCGCCACCCTGGTGTCGGCGCGCGTCGCCGAGAAGAACCTCGAGCTGATCGTGCGTGTCGACCCGCGCCTGCCGGCCTTTGTCGTCGGCGACGCCGGACGGTTCCGGCAGATCGTCACCAATCTGCTCGGCAATGCGGTGAAGTTCACCGAAAAGGGCCATGTGCTGATCGATGTCGGCGGCGAAATCGTCGCCGGCCTGGTCCAGCTCAAAGTGCGCGTCGAAGACACCGGCATCGGCATTCCGGCCGAGAAGCTGCAGAACGTGTTCGAAAAATTCGCTCAGGTCGACGGCTCGTCGACGCGCCGCCATGAAGGCACTGGCCTCGGCCTCGCCATCGCCGCCCGCCTCGTCGATCTGATGGGCGGCAAGATCGGCGTCGAAAGCGAGATCGGCCGTGGCTCTGTCTTCTGGTTCGCCGTGCCGGTGCCCTCGCATCAACAGGATGCACGCGACGAGATCGTGCCGGTCGACGTCACCGGCGCCCGCGTGCTGGTCATCGACGACAATCCGGTCAACCGCGAGATCCTGCTCGAGCAGCTGCGAAGCTGGAGCTTCGACTGCGCGGCCGCCGAAAGCGGCGCCGTCGGCTTGGCCTTCCTCGATCGCGCCAACCAGTTGGGCGCCGCGGTCGACTGCATCATCCTCGACTACCAGATGCCCGGCATGAACGGCGCCGATGTCGCCAGAGCCATTGCCTCGGACAGCCGCCTGTCCGCCATTCCGGTCGTGCTGCTAACCTCGGTCGACCAGATCGATTTCGGCAGGATGGTCATCGATTTCGGCATCGCCGCGCATCTGACCAAGCCGGCCCGCTCGGCCATCCTGCTCGGCACCGTCATATCGGTCATCCAGAGGGCCCGCGCCCAGGTCGGCAAGGCACAGTTCGTTCGCGAACCGGTCATCCCCCAGGTAGCGCCGCCTGCCTTTACCGTCATCCGCGGGCCGGCAATGCCGGCATCGGTCGCACCGGAATCGACCGCCACGCCGAACGGACCCATCGATATCCTCATTGCCGAGGACAATGACGTGAACCAGCTGGTCTTCGGCCAGATCCTCAACGGTCTCGGCCTGAGCTACCGCATCGCCGGCAACGGCCGCACGGCGGTCGAGATGTATCGAGCGCTTCGCCCCAAGCTGGTGCTGATGGACGTCTCCATGCCGGAGATGAACGGCTACGAGGCGACCCGCGCCATCAGGGCGATCGAGGCCACGACTGGCAGCCACACACCGATCATCGGCGTCACCGCGCACGCGCTGAAGGGCGATCGCGACAAATGCATCGAAGCCGGCATGGACGATTATCTGCCCAAGCCGGTTTCGCCCGATCGCCTCGGCAGCAAGATCGGCACCTGGCTCAGCGAGACGGTGGTGGCGAAGACGGCATAGCCCGTCAGCGCAGCCGGCCGATCGGGATGATCTCCGGCGATGTCGGACCATAGGGCTCGCCAAGCCAGCTGCCGAGCCATTTCTCGACGGTCAGGCCCGCCTCATCGATCAAACCGGCAAGTTCTTCCTTTGCCGGGAACGCGATTCTCGATTCGGCGCTCAGAATCTCTTTGCGGCCCAAAATGTCATATTGGGTCGAATAGGTGACGACGCCGGTGGTGGCATCGCGCCGGACATCGTTCCATGCCTTGATCGTGCCCAGTCCGACATGATCCAGCATCCGGTGCGATCGTTCTGGCGTCCATTCCAGCCATTCCTCGACCGCGGGATTGCGCGTGTCGAAGATGAAGCGGCCGCCGGGAACAAGATGCGCCGCGATGGTGCCAATCACCGCCTCGCGATCTCCCATCGTGAGAAACACCTGGAACGCATGCCCGGTCAAAAGCACCAGGTCGAAGCGCCGTCCGAGCCGTACATTTCGCGCATCGGCCTCGACCCAGTCGACGCTGTCGCCACCCGCTCTGCGGCGCGCAATATCGAGCATTGCCGAGGCGGGATCGACGCCGGTGACGCTGCGCCCATCGGCAAGTGCCGCGGCCAGTTGCCCGGTGCCGCAGCCGAGATCGAGAACCGAGCGAGCACCTTGGGCGAAGCGGACGCAATAGTCGAAATCAACGCCGCGCTCGTTTTCGATGTCGTAGAACTGGACGAGGTCGGGGTCGCTGTAGAGGCGGTCGGTCATGGCAACCTATAGCTGGAATCTTTGCCGGCACTGCCGACGCCGGAGGATAATTTTAGCGGTCATCTGCAACGCGCCTTCGGAAGCTCTACCGATTGCGCACAACAATACACGCACCGCCGATGCTCTGCAGTTTCTGGCAGATGACGTTGGCGGCGGCGCGATCGTCGACGCCGATGCGAACCGCATAGATGCCGCGCCGGCCGATCGGCGTGCGCACCCGGCTGACGACAGGATCATGGCCGCCAAGCAGAGCCGGAAACCGGCTCCTGACCCTGATCCATTGATTGATCGCCGCCCCGCGGCGGAAATTGCCGGCGACCTGGACGCCCCACGGCTTGATGTTGATCGACGCCATCGCCACGGTCGAGGACATGATCACCGGCAGCTTGCGGCAGGCGACGGCGAAGGGGGCTTTCTTGTCGAGCGGCTGGATGGTGCCGGCATAAGCGGTGTCGGTGAACTTGTCGGCCGGCTCGCCCATAATGTCGAAGACATAGCTCTCGGTCTCCATCGGCAGAAAGCCGCCGGTATCAAGCCAGCGCGACACCCGGCTCTCACCGGCATTGTAGGCGGCAGCCGCCAGGCCGAGATTGCCGAAACCGGTTTTCATTTCAGCGAGGTATTTCGCCGAAGCCGGGATCGCCTGAGCAATGTCGAAGGAATTGGCGAGGCCACGCATCTTGGCGGTGCCCGGCATGAACTGGGCAATGCCCTCGGCGCCAACTGGGCTGACCGCGTTCGGATCGAAGCGGCTCTCCTTCCAGATCAGCCGGGCGAAGAAGTCCCTTGGCAGGCCGTTCTGGTCGGCCTGGGTCTCGATCAGGTCGCAGACCCGGCCGATCAATCTTTTGGCGGCGGATTGCGGTGGATCGGCCTGAACGGCTGTCACCCAGCCCAGGGCGCAGAGCAAAACCAGCGTTACCGTGAGGAAACGCTGCATCCCTTACTCCGCTGCGGCCTTGCCGTGTTGCCCAAACCGCTGCTCGATATAGTCGGCAACCATCTTCTCGAAGTCGGCGGCGATCGACGGGCCGCGCAGCGTCGCTGCCTTCTTGCCGTCGACGAATACCGGCGCCGTCGGCGTCTCGCCGGTGCCGGGCAGCGAAATGCCGATATCGGCGTGCTTGGATTCGCCGGGGCCGTTGACGATGCAGCCCATCACCGCGACCTTGAGGTTTTCGACGCCTGGGTATTTTTCGCGCCACGCAGGCATGTTCTTGCGCAAATCGGCCTGGATGTTCTGCGCCAGTTCCTGGAACACGGTCGAGGTCGTGCGGCCGCAGCCGGGACAGGCGGCAACGATCGGCACGAACTGCCTGAAACCCATGGTCTGCAAAAGCTCCTGCGACACCTGCACCTCGCGCGTGCGGTCGCCATTCGGCTCCGGCGTCAGCGAGATACGGATGGTATCGCCAATACCTTGCTGCAAAAGGATGCCCATGGCGGCCGACGAGGCGACGATGCCTTTCGAGCCCATGCCGGCCTCGGTCAGGCCAAGATGCAGCGCGTGGTTGGAGCGGGTGGCGAGCTCGGTGTAGACGGCGATCAAATCCTGCACGCCACTGACCTTGGCCGACAGGATGATTTTTTCGCGGCCAAGGCCGATTTCTTCCGCCATCTCGGCCGACAGGATCGCCGACTGCACGATCGCCTCGCGCGTGACTTCCTGCGCGGTCAGCGGAAAACCCTTAGCCTGGTTGTCGTCCATCAGCCGGGTCAGCAACTCCTGGTCGAGCGAGCCCCAATTGACGCCGATGCGCACCGGCTTGTCGTGTTTGATCGCCATCTCGACAATCGCCGCGAACTGCCGGTCCTTCTTGTCCTTGAAGCCGACATTGCCCGGATTGATGCGATATTTGGCCAGCGCTTCTGCGCAGGCCGGATGGTCGGCCAGGAGCTTGTGGCCGATATAGTGAAAATCGCCGACCAGCGGCACGTTGATGCCGAGCCGCTGCAAGCGATCGCGAATGGCCGGCACGGCGGCCGCGCTCTCGTCGCGATCGACGGTGATGCGCACGATCTCGGAGCCGGCGCGATGCAGCGCCGCAACTTGCGCGACCGTCTGGTCGATATCGGCGGTGTCGGTGTTGGTCATCGACTGCACGACGACCGGTGCACCGCCGCCGACGATCACACCGCCGACATCGACGCCGACCGATGTCCGGCGCGCGAAGGGAGAAGAGAAATATCCGGTCATGGCCGGCCGCCTTTTATCTCTGGAGCGACGTGCGTCCACGTCGACGCCAAAGACGCTCCAACAGTTGTCCGCGCATCGCGCCGAGGTCCGGGCATGAGGTGGAGGAGCAAAGATGGCTTGTCAATGGCGACAGGTCGCCACTGGGCGATCAAATCGCTCACGCAATCATGGCAGGAACCGCATTGCGGGGTGCCGCCAGAAGCATCGATTTCGGAAATTTGCTGCCAAACACAGCCACTTCCGGCGACAGCACTTGCCGCCGGCAAGACAATTCACCGCGTGAAGCGGCTATCTCAGCTGTGGAGCGTCAATGTGTCGTCGGTTTCGTCGCTTTCAGTTTTTCAATCTCGTCCTTGAGTGCCAGCTTGCGCCGCTTGAGATTCACGATTTCGAGGTCGTCGACCGATGGATGGTTCATTGCATCATCGATTTCGCGTTCGATGTCGCCGTGTTTCCGCTGCAACTCATCAAGATGGGAAGCAAGAGACATGATTGGTTCTCCCTTTCATGGTTTTCCTCGATTGCAGCCGCCAAGGCGTCCACCGCAGGCTCGCTTCTGTGACGGCACGGTGACAGTCTGCCACCATCCGGCATTGATGTCGAATGCTGCGTGGTAGCATTCCACGACAATGTGAAATGTGATATGGGCTGCGCGCCGGCTAGCAAAATGATGCCGGTCCCGCCTAATCAGGCCCATTTTGGGCGCCGCAGACGTGCAGACGGTAGATAATGTCCGACCAGGAACAGGCTGATGTCCGCCTCGAATATTCTCGGCTGAAGCAAGAACACGCCGATTTCGATGCGGCCATCAATGCGATGATCGCCATGGGCTGTGATCCCCTTCAGATCCAGCGCATGAAGAAGAAGAAGCTGTTCCTGAAGGACCGGCTGATGGCGCTGGAAGACAAGATCATCCCAGACATCATTGCCTGAACGGCGCTTGCCGGCTGCGCCCGAACAAGGGGGCTATCCGGCGATCGAAAGCTTCCTTGCGCGTTCACGCAACAGGGTGATGAGCTCGCCGGTCTTCTCCTTTGAGGTATCGATCGGAACCACCAGGCACATCGTCGCCTCGACCTTGCCGGACACCGAAAGCACAGGCGCGGCCAGGCATTTGGTGTAGGCGTCAACGAGGCCTGACGTGACGCAATAGCCTGTGGTCTCGGCGACGGCGATATCGGCGATAAAATCGTCCAGCTTCAGCTTGCGGCCATCCGGCAGCACGAGGTCGTCTTCGGACACCATGCCTTCGATCACGGCTCGCTCAAAACCCGCCAGCAGCAGTCGCCCCGAAGCGGTCCAGGGGAGCGGTATCTGCAACCCTGTCGCCGAGCTGATGCGGAACGGCCTGGTGCCCGGGCTTGAGTGGACGATCGTGTAGCGGCCGCTTTGCAGCATGCACAATTCGGAGGTCTCGCCGGTCTCGCGCGACAGATTGTCGACCTCCTGGCGCCCTCGCCTGAGCAGGTCGTTGCCCCTCACATAATCCATTCCGTAGAGATAAAGCTTCTTGCCGAAATAGACGCGATTACCGTCGCCGGCCAATTCCAGCAGGCCGGCATCGACCAGCGAGCGCACCAGCGTATAGGTCGTCGAGCGCGGCGCGTTCACGCCCTTGGCGAGGTCGCCGATACCGATGGCGCGCTGGGTCGTGTGCAGGAACTGCAGAATCTGCAGCACCCGGGTGAGGCCCTTCTCGCGGGAGCCTGAAACCCTGTCTTCGTCCTGACCGATATCCGAAACGGCTGCCAAGCCATTGCCATCTTGCATTGTCGATTCCTGGTGTTAGTATCTGTCTTGTATAGGATACATGTGTCTTTTGTAAGAGACAAATCGCGAAATCAACAGACGCATGTGTCTGAAAAAGGGGAATACACACGAAAAGGAGGTCGCAGTGAACGACACATCCAAGAGACGTGATTTTCTGAAACTGGGAATGGCCGGGCTGGCAACGGCCGGCGTGATGAGCGCGGCAACCGCGGTCGATGTCAAGAAAGCGGCTGCCCAGGCAGCACCCGACAGCCTCCTGCGCACCGTTCTCGATCGCGGCAAGGTGATCGTCGGCACCGGCAGCACCAACGCACCCTGGCATTTTGAGAACGATGCCGGCGAACTCGTCGGCATGGACATCACCATGGGGCACATTCTCGCCAAGGGGCTTTTTGACGACCCGACCAAGGTCGAGTTCGTCATGCAGGACCCGGCGCAGCGGATTCCGAATGTCACCACCAACAAGGTCGACATCACCATCCAGTTCATGACCATGACCGCCCAACGCTCGCAGTTGATCAATTTTTCCCGGCCCTACTATGTCGAGGGCGTCGCGCTGCTGACGCTTCCGACCGCCGAGAACAAGACATTCGACAAGCTGCTCGCCGGCGGTTCGGCGACACGGATTTCCATCCTGCAGAACGTCGATGCCGAGCAGAATGTCCATCTCGTCCTGCCACAGTCGCAGGTGATGCAGATCGACACACAGGCCAACGTGCTGCAGGCACTGGAATCGAAGCGCGTCGACGCTGCCGCCGTCGATCTCTCGACGGTCCGCTGGCTCGCCTCGCGCAATCCCGACAAGTACTTCGACGCCGGCAAGAGCTGGTTCTCGATGCTCTATGGAGCGGCACTCCGGCAGGGCGATCTCGACTGGCTGACCTTCGTCAACACGACCTTCGCGACCGCCATGTTCGGTCATGAAACGGCGCTCTACGACGCGGCATTCAAGGACTATTTCGGGCTGGAGCCGCCGGCGCGGCATCCCGGTTTTCCGGTCATCTGACAA
Source organism: Mesorhizobium sp. P3_B5 (assembly GCF_056402815.1). Classification (NCBI taxonomy): domain Bacteria; kingdom Pseudomonadati; phylum Pseudomonadota; class Alphaproteobacteria; order Hyphomicrobiales; family Phyllobacteriaceae; genus Mesorhizobium; species Mesorhizobium sp. P3_B5. The sequence goes on along the minus strand of NZ_JBFUGR010000007.1, from coordinate 52,490 downwards.
AAGCCGGCGGAGGGGCAAGCAAACGCCCTTCCGCCTCCTTCTCCTCGACAGCGTGATGCCATGCTGGATATTGAGGCAGACGCATGGGCTATGCCCTCAACTTCAACCTGATCTGGCGGCATTTCGACAAGCTCTGGGGCGGATTGCTGCTCAGTCTCGAACTCGCCGTCATCTCGATCGCGATCGGCATCGTCATCGGGCTCGTGCTGGCGGTCTGGTACGTTTCGGCCGGGCGCATCGTACGGTCGATCATCGCCGCCTATGTCGAATTCATCCGCAACGTGCCGCTGATCCTGCTGGTCTATCTGGTCTTCTATGGCCTGCCGACGGTCATCGATCTCGCCTACAACGCCCAGACCTCGTTCGTCGCCACGCTGTCGCTCTATAGCGGTGCCTATCTGGTCGAGGTGTTCCGCTCAGGACTCGAAGCCGTGCCGCGCGGACAGCTCGACGCCGGCAAGGCGATCGGCCTGACGCCCTGGCAAAGGCTGCTACATGTGCGCCTGCCGACGATGCTGCGCATAACCTTGCCGGCGCTTTCCAACACCTTCATATCGCTGTTCAAGGACACGTCGATCGCGTCGGTCATTTCGGTGCCCGAACTCACCTACGGCGCGCAATGGATCAACTTCAACACCTTCCGCATCGTCGAGGTCTACCTTGTCACAACGGCGATGTACCTGTTGACCGGCTACGCGCTGCTTTTCGCGCTACGCCTCGTCGAGCGCCGGTTCAGGGCGGCACGCTGATATGCTCACCCAGATCCTCTACGCCTTGCCTTTCCTCGCCCAGGGCTTCGCCGTCACCCTGTGGGTGTCACTGCTGGTCGTGGTGTTGTCGCTCATCGCCGGCGTGGCGATGGGCGTCGGCCTTGTCTATGGTCCAACGCCGCTGCGCTGGGTCGTGCGCGCTTTCAGCGACACCATCCGCGGCATCCCGATCCTGGTGCTGATCTTCTTCGTCTATTACGGCCTGCCTGCCGTCGGGATTCATCTGGCGTCGTTCTGGGCAGCCGTGCTAGCGCTCACCCTGTTCAAGACGGCGCAAGTTGTCGAATATTTGCGTGGCGCGGTCGGCTCCATCCCGAAGGGCCAATCCGAAGCGGCGATGGCGATCGGGCTGACCTTTCGCCAACGGCTGACCTACGTCATCTTCCCGCAGGCCTTCAGGCGTTTCCTGCCGCCCTGGATCAACGGCGTCACCGATGCGGTCAAGGGCAGCGCCCTGGTTTCGCTGCTCGGCATCACCGACCTGATGCAGGCGATCAACCAGGTCATCGGCCGCACCTATGAGGCGATGCCGCTCTACATCCTCGGCGCGCTCATCTATTTCGCCGTCAATTACGCGCTCTCGCTCGCCAGCCGGCGGCTGGAGCGGCGTTTCTCCTTCATTCGGGAATAGCATGATGTCCGACGCCACAAACGCCAGCCCCGCGCTGCTTGAAGTCCGCGATGTCTCCAAGGCCTTCGGCACCGTCGCCGTGCTGCGCTCCGTAAGCCTGCAGGTCACGCGCGGCGAAGTGGTAACCGTCATCGGCCCCTCCGGCAGCGGCAAGACCACGCTGCTGCGCTGCGTCAACTTCCTCGAAAGCTATGACAGCGGCTCGATCCGCATCGACGGCAAGGAAGTCGGCTATCGCGAGACGGGAACACGCCAGCGCCGCAGCGAGCGCGACCTGGCCGCGATGCGCGCCGAGACCGGCATGGTGTTCCAGGGCTTCAACCTGTTTCCGCATCTGACGGCCGCCGGCAACATCATGCTTGGCCTGCGCAAGGTGCGGGGAAAAAGCGACGCCGAGGCGCGTTCCATTGCCGAGCACTGGCTCGGCCGGGTCGGCCTCGCCCACAAGGCCGACAGCCTGCCGGCCGAGCTTTCCGGCGGCCAGCAGCAGCGCGTCGGCATTGCCCGCGCCGTGGCGATGGAGCCAAAGATCCTGCTGCTCGACGAGATAACCTCGGCCCTCGATCCGGAACTTGTCGGCGAGGTGCTAGAGGTCGTGCGCAGCCTGGCCGAAGACGGCATGACGATGCTGATGGTCACCCACGAAATGGCCTTTGCCCGCGACGCCTCGAGCCGCATCGTCTTTATGGCCGATGGCGGCGTCAGCGCCGTAGGCCCGCCTGCCGAAATCCTGGCCGAGGGGTTCGAGAACGAACGTCTTCGCAGCTTCCTGGCGCGGTTCCGCGCCTCGCATTTTTGACATCGGCAGCGCAAGCTGTTGCAAGGAGCCCTTTTATGACGCCTTACATCCGGCTCGCCGAACTGGGCCTGACGCTGCCCGAGCCGCCGACACCGATCGCCAATTTCGTCACCCATGCCGAGAGCGGACGGCTGATCTTCCTTTCCGGCCAGGGGCCGTTGCGCGCCGACGGCACGCTTTGCACCGGTAAGGTCGGCGACGACGTCACGGTGGAAGAAGCCTATGGCCATGCCCGTCTCACCGGCTTGAACCTGCTCGCCGTCATGCACGCCGCGGCCGGCGATCTCGGCCGCATTGTGCGCATCGTCAAGCTGCTTGGCTTCGTCAATGCCGTCCCGACGTTCAGCGACCACCCTAAGGTGGTCAATGGCTGCTCCGATCTTTTCGCCGCTGTTTTCGATACTATCGGTGGCCACGCCCGCTCGGCGATCGGCGTCGGCTCGCTGCCGGGCAACATCACAGTCGAAATCGAGGCGGTCGTCGAGATCGCCGCCTGACTTTTTGGAAATGGATCTGCCGAGATGAAAACCTATTCCGCTAACGGCTCCAACACCACGATCCGCGAACGGCTCGGCCTGCGACCGATCATCAACGTCTCCGGCACGATGACGACGCTCGGCGCCTCGATCATCGTCCCGGAAGCGATCAGCGCGATGGCGGAAATCGCCTCGCAATGGGTGGAGATGGACGACCTGCAACGTGCCGCAAGCACGGTCATTGCCCGCCTCACCGGCGGCGAGGCCGGCTTCATCACCGCATGCTGTGCCAGCGGCATCACCATGGCCATCGCCGGGGCAATGACCGGCACCAATTTGCTGGCGATCGAACGGTTGCCCGACGATACCGAAGGGCTGAAGTCCGAAGTCGTCATCCAGCTTGGCCATATCGTCAATTACGGCGCGCCCATCGACCAGTCAGTACGGGTGGCCGGCGCCAAGGTGATACCTGCCGGCACGGTCAGCGTGACGCAGGATTATCACGTGCGCGAGGCGATCAACGAGCGCACGGCGGCGGCACTCTACGTCGTTGCCCACCACACGGTGCAGTATGGCATGCTGTCGCTCGAGGAATTCTGCGAGATCTGCCACGCCAAGGGCGTGCCGGTGATCGTAGACGCCGCCTCGGAATACGATCTGCGCAGATTCCTCGCGCGCGGCGCCGATATCGTCGTCTACAGCGGCCACAAATTCCTCTCAGGACCGACCAGCGGCATCGTCACCGGGCGCAAGGATCTGGTGCGCACCGCCTATCTGCAGAACCGAGGCGTGGCCCGCGCCATGAAGGTCGGCAAGGAAAGCATTGCCGGCACCATGGCGGCTCTGGAAGCCTGGGAAAAACGCGACCATGCCGGCATCCGCCAGCGCGAGGACGCAGCGCTGCGTCTTTGGAAAGACGCACTGCAAGGGCTGCCCGGCATCGCCGCGATCATCATTCCCGATCCGACCGCCAACCCGCTCGACCGGCTGCAGATCTTTGTTTCGCCCGAGAGCCGCTTCAGCGCCGCCGGGCTTGCCTCGGCGCTTGCCGCCGGCTCGCCGCCGATCATCGTGCGCAACCACGAGGTCGAGCGCGGCCACTTCTTCCTCGACCCCTGCAACCTTCACCCGGGCGAGGCGGAGATCGTCGCCGAACGCCTGCGCGCCGTGTTGCGTGCGGCTGACCGTCCCAAGGACGCCATGAAGTCTCCCCGCAAGGAGTCTTCCGGCGCCTTGCGCTGGCCGGACTAAACTGGCCGGCTGGACCGGTTGGAGGCATCGCATCCGCGTTGCCCGCGCCGGGTGCATCGGCTATCACGCGGCAGCCAATGCCGGCAACGGAGCCTGACCATGACAAACAAGACCATCCTCAAATTCGGCGCCGTCGACAATGCCGAGGCCGGCGATCTCGCGGGCTGGGTCGTGGTCGAGGGCAAGCCGACCATGAAGACCGCCGTCCAGCACACCACCGCCGACGGCAAGGTTCTCTCAGGCACATGGCAGGCGACGCCTGGCACCTGGCACGCGACCTATAGCGACTATGAGTTCGTGCACATGATCGCGGGCCGCATCATCATCACGCCTGATGGCGGCGCGCCGGTCGAAGTCGGCCCTGGCGACGCTTTCGTGGTCGAAGCCGATTTCAAGGGCACGTGGAAGATCATCGAGCCGGTGACCAAGCACTTCGTCGTCAGGGTCGACTGATCCCCGCAAACCCTTTGTCTCGACCGGCAGGTGCTTGTTCCTTGCGGCTTTGCGCGAATTCCGCTAATGCGCGCCTTTGCCGCCGGGAGCAAAAGCTTGAACGATCACCGCGCCGACGTCGCCATCATCATGGGCAGCCAGTCTGATTGGGCGACGATGCGCCATGCCGCCGAAACGCTGGAGGCGCTGGGCATCCCGCACAATCGGCTGATCATCTCGGCCCACCGCACCCCCGACCGGCTGTATGACTTTGCCAAAGGCGCCAAGGCGGCCGGCTACAAGGTGATCATTGCCGGTGCCGGCGGTGCTGCCCATCTGCCGGGCATGACGGCGGCGATGACGCCGTTGCCGGTGTTCGGCGTTCCCGTGGAATCGAAGGCGCTGTCGGGAAAGGACTCCCTGCTCTCCATCGTCCAGATGCCGGCCGGCATTCCGGTCGGCACCCTGGCCATCGGCAAGGCCGGTGCCGCCAACGCCGCGCTGCTGGCCGCGGCCGTACTGGCGCTCTACGACGACAAGCTCGCCACCCGGCTCGATGCCTGGCGTGCCGCGCAGACCGCCAAGGTCGCCGCCGAACCGACGGACCAGCCGTGAGCTTGCCGGCGGGATCGACCATCGGCATCATCGGTGGCGGTCAGCTCGGCCGCATGCTGGCCATGGCAGCGGCCCGCCTCGGCTACCGCACGGTGGTGCTGGAGCCGCAAGCGGATTGTCCGGCGGCACAGGTCGCCAACCGGCAGATCACAGCCGCCTATGACGATGCAACCGCTCTTGCGGAACTGGCAGCAGTCAGCGCCGTCGTCACCTACGAATTTGAAAACGTTCCGGTCGCGGCCGCCAGCGCACTTGCCGCAACGGTTCCGGTTTACCCGCCGGCGCGCGCGCTGGAGGTGGCACAAGACCGTGTCGCCGAGAAGAAATTCCTCAACGGCATCGGCATCCAGACTGCGGATTTCTGCCCCGTCGACAATGACGACGAACTGACGGCGGCGCTGAAAAAGTTCGACGGCAGCGGCATCCTGAAGACGCGGCGCATGGGCTATGACGGCAAGGGCCAGCGCGTCTTCCGCAACATGGAAGCGGGCGGCTTTGCCGGCACCTGCGAGGCGATGGGCGGCGTGCCGCTGATCCTCGAGGCCTTCGTCGCCTTCGAGCGCGAGATTTCAGTGATCGCAGCGCGTGGGCTGGACGGCGCTGTCGCCGCCTACGATCCGGCCGAGAATGTCCACCGCCACGGCATCCTGCACAGCTCGACCTTGCCGGCCGGGATAAAGCTCGAGACAGCTGCGGCAGCGCAGGCCGCGGCTGCAGAGATACTCGCGGCGCTCGACTATGTCGGCGTCATCGGCGTCGAGTTTTTCGTTCTCGCCGACGGCTCGCTGCTGGCCAATGAAATTGCGCCGCGCGTCCACAATTCCGGCCATTGGACGGAAGCCGCCTGCGTCGTCTCGCAGTTCGAGCAGCATATCCGCGCCGTCGCCGGCCTGCCGCTCGGCAATCCTGGCCGCCATTCGAACTGCGTCATGGAAAATCTGATCGGCGACGATATCCTGCGCGTTCCCGCCCTGCTCGCCGAGCCCGATCTGATGCTGCATCTCTACGGCAAGGCCGAGGCGCGCCCCGGCCGCAAGATGGGCCACTTCACCCGGATCAGCCGCCGCGGCTAAACCATCTTATTGGATGTCGCCCTCGTCCTCGTCGGGGCTGGCGCAGCTCGCATCGCTGTCGTCGCAGTTCGTAGCAGCGGTAAGCTGATTGATGCGGTCGTTGGTCAAGCGTGTCAGGCATGCCGAAACCTCCATCGGATGTATGGAGCCGTCTTCACTGCCCGCGGTGGCGTATGCGCACTCTGCGTCGCGAAAGACGATCCAGGCGCGTTGCGCGGTCTGCAGCAGTTTCCCGGTGTTGGCGTCACTTGCGCCGATGAGATTCTGGTAGGTCTCGTTGAGCTTCGCGTCGGCCGCGCTGAAGTCTTCGCTGGCACAGATGGTCATCATCTGCTGGCTGTCGTCGCTGCGGTCGCAATCTTCCGCACGCGCGGCCGACGCCAGGACGACAAGACAGGCGGTCAGAAAAATTCGGCGCATGATGGTCCCCAAATCACTTCGCGGCTTCGGCATCATTCCAGCCGGGCCCGGACGGCGCAATGCCTCAAGGCGCCGATGGTAGATATTTGATGGTGCGATGCATTCGCGTCGTCTATGAGCACGCTTGCGGTTGACACGGACAAGGCTCCTCGTTTATGAGCCACGCACAAGTTCAAGGCGCGCTTTCCGAGCGCGCCTTAATAATTCGGCCCGGGATGGGCCCAGACCGACGGGCAAGACCATGAAGATCAAGAATTCGCTCAAGGCGCTGAAGGCGCGTCACCGCGACAACCAGCTGGTTCGCCGCAAGGGCCGCGTCTACATCATCAACAAGACCGCTCCGCGCTACAAGGCGCGCCAGGGCTGAGTTTTCGGCCGGAGGCTCTCTGCCTCCGCCCGCATGATGTTTATTGCCGGCTTGCCGGCCCTTTCACGCTAATTTCAGTTTGACGATCCGCCGTCCGGGGTTAGATTCCGGCGATGCGGATTCTTTTTGCATTTCTAACCGCCCTTTTCCTCTCCAGCGCCGTCTTGCCCGCTTGGGCGGACGACCCGGTCGGCCCTCCGGTTGCCGAGACCAAGGCAGCCAGGCTCGACCAGCTGTTCGCCGACCTGAAGCGCGAACGCAACGAAAAGGCCGCCGAGCGCATTGCCGGGCACATCTGGAGCGAATGGTTCCAATCCGGCAGCGCTTCGATTGACCTGATGATGCTGTGGTCGCAAAAGGCGATCGAGAACCAGAAATTCGACGTCGCGCTCGATTTCCTCGACCAGGTTGTGACCTTGCAGCCGACCTATGCCGAAGGCTGGAACCGGCGCGCCACCGTGCACTACATGATGAAGAATTTTGGAAAGTCGATGTCCGACATCGACCACACACTGCAGTTGGAGCCACGCCATTTCGGCGCGCTTTCGGGGCTGGCGCAGATCATGGCGGCGACCGGCCACAAGCAGTCGGCGCTCGAAGCCTGGCAGAAGGTGCTGGGCATCTATCCGATGATGCGCAGCGCCCAGGATCAGGTCGCGACGCTTTCGGAGGAGCTTGCCGGCGAAGGAATTTAATATAGGCAGTAGGGAATAGGGCGTGGGCAGTAGGATAAGCGGCTGATCACATCCTACTGCCTACTGCCTACTGCCTACTGCCTACTGCCTACTGCCTACTGCCTACTGCCTACTGCCTACTGCCCACCCCACAAACTTATCCCTCTCCACCCCCGTATATCCCCCATGAACCTGATCTACGCCGCGCTCGCCTTCCTGATGGCGCTTGTCCTTACCCTTGTCGGGGTTACCCGCGCCGGCGCGTGGCTGATCGAACGTCGCAATCGGCCAGGCGGCGAATTCGTCGACATCGATGGCACCCGCATCCACTATGTTCATGTTCCGGCGCCGGAAAATGCCGAACTGCCGCCGATCATCTTCATCCACGGCGCCAGCGCCAATCTAAAAGACCAGATGCTGCCGCTGCGGCCCTTGCTTGAAGGCCGTGCCGAGATGGTTTTCTTCGACCGCCCAGGTCACGGCTGGTCGGGGCGCGGCCCGGGCAGCAACGAGAACCCGTCGGCGCAGGCCAACACCATCGCGGCATTGATGGACCGTCTCGGCATCAGACAAGCCATTATCGTCGGCCATTCCTTTGGCGGCGCCGTGACAACAGCCTTTGGCCGCGAACACCAGGACAGGACGCTTGGCCTCGTCTTCGTTTCGCCCGTCAGCCATCCCTGGCCGGGCGGCGCGACCTCCTGGTATTACAGTCTGACCACCGTTCCGGTCGTCGGCTGGCTGTTTTCCGAAACGCTGACCTATCCGGCGGGAACATTGCAGATGGACGACGCCACCACCTGCGTCTTTTCCCCCAACAAGGTGCCGGACGACTATGTCGATAGGGCTTCGATCCCGCTGGTGCTCAGGCCCAAAGCCTTCCGCTCCAACGCCACCGATGTCGCCGGGCTTTACCGCTATGCGCTCGACGCCTCGCCGCGCTACCGCGAGATCAGGGCGCCGACCGCTGTAATTTCCGGGGATCGCGACAAGGTGGTCTATGCCACGATCCATTCGGTCGGTCTGGTGCGTGACATCCCCGGCGCCGAACTGGTCTGGGTCCACAATCTCGGCCACAAGCCGGACTGGATCGCGCCCGATCTGGTCGTCGGCGCGATCGAAAAGGTGGCCGGCAAGGACATCGACCTGCAGGCGATGGCCAAGACCGTGGAAGCACGGATCGCCGGCGATGCAGATGGCGCCGGCAAATGCGCCGACCTCAAAGTGCCTGAGGCCGAACTCGCGCCGACCTAGTGGCCGGCGTGCGAGTCCGAGCCGATATAGGCGATGCGCAGCATGTTGGTCGAACCGGGCGTGCGCAACGGCACACCGGCCGTGATGATGACGCGGTCGCCGGGCTTGCCGAACCCTTCCTCGAGAGCGATGCGGCAGGCGCGGTCGACCATGTCGTCGAGGTCGCTGGCATCGGGCGAGACCACGCAATGCGTGCCCCACAGCAGTGACAGCCGTCGCGCCGTGTTGAGGATCGGCGACAGCGCCACGATCGGCACCTGCGGCCGCTCACGCGCGGCGCGCAGGCCGGTGGTGCCTGACGCCGTGTAGGTGATGATCGCCGACAGTTTCAGCGTCTCGGCGATTTCGCGGGCGGCAAGCGAGATGGCGTCGGCGCCGGTCGCTTCCGGCTCCGAGCGCTGCGCGTTGATGATGCCGGCATAGGTGGGATCGGTTTCGACCTTGGTGGCGATGCGGTCCATCATCGCCACCGCTTCGACCGGATAGGCGCCGGCGGCGGATTCAGCCGAGAGCATGACGGCGTCGGCACCTTCGAACACGGCGATCGATACGTCGGAGACTTCGGCGCGGGTCGGCACGGGTGCTGTGATCATCGATTCCAGCATCTGCGTGGCGACAACCACCGGCTTGCCGGCGCGGCGCGCCGCACGCGTGATCTGCTTCTGGATGCCAGGCACGGCTTCGAGCGGCATCTCGACGCCGAGATCGCCGCGCGCGACCATCAGCGCGTCCGAGAGTTCGATGATCTCGGCCAGCCGGGCGACCGCCTGCGGCTTTTCGATCTTGGCCATGATCAGCGCCCGGCCGCGCGCGATCTTGCGCGCCTCGGCCAGATCCTCTGGCCGCTGCACGAACGACAGCGCCACCCAGTCGACACCGGTCGCCAGCACCGCATCAAGGTCCTTGCGGTCCTTGTCGGTCAGCGCCCCGACCGGCAGATCGGTGTCGGGCAGGCTGACGCCCTTCTTGTCGGAAATGGTGGTGCCGGCAATGACGGTGCAGACGATGGCCTTGCCGTCGCTCTTTACCGCCTTCAATTCGAGCTTGCCGTCATCGATCAACAGGCGATGGCCGGCCTCGACCGAGCTCAGGATTTCGGGATGCGGCAGATAGACCCTTGTCGACGTGCCGGGTTCCGGATTGTTGTCGAGCGTGAAGGTCTGGCCGACGGTCAGCACCTCCTTGCCGTTGGCGAACTTGCCGACGCGCAATTTGGGTCCCTGCAGGTCGGCGAGGATGCCGATCGGACGGCCGACCGCTTCCTCGACCGTGCGGATGCGGCCGACAAGCGTGCGCATCAGATCGTGATCGGTGTGGCTCATATTGATGCGGAACACATCGGCGCCGGCTTCGAAAAGCTTTTTCAGCATCTCCTCGGACGAGGAGGCCGGACCGATGGTGGCGAGGATCTTGACCTTGCGGCTACGTCTCATTGACTGTTTGTTCCCGGGGCGGCTGGGGCGCCTCCCGTTGCGGGCTCATCGGTCAGCTGGACCATCCAGCTTGCCTGTTCACCCGTGTCATATTCTTGGAATCCGGCGCGCTGGAAGCCCCGGGCGACGCAATCGGTTACGCCGGCGATCTTGAACTCTTTTTCGGCCACGCACATGTTGATCGGACCGTCCCAGCGCCCGCCACGCTCGGCGTCTTCTGCATAAAGATAGTAAAACCTTGATGACAGCGGACCTTCGATCAGCGTCTTGCAGCTCGATCCCTCGATGTGCCACCAGCCCTCGGTGATCCAGCCGGCCTTGGCGCGGTAGCCGATGCCGACGCCGACCAGGTTCTGCGTGGCGTTGCAGACGCGGAAGTCGGCGCGGGCGGGCGAGGCCGCAACCATCGCCGACAAGCCAACCGTGAGGACCAGGAGCGGCATGGCGAAGGCGGTGCGCATGCGCGGCCTGCCGGCGGAACCCATCCTGAAACCCCTCAACAACCACATGTGCATCTCTCAACGCCCCTTTTCGGAAAAGTCCGGGCGCATGTCAACGCGCCGTTCTGTCCAATTCCAATCGATTTAGAAACGTCCCCGGCGCGCGGTCGGCCGCCTTTTGCCGGATTCTCGCAGAAACCGTGGCCAAACAACGGCATTGCGCCAGCGTCCTCTTCATGGAATGACGATATCACCCTCCCCGGAAGCCAGCGAACAGACCATTTTCAGCCAATGACCCGATCCACAGTTTTCGCGCCTTTCGATATCGTCGAAGGCGACCGCAAGCGCGGCATCGTGCTTCTTGCCGATCATGCCCGTCGCGACCTGCCCGAGGAGTATGGCAGCCTCGGCCTGCCCTCGGCGGAGTTCGAGCGCCACATCGCCTACGACATCGGCGTTGAAACGGTGACGCGTGAACTGGCGGCACTGCTCGGCGTGCCGGCGCTGATCGCCAATTTTTCCCGACTGCTGATCGACCCCAATCGCGGCGAGGACGACCCGACGCTGATTCGGCAGCTCTATGACGGCACCGTGGTGCCGGGGAACTATCCCATCGCTGCCGAAGAGCGGGAACGGCGGCTGGACCGCTTCTACCGGCCCTACCATGACGCGGTCGGCGCCATGATCGCCTCGGTAGCGCAGGCCTCTGCGAAGGCGCCTTTCATCTTCTCGGTGCATTCCTTCACGCCGGTCATGCAGAGCATCGAACGACCCTGGCACGTCGGCATATTGTGGGACCTCGATGACCGTGTGGCGCGGCCGCTGATCGACATGCTGGCCGAGGACAAAACCCTCATCGTCGGCGACAACGAACCCTATGACGGCGCCTTGCGCGGCGACACCATGTTCAAGCATGCCATCGTCAACGGCTTTGCCCATGTGCTGATCGAGATCCGCCAGGACCTGATATCGGACCAGAAGGGTGCGCTCGCCTGGGCCGAACGTCTGGCGCCGATCGTTGACGCGATCGATCGTCGTCCCGATATACACCAGGTGAAAATCTTCGGCTCGCGCACCGGGCCGCTGTAAGGAGGTTTATGATGACCGAACTCAGCGACGAGCAGCAACGCGATTTCGAAGCCGCCGCCTTCCGCCGGCTGCTGGCGCATCTGCGCGAGCGCAGCGACGTGCAGAACATCGATTTGATGAACCTCGCTGGCTTCTGCCGCAACTGCCTGTCCAACTGGTATCGCGATGCAGCGGGGGCCGAGGGCGTCGATCTCAGCAAGGATCAATCGCGGGAAATCGTCTACGGCATGCCCTATGCCGAATGGCAGGCGCTCAACCAGCTTGACGCCTCCGACGCCAAGAAGGCCGAATTCGAGGCGCGGCGGCCCAAGGATCACTGACCCCAGCTTGGCCTAAGCGCTTTCGGCAACCAGCGCTTGACTGAAAGTTGAATCGATCTAATTTGCCGCGCAAAGCCAATTCCGCAGCGGATTCGACCTTATGGATGCGCAAAACGTCATGCAGAGCGCCATTCGCGGGCGATGGGCCGTCGCAAGCATCTTCCTCGCCAATGGTTTTTTGACCGGCAGCTGGGCGCCGCAGATCCCGGTTTTCCTGACCCGGCTCGACATCTCCAAATTCACGCTCGGCCTGCTGATCCTTTTGTTTGGCGCCGGCGCTGTCGCGGCCATGACCTGGTGCGGCCATCTGATCTCCAGGCATGGTTCGCGCACCGTGCTGCGTTGGTTCGGTCTGTGCGGCAGCTTCGGCCTGCTGGTCGTCGCGCTGGCGCCCAATGTGCCGCTGGCGGCCATCGCCATGTTCATCTTCGGCGGCCTGATCGGCGGCATGGATGTCGCCATGAATTCCAATGCGGTGGTTGTGGAAAGAAGGCTTTCCCGCGCGATCATGTCGTCCTCGCACGGCTTCTGGAGCCTCGGCGGTTTTGCCGGCGGGGCGCTTGGCGGCTTCGCCATCCAGAACTACGGGCATCTGGCCCACGCAGTTGTGGTGACGGCGATTGCCTTTGCCGTGCTCGCGGTAGCGGTCCGCCATCTGATCGTCGAAGATAAGCCCGAGGTTGCCGAGCATCATAAATTCACGCTGCCGGCAAATCCGCTGGTCTATCTGGTCGGGCTGATGGCGCTGCTAACGATGATCTCCGAGGGTGCGGTGCTCGACTGGGCGGCGTTGTATCTTCGCCAGGAACTCGGTGCCGACCTGGCCGTTGCCGGCCTCGCCTACGCCGCCTTTTCTGGCGTCATGGCGCTCATGCGCTTCCTCGGCGACGGCGTGCGCAACCGCTTCGGCGCGGTGATGACGCTCCGCGTCTCGGCGCTTGTCGCCGCCGCCGGCATGCTGGTCGCTGGTCTGGCGCCGTCGCCCTGGCTCGCCATCGCGGCTTTTGCCTTTTGCGGCTTCGGCATCGCCAACATGGTGCCGATCATCTTTTCCGCCGGCGGCAATCAGGAAGGCATGTCTTCGGGCACCGGCATGAGCGTCGTCACCACCATGGGCTATTCCGGCATTCTGGTGGCGCCGTCGGCGATCGGCTTCGTTGCCGAGCACTCAAGCTTCGGTCCGATCTTCGTTGCTTTGTCGGGGCTGCTGGTGATCGTCCTGCTGATGGCCGGACTGGCTCACCGCGCCGAGTTCGCTCCGGCTCCGGCCGAATAGCGCTTCAGTTCCTCGTAGAGGAAATCCGCGACGCGGCGGATGCGTACGCTGGTGCGCACATCGCGGTGCATGGCCAGCCAAACCGGCAGCGTTGGCAGCTTGAGGCCTGGCAGCACCTTCTCCATCAGCGGATCGCGGTCGATGAGCGGCTCCTGGCCGAAACCGATGCCGTTCCCGGCCCGCACCGCTTCCCACAGCACGATCTGGTTGTCGGCCCTGAAGCGGAAGGCGCTGCGGCTGAGCGAGACGCCGAATTCGGCAAAGCCTCTGATAATCTCGTCGCTGCGGTCGAAGCCGATCAAAGCGTGGCTGACAAGGTCGGCCGGCTTGAGCGGACAACCAACCCGGTCGAGATAGGATTTCGCCGCACAGGCGCACAGCGCAATGTCGCTGACTTTGCGCGCTACCAGCTCGTTTTGCGCCGGCTTGACCATGCGGATGGCGATATCGGCATCGCGTCGCAACAGGTTCTCGACCTGGTTCGACGCGACGATCTCGACCTCGATGCCGGGCTCCTCGACGCCCAACCGTGCCGTCATCTCCGGTAGCACATAGGCCGCCACCACCTCGCTGGCGGCAATGCGCACCGTGCCCTCGATCGCCTCGACCGAACCCAGCGCCAACAGTGAAAAGGCGCTCGCCTGCTCGCTCACCGCCTTCCCGCGCTCGAACAGCGTGCTGCCCGCTTCCGTCAGCGCATAGCCGCGGCGCCCGCGCCGGAACAGCGTGACGCCCAGCGCCTGTTCGAGCTCACCGACGTGACGGCCGAGCGTCGGCTGGCTAGCCGCCAGCTTTCGCGCGGCAGCCGACAGGCTACCGGTTTCCGCCACGGTGACGAAGCTCTTGATCAGGTTCCAGTCGATGTCGCTCATTCATTTATGAATATCAAAACGCCATTCGCAGTCAATTTCCATTCGCATTCGAGGCGATCATATTCCGGATGCAGACACCAGAACGGACTGCAAACACCAACCAGGAGATACATGAAATGACCAAGATCGCTCTCACCGCCGCCGCCATCCTCATCGCTGCCAATGCCGCTTTTGCCGGTAGCGACAAGTTCGGCTCGAACGGTGCCAGCCAGCCGGCGGTCGCCAGCACCGACAACACGGTCACCACGTCGATCGAGACGTCGGACGTCCGCGAGCCGGTCGCCCAGAGCAGCAACGGCGACCTCTTCGGCAACCGCTGATCGCGCCTGCCGAGCCGTCCACGAAAATTCCAGATCAGGAGTACTTGCAATGACCAAGATCGCAATTCTGGGTGCCAATGGCCGGCTCGGCCGCGTTGTCGCCAAAGCCTTCATCGATGCCGGCTTCGACGTCCGCACTATTACCCGCAGCGGTAAGGTGCCAGCCGAACTCGAGGGCGCCACCGCCGTCGCCGGCGATGCGCTCGACCGTGAGGCGCTGATCCGCGCCACGCAAGGTGTCGACATCATCTTCAACGGCCTCAATCCGATCTACACCGACTGGGGCAAATGCCTGCCGATGGCCGAAAACGTCATGGCCGCCTGTCATGCGAATGGCGCGCTGCACCTCTTCCCCGGCACCGTCTACAACTATGGCTCGCCGCTGCCTCAGGTGGTGACCGAGGACACGCCGTTCCACCCGACGACCGAGAAGGGCCGCATCCGCTGCGCCATGGAGGCGCTGTTTCGCCGCGAGGCCGATGGCGGCCGGGTGCGCACCATCATTCTGCGCGCCGGCGATTTCTTCGGCGGCACCGGCAGCGGATCGTGGTTCGATCTGGTCGTCGCCGCCAAGATGAACAAGGGCCTCTATACGGCGCCCGGTCCAGCCAACCTCGTACATGAATGGGCCTATCTGCCGGACTTCGCCGTGGGTTTCGTCGGGCTGGCGCGCAATCTCGACAAGCTTGGCGTCTACGAGGCGCTCAACTTCCCCGGCCACGCCGTCACCGATCTCGATATCAAGGCCGCCGCCGAGAAGGCGCTGGGCCGTTCGCTGAAACTGACTTTCATGCCCTGGTGGGTGCTGCGCGCCGGCAGCCCCTTCGTGGCCATGTGGCACGAAATCGTCTCGATGTCGTATCTGCGCTTCGAACCGCACCGGCTGGTATCCGACCGGCTGGAAGACATCATCGGCGAAATCCCGCACACCCCGCTGGACGAAGCCGTCTCGCAGGCCCTGAACGACATCGGCATTGCGACCGTCGACAAGGCAGACAGACGCAAGACCGCCTGACGGATCGTCTGATGAACAAGGCCATGCAAGCCCCAACGGCTTGCGTGGCCTTGTCGTTGCGTTGGTCCGGGCTCAGATCCTGCCCATCAGCAGCAGTATCAAAAGCACCACCAGGACGACGCCGACGATGCCGGAGGGGCCGTAGCCCCAGGATCGCGAGTGCGGCCAGCTCGGCACGGCGCCGATCAGGACGAGAACAAGGACGATGATGAGGATGGTGCTGATCGGCATCGGAAGCTCCCGCTTTGCGTGCTGCTCGGAGACAACGCTTTGCGTTGCTCCTGGGGACAATGCAAAAGGCCGCCCGGTTGTTCCGGACGGCCTTTTTTGTCTGGCTGATCGAATGCAGCTATTCGGCGGCCTTCGGGAAGGCGATTGCCGGTTCGTCAAGCGGACCTGGTCTTGGCCCTGCGACCGTATCGGGCTTCTTGTCGCGCCGGAACAACCGGCGGAAGAACGCATAGAAGCGGCTGTCCTTGCTGCGTGTGAACACCATCAGCATTGCTGGTGTCACCACCAGCGTCAGGATGGTGGCGAAGGACAAGCCGAAGACGATCGCCGACGACAGCGAAATCCACCACTGGGTCGACGGGGCGTTGATCGTTGTCTCGTGGTGGAAGATTTCGAGGCCGAGGCCGAAGGCGATCGGCAGCACGCCGAGGATGGCCGACATGGCGGTCAGCACCACCGGCCGCGCACGCTCGCGGCAGGTCTGCAGCACGGCGTCCATCTTGTCCCAGCCTTCTTGGCGCAGCCGGTCATAAGTGTCGATCAGCACGATGTTGTTGTTCACCACCACGCCGGCCAAGGCGATGACGCCGATGCCCGACATGACGATCCCGAACGGCTGGCCGGTGATCAGCAGCCCGAGCAGCACGCCGATCGTCGACATGACCACGCAGGACAGCACCATCAGCACGCTGGTGAACTTGTTGAACTGCATGAGCAGCACGATGCAGATCATGAAGATCGCGGCGCCGAAGGCCTTGCCAAGGAAGGCTGAGGCTTTTGCCGACTCCTCGTCCTGGCCGGCGAGCTTCCAGCGTATGCCCGGAAGCTCCATCTCGGCCATCTTCTTCTTGACCTCGGCCTGTGCCTCCGCCGGCTGGGTGCCGGTCGCCAGATTCGCCTGAACGATGACCGTTCGCTGCGCATCGATGCGGTTGAGGATGCCGGTCGTCAGTTCGGGTTCGCGGCTGACGAAATTGGAGATCGGCACCGACCCTTGCGCCGTTTGCACCCGCAATTGGTCCAGCGTCGCCAGCGTGCGGCGATCCTCGGGCAGGCGCAGTCTGATGTCGACGGCATCGTCGGCCCCTGCCGGACGATACTCCGACAGCTTCAGCCCGGTTGTCACCAGTTGCACGACCGTGCCGACCGAGGCCGGGCTGATGCCGTATTGTGCGGCCTTGGCGCGGTCCACCTTCAGCGCCCAGTCGATGCCGGGCGGCGGCAGCCCATCCGAAATGTCTATGACACCGGGCACCGTCTTCAGCATTTTGGCCACTTCGCGGGCCTTGTCGTTCAAGCCGGCAGGGTCGGTCGCCGACAGGCGGACCTGGATCGGCTTGCCGGTCGGCGGACCGGCATCCGGCACCCTGACTTCGACGTCGACGCCGGGAATGCCGGCCATGGCGACGCGCAGGTCGGAAAGCACGTCATTGGCGGGCTTGCGCTGGCGCCAGTCGACGAATTCGTACTGGATGACGCCGATGACATCCTCGGCGACGTCGTTGTTGGCCGATCCCTGCGCCTTGCCGGCGCGTGTGTAGACGGACTTGATGCCCGGCCAGCCGAGGATGCGCTTTTCCGCCTGGCCGACGGCCGCGTCCATCTCGTCCAGCGAGAGGTTGCCGCGCGCATGAACATAGAGCAGGCCGTAGTCCGGCTCGACGTTGGGAAAGAATTCGACGCCATTGCCCTTCTGGACATAGGTGTAGACCGAGCCGACCAGCAGCGCGACCGTCAGCAGCAGCGTTATGATCGGATGGCGCACGGCAAGCTTGACAGTGCCCATATACAGGCCGTCCTTGTGTTCCGGCTCCTTGTGCGCCTTGCCGAAGATGGCGCCCAGCGTCGGTGTAAAGACCAGCGCGTAGAGCATCGAGGCGCCGAGCGTCACGATCAGCGTGATCGGCATGTATTTCATGAACTCGCCGACGATGCCCGGCCAGAACAGCAGTGGCGAGAAGGCGGCAATGCGCGTCATGGTCGCGGCGATGACCGGTCCGGCCATGCGGTTGGCGGCCAGCGCATAGGCCTCCTTCTTGTCCATGCCCTCGGTCATTCGCCGTTCGGCGAATTCGGTGACGATGATGGCGTCGTCGACCAGCATGCCGACGGCCAGGATCAAGCTGAACAGCACGACGATGTTCACCGTGAAGCCGAGCAGCGACAGCATCAATATGCCGAGCAGGAACGATGACGGGATCGCCAGCCCGATCAACAGCGAGGCACGGCCGGACAGTGCATAGAGAATGACGATGAACACCAGGATGACGGCGATCATCACATGGTTCTGCAGGTCGCCGAGCAGCTGCCGGATCGATGTTGACTTGTCCTGGCTGTAGGAAACGATGCTGCCTTCGGGCAGCTTCTTGGCATACTCGTCGGCGATCGCCTTCACCGCGTCGACGGTTTCGACGAGGTTGGCGCCGATGCGCTTCTTGACTTCGATGGCGATGGCCGGCTTGCCGTTGAGCCGGGTGATCGTCTCGGCATCCTTGTAGGTCGAGCGGATGGTGGCGATGTCGCGGGCGCGTACCACGGCATTCGGGCCGGCGATCACCGGCAGGTTGGCGACATCTTCCGGCGTCTCGATCAGAGACGGCACCTTGACCGCATATTTTCCTTCGGCGCCCTCGATGTTGCCGGCCGCGACCAGGCTGTTGGAGGCGCCGACACCGGCGATGAGCTGGTCGAGCTGCAGTCCATAGGACGACAGCTTCACAGGATCGACGATGACCTCGACGAGATCGTCGCGCGCGCCTTCGAGATCGGCTTCGAGCACGCCCGGAACCTCTTCGATGCGGTCACGCAGGTCGCGCGCCGCCGCCGTCAGCGCCCTTTCCGGGACGTTGCCCGCCAAAGTCACAACCAGAACCGGGAACTCCGAAAGGTTGACCTCGTTGATGGTGGGCTCGTCGGCCGATTGCGGCAGGTCGCGCTTGGCGTCCGAAACCTTGGCGCGGACATCCTCCAGCGCCGTCGACAGATTGGCGCCGGGGTTGAATTCGACCAGCACGTAGCCACCGCCCTGGAAGGCGGCCGAGCGCATTTCCTTGACGTTGGAAAGGCTCTTCATGCGCGTCTCGACCGGACGCAGCAGCAACCGCTCCGAATCCTCGGGCGAGATTCCCTGCAGGCTCAGGCTGACATAGATGATCGGAATCTGGACGTCCGGCTCTGCTTCCTTCGGGATGGACATATAGGACAGCGCGCCGGCCACGATGAAGAAGATCATGAAGGACAGCGTGAGCCGCGCATTGCGGATCGCAAAACCAACGATACCCATTCGCAAAGTTTCCCGTTGCCTGTTGTGTTGCGCCGCTTACTGGGTCGCGCCGGTGGCTTCGCCGATCAGCTTCTTGATCATCGCCGGATCGGCTTCGACGGCGTTGACTGTATCGCCTTCGGTCACCAGGTCCTGTCCTTGCACAATGATGCGGGCATCCTTGGGAATGCCGCCGAGCACCAAGCCCTTTGGCGAATCGTCGACAAGATCGATCGGGTAAAAGACGACCTTGTTGTTCTTGTCGACGGCGCGGATGCCGAGATCGCCCTTGTCGCCGAGCGTTACCACCGAACGCGGCAGCATGACCGCATCGGTCGGCTGCGCGCTGAGCGAAATTTCCGCCGTCATGCCCGCCGGCAGAGCGCCGTCGGCATTGGGGATGGCGACCTCGATACGGAAGGTGCGGGTGGCCGACGACGCATCGCGGCTGATATAGCGCACCGTGCCGTCGACAATCTGGCCACTGACCAGTCGCACATTCGCCTTATCGCCAATCTTCAAATATCCGAGATCGCTTTCGCTGACCTCGCCCCGGGCGACAATGGGATCGAGGCTGAGAATGGTGGCGACCTCGCCGCCCTGCATGACGGCGCTGCCAAGCTCCACCGGCACGCGGTCGATGATGCCGTCGAAGGGCGCCTTCACCTCGTTGCGGTCAAGCTCGGCTTGCATGGCTTCCAGCTGTGATTGCGCCAACGTCAAATTGGAGCGGGCGGTATCGAGCTGCAGCTTGGGCAGATTGCCGGTTTTCATCAGCCGCAGGGCGGCTTCGAGCTCGGCCTGGCGCTGCACCAGAAGCTGCTTGGCATTGTCGACAGCCGAGATCTTCTCCTCGGCAGCCAGCATCAGCACCAGATCTCCGGCCTTGACGTGCTGGCCCTGCTTGACCGGCAACTCGGCAATGACGCCAGCCACCCGCGTCGCCAGCACGGCGCGCTTGTCGGCTTCGGTCAATCCCGAAATGCGGATGGCGCGGGCATAGGTGGCGCGCGGCGGCGTCACCACGGCGACGGTGCGAACCGGCGGCTTTGGCTGTTCGACTTCCGCTGCCTTGGGCTTGTTGTCGACGGAGGCGCTGCCGACGGACGAGAACACGCCCGTCCCAACCCACGCCGCGAAGCCAACAAGCACGACAACGGCTGCAAGCTTGTGAAACCTGATCTTCATCATCGTTTTTCCACTGTGCGGGGCATGGCCAGGCCGCGTCTTCTACTCGGGCGCGCTGCCGATATGGGTGCGCGCAAGGCCGTGTTCAATTTGCCGTGAACGGCGAAGCGCGCTTCTACATCAAAGTTGCACCGCAAAATAGTCAGAAAAGTTGATGGGTTATGGTGCCACCGGGCAGGCGCACCCGCCATTCCCAGGCTTCTGGCCGCCTGCCAGCCCGCTTTCTCTGGTCTTCATGCTCGTGGCAGTAGGCGTCAGGATAATGTGCAACCTCTCAACTATGTGAAGTAACCAGGGGCGAATCCGTCAGGTAATCAGCCTCAACAGACGGAAAAGCCTCTCGAATGTCTTGCCATAGGGTGGACGCAACAAGCCACCAGCACTCAGCTTGGACTGCAGGAAAACCGGCTTCTCCTTGCTGAAGGTGCGAAAGCCCCATTCGCCGTGGTAGGCGCCCATGCCACTGGCGCCAACACCGCCGAAGGGCTGTCTTTCCTGCACCAGATGCAGCATGCAATCGTTGATCGTGACACCGCCGGCGATGGTTTCGCGCAGGATCCGCTGGCGGTTGCCGTGATCGCGCCCGAACCAATACAGCGCAAGCGGCCGCTCCACCCGGTTCACGTGATCGATGGCGTCGTCGATCGTGCCGTATTCGATGATCGGCAGCACCGGCCCAAAAATCTCTTCGCGCATCAGCCGCAGATTTTCGCCTGCGTTCCTGACCAGGGTCGGCGTCATCTTGCGGTTGGTGGCGCCGAGGTCTTCGCCGGCCGGGTTGATCTCGATGATTTCGGCGCCGCTCTCGCGGGCCTCGGCGATCATATCGCCAAGGCGCTGACGATGCCGTTCGCTGATGATTGAGGTATAGTCGGGGTTGTCGCGCAGGCTCGGGTAGAGCCGCTTCATGGCCGCGGCAAGTTTTGCGGCGATCGCCTCGCTCTGCCCTTGCGGGACGAGCAGATAGTCGGGCGCGATGCAGGTCTGTCCGGCGTTCAGAAGCTTGCCATAGGCGACACTGGCCACCGCCGCATCGAGATCGCAGGACGCGTCGAAGATGGCCGGCGACTTGCCGCCGAGTTCGAGCGTGACCGGCGTCAGATTGGCCGCCGCCGCCAGCGCGACCTGACGGCCGATTGCGGTCGAGCCGGTGAACAGCAAATGATCGAACGGCATCGATACGAATGTCTTTCCGACGTCGGCATCACCGATGACGACGCTCATCTCGTCGGGCGCAAAATGCTTGCCGACCAGTCGATCGAGCAGCGCGGAGAATTGCGGCGTCAGTTCGGACGGTTTGAGCAGAACGCGATTTCCCGCGGCCAACGCGGCAGTGGCCGGCGCGATGGCGAGCTGGAAAGGATAGTTCCAGGGCGACACGATGCCGACGACACCGACCGGCTGCGGAAGAAGGCGGTTGCGTCCCGGCAGAAACGGCAGGCTGGTGGCAACGCGGCGCTCCCGCATCCATCCGCGCAAATGCGCCAGTGCATGCCGTATCCCGGCGCGGACGACGAACAATTCCGCCAGCCGCGTCTCCTCGGCCGACCGGCCGCCAAAATCGGCGTCGATGGCGGAGCATATTTGGGCCTCATGCTGCTCGGTGAGCGCCAGCAGGCGCTTGAGGCGATCCTTGCGGACGTCGAAGCCTGGAAAGGGCTCTTTCTCGAATGCCCTGCACTGCAGCTCGAACAATGCGCCGAGGGCATCCTGTCTGGTCTGCAACATCGCAACCTCCCGTTTACGTCTAGGTAAGCTACAACGCGCCATGGGCCGAATCCAGCACTTCCCCGGTTCCCCTGGGGAAGCACTGCGCCACACCGGTCCTGACGGACTGATCTATGCCTGACGGCGTACCTGCTCAGGCCTTTTGCGCGCCGCCAGAAATTCCTTGACCCGCCGGCCA
Source organism: Mesorhizobium sp. P3_B5 (assembly GCF_056402815.1). NCBI lineage: Bacteria > Pseudomonadati > Pseudomonadota > Alphaproteobacteria > Hyphomicrobiales > Phyllobacteriaceae > Mesorhizobium > Mesorhizobium sp. P3_B5. The sequence goes on along the minus strand of NZ_JBFUGR010000007.1, from coordinate 30,376 downwards.
GGTGCGGGACCACGCACCGGCTTGAAACCGTCATCGAGTTCGCCGGAGAGATCGAGCGTCGGCCGCTTGCCGACGGCGTCGTAATTCTCCTCCAGCCAGTCGCTGGCTGCGGTGCGGCCGAGGTCGCGCAGATAGGCCAGGAAGGCCCATTCGGCATTGACCTTTGACGATGCCGACAGGTCCTTGAACGCCTCGTCGGCATCGATGCGGTGCATGCGGATGTCGCGGTATTCGCCATGCGGCAGGCGGCCGGCGGCGATCAGTTCCTTGACGAAGGCGATCGAACGGAATTCGCGCAGCAGCCCGGCATTGAAGGTGATCTCGTCGATGCGGTTCTGGATTTCGTTGGCGCTCTTCGGCGTCCCTTCGCGCACCACCGGATTGATCTGCACCAGAAGCACATCCTCGGTCGCCGCCGTCTTGAAGAACGGATAAAGCGCCGGATTGCCGCCATAGCCGCCATCCCAATAGGGCACGCCCTTGATCTCGACGGCCTGGAACAGTTGCGGCAGGCAGGCCGAGGCCATCACCGTGTCGAGGTCGATCTCGCCGTCCGAGAAGACGCGCAGCTGCCCGGTCTCGACATTGGTGGCCGAGATGAACAGCTCCATCGATTTGCAGGCACGCACATTGCCGAAATCGATCTCCTGTTCGACTACGTCGCGCAGCGGGTTGAGGCCGAGCGGATTGGCGACATAGGGCGAAAACACCCGCGACATGGTGTCGAAGAAGAAATAGCCGGGCGTGTTCTCGATCGACCAATTGCCCCAGGCGACATCCCACGGCATGCGCTGCACCGGGCTGAAGCGGCCCTTGGCCGCCACCGCGCGCCAGAAATCGTCGAGCTTTTGCCGCGCGCCGTCGACTCCGCCGCGCACAAAGCCGTCGGCCAGCGCCACCGCATTCATGGCGCCGGCGCTGGTGCCGGAAACCGCTGAAATGTCGAGCCTGCCATCCTCCAGCAGCCGGTCGAGCACGCCCCAGGAAAAAGCGCCGTGCGAGCCTCCGCCCTGCAGCGCAATGTTGATCTTCTTGGTTTCCTCCGCCTTGCCGTTCTTCGTCATGGCGTTCCTGTCTGTCTGGATGCTGCGGTCGCCTCATCGCGCCCGGGAATCGGGCGGTTGGGCTGCAGCGGACTTATGTTGCAGTGCAGCATATAAGTCCTGACCAAGGCAAGAACACGAACACGGTCGCGTGATCACATGAAATTTCGGTCATGAAGAAAAAGCCTCTCCACTTCGAAGCGGAGAGCTGGCTTCGAACGCTGGGAAGCTCAGGCCACCAAATCCGGCACCGGGCCGACATAGCGCGACTGCGGCCGGATCAACCGTCCGGTCGCCTGTTGCTCACGCGCGTGCGCGATCCAGCCGGCCATCCGCCCGGCGGCAAAGACATTGCTGAACGCCTCTTTCGGAAAGCCCGCCGCCTCCAGCAGCAGCGCGGTGTAGAACTCGACATTGGTCTGCAGCGAGCGCGTCGGCTTGGCGACCCGGAGCACGTCGAGCGCGGCCTGCTCCACTTTTTCGGCGAAGGCCAACCGGCGACCGGTTTCGCCCTGGCCGCCGAGTTGCCGCACCACCGCTTTCAGCACGTCGGCGCGCGGATCGCGCACCCGGTAGATGCGGTGACCGAAGCCCATGATGCGTTCGCCATGCGCGACCTCGTCGCGCAGCCAGCCGGCGGCATCGCCATGCGCATCGATCGCATCCAGCATCTCGATCACCGGTCCAGGCGCCCCGCCATGCAGCGGACCTTTGAGGGCACCGAGCCCTGCCAGCACCGACGATGTCAGGCCGGCCTGCGTCGATGCCACCACGCGCGTCGCGAAGGTCGATGCGTTGAGGCCGTGATCGCAGACGGTCACCAGATAGGTGTCGAGCGCCGTGGCCAGCGCCGGTGACGCGGCAGTGCCGGTCAGCATCCTCAGCATGTCGCCGGCATGATCGGCGTGCGGGTCGGGGGCGATCGCCGGCGCCCCACGCTTGGCGCGCAACAGGGCCGGCGTCAGCACCGCAGGTGCCGCGATCAGCCGCAGCGCATCCATCAATGTGTCGCCGTCCGGCAGCATCGCAATGCCGGCGCGCATGGCGCTGTAGATGTCGAGCGGCGCCAGCGAGGCAAGCATCGGGTGAAGCCGCGCGAGGACGTTAACGCGCGCCTCGCCGATCCTCTCCGCCAGTTCCGCATCGCCCGGAAGATCCTCGAAGAAGCCGTCGAGCAACAGGCGAACCACCTGTGCGTAGCGCCAGCGGCCGGCCAGTTCCGGCAGCGAATGCCCGCGGATGGTGAGACGACCGCCAAGACCATCGACGTCGGAAAGCACTGTCTCCGCCGCCACCACGTCATCGAGCCCGTTTGCCATGGCTGTCTCCTTGACCAATTTCGTATTGGAGATAATGGTGAGCGATCGAATCATCAATCTTGATCAAGTGAATCAATATGTCGGAGCGTCAACATGTCGGAGTGGTTGACCCGGGAAGAGGCGATGGAGCGCCTGAAAGTGCGCCCGCAGACACTCTACGCCTATGTCAGCCGTGGCCGCATCGGCATGCGGCCGGACCAGGCCGATCCGCGCCGAAGCCAGTATCGCGCCGACGACATCGCGTCGCTGGCGACCCGCCGGGCGCGCGGGCGAACGCCCCAGGCCATCGCCGAAAGCGCCATCGCCTGGGGTGAGCCGGCGATTGCCACCGGGATATCGACCATCGTTCACGGCCGCCTCGTCTATCGCGGCCAGGATGCGGTTGCGCTCTCCGAGAAGGCCTCGCTGGAGGACACGGCAAGGCTGCTATGGGCATCCGATGGTCCTGTGTCGTTCGCTTCGCCGGCCCCTCACAGCGGCCAGGAACGCGGCCGGCCGGCTGCCTTCGCCAAACTGGCTTTGCTGGCAGCCGAGGGCCGGCCTTCGCTCGGACGCATGCCGGCTTCGCTGCATCAGGATGCGGCTGGCGACATCGGAGTTATCGCGCAAGCGTTGGGCGCGGTTGCCGGAACGGCTGCCCTCCACATAAGACTGGCGCGGGGCTGGTCCGTTGACACCGCAGGCGCAGCCCTGATCCGCCGGGCGCTCGTCCTGTTGGCCGATCATGAATTGAATGCATCGACCTTCGCAGCGCGTGTCGCCGCCTCCACCGGGTCGCCGATTGCCGCTTGCCTGCTGGCCGGCCTCGCCACGCTTTCGGGACCGCGCCATGGCGGCGCCGGCGAGGCGGTCATGATCCTCGCGGAGGATGCGCAAAGGCTGGGACCGGACACGGCTGTCGAGCGCTGGCTTGGTCATGACAGGCCAATGCCTGGCTTTGGCCATCCGCTTTACCCCGAAGGCGATCCCAGGGCTGAAGCCTTGCTGGCTGTCTCCAAGGTCGATCGTGGGTTCTCACGGCTACGCGACGCGGCCTTTGCCGCAACGGGCTTGCGCCCGAACATCGATTTCGCCCTGGCGGCGTTGACCCGCAGCCTGCGCCTGCCGCCCGATGCGCCGTTCCGCCTGTTCGCGCTCGGCCGCAGCATCGGCTGGACCGCGCACGCCGTCGAACAGGTCACCAGCAACGGCCTGATCAGGCCACGCGCCCGCTACGAGGGACAGTTGCCATAGCTTTCCGGGTTGCGGGATTCTCGATCACTCGCAAAATCATTCGGTCCGCGAGCTTTTGACCTCACGACATGGTGTCGAGCTTGCGCTGCATGGCGGCGATCTGTTCCTTCAGATCCTGAAGGTCGTCGGATTTTTCCGGCGCTTCCTTCCTGGCCGGCTCGGTCGGCGCCGGAGCCGGAGCCGGGCCATTCGAGCCGACGGGCGGGAATGGCGTGAACAGGCGCATGGCGTTCTGGAACATTTCCATGTTGCGCCGCGTCTGTTCCTCCAGCGCCTTGATCGGCGTGGCGATTTTCATCATGTCGAGCGGCGACTTGACCAGCGCGCCCTTCATCTGCTCGCGAAAGCGCTCCTGCTCCTTGGAGAAGGCCATCATCGACTGTTCGAGGAAGCTCGGCACGATCATCTGCATCTGGTCGCCGTAAAAAGCGATGAGCTGGCGCAAGAATGGGATCGGCAGCATGTTCTGCCCATCCTTGTTCTCCAGTTCGAAGATGATCTGGGTCAGCACCGGATGGGTGATGTCGTCGCCGGTCTTGGCATCCTGGACGGTGAACTCCTGGCCCTTCTTGACCATGTCGGCCAGGTCCTCGAGCGTCACATAGGTGCTGGTGCCGGTGTTGTAGAGACGGCGGTTGGCGTATTTCTTGATAATGATCGGATCGTCTTTCGCGGCCATCAGTATCCTCCCCGGGACCCCGGCTGGCCTGAGTAAGCAGCCGGTGACGATTGCGCCTCTTTCGAGGATATGCGCAAAAGCGTCACAATTCCAAGTGGTTTGTGCAGTGCGGCATCAATTAATGCTGCATGGCAGGCACAATATGCTGCGCAGCAAAGGCGGTGCCGTTGGCGTGAGCACGTGCGGCATGCTTGCAGCGCATGGCCGGCATGCCCATTTCCGGTTTGACTTGGATCATGGAAAGGGCAAGAAAAGTCTCCAACCATAGCCAAAAAAACAAGCTCGAAGTCTGGAGAAGAAAATGTCCGCTGCCAATGCCATCGTTGTCGCCAGTGCGGCGCGCACCCCCGTCGGCTCCTTCAACGGCGCCTTCGCCAACACGCCCGCGCATGAGCTCGGTGCCGTCGTCATCCGGGAGCTGCTGTCGCGAGCCGGTGTCGAACCGGGCGAGGTCGACGAAGTCATCCTCGGACAGGTGCTGACCGCCGCGCAAGGCCAGAACCCGGCCCGCCAGGCATCGATCAATGCCGGCCTGCCCATAGAGACCACCGCCTGGGGCCTCAATCAGGTTTGCGGTTCGGGCCTGCGCGCCATTGCGCTCGGCATGCAGCAGATCGCCGCCGGCGACGCCAAGCTGGTCATCGCCGGTGGACAGGAATCGATGTCGCTTTCGGCGCATGCCCAGCACCTGCGCGCCGGCGTCAAGATGGGCGACTTCAAGCTGATCGACACCATGATCAAGGACGGACTGTGGGACGCCTTCAATGGCTATCACATGGGCAACACCGCCGAAAACGTCGCTCGCCAGTTCCAGATCACCCGCGACGACCAGGACCAGTTCGCACTGGCCTCCCAGAACAAGGCCGAGGCCGCGCAGAAGGCCGGCAAGTTCCAGGACGAGATCGTCGCCGTCACCATCAAGGGCAAGAAGGGCGACACCATCGTCGACCAGGACGAGTACATCCGCCACGGCGCCACGATCGACGCCATGACCAAGCTGAAGCCGGCCTTCGACAAGGACGGCACGGTGACCGCCGCCAACGCGTCGGGCATCAATGACGGCGCTGCCGGCGCCCTGCTGATGAGTGAAGCGGAAGCCGTCAGGCGCGGCATCGCCCCGCTGGCGCGCATTGTGTCCTGGGCCACCGCAGGCGTCGATCCGGCGATCATGGGCACCGGACCTATTCCCGCCTCGAAGAGGGCGATGGAGAAGGCCGGTTGGTCGGTCAAGGACCTCGACCTTGTGGAGGCCAACGAAGCGTTCGCGGCCCAGGCCTGTGCCGTCAACAAGGGCATGGGCTGGGATACCTCGATCGTCAACGTCAATGGCGGCGCCATCGCCATCGGCCACCCGATCGGCGCGTCCGGCGCCCGCGTTTTCAACACGCTGGTCTTCGAAATGCGTCGCCGCGGCGCCAAGAAGGGCCTTGCCACACTGTGCATTGGCGGCGGCATGGGTGTCGCCATGTGCGTCGAAGCGCTCTAAGAGAAGAAGTGAAATAGCGAATAGGGAGTAGCGAATAGGGAAGAATGGCGTCAGCGCGATGGGACATCAGATCCCTACTCGCTATTCGCTACTCCCTATTCACTCTCCCGACCAAAGGGAGGAGAGCGCATGAGCAAGGTTGCAATCGTCACTGGTGGGTCGCGCGGCATTGGTGCGGCGATATCGATCGCGCTGAAAAACGCCGGCTATTCCGTTGCCGCCAATTATGCCGGCAATGACGAAGCAGCGGCGAAGTTCAGCGCGGAGACCGGCATCAAGACCTATAAATGGTCGGTCGCCGACTACGATGCCTGCAGCGCCGGCATCAAGCAGATCGAAGCCGACCTTGGTCCGGTTTCCGTGCTGGTCAACAATGCCGGCATCACCCGTGATGGCATGTTCCACAAGATGACACGCGAACAGTGGAAAGAGGTCATCGACACCAATTTGTCCGGCGTCTTCAACATGACGCATCCGCTGTGGGGCGGCATGCGCGACCGCAAGTTCGGCCGCGTCATCACCATCTCCTCGATCAACGGCCAGAAGGGCCAGGCCGGTCAGGTCAACTATTCCGCCGCCAAGGCCGGCGACATCGGCTTCTCGAAGGCGCTGGCCCAAGAAGGCGCACGGGCCGGCATCACCGTCAACGTCATCTGCCCCGGCTACATCGCAACCGAGATGGTCAAGGCGATCGACGAAAAAGTGCTCAACGAACGCATCATCCCGCAGATACCGGTCGGCCGCCTCGGCGAACCCGAGGAGATCGCGCGCTGCGTCGTCTTCCTCGCCTCCGACGAGGCCGGCTTCATCACCGGTTCGACCATTTCCGCCAATGGCGGCCAATACTTCGCCTGAGGCTTTGGCGTCCCTCGCTGACAACCGATGTACCGGCCCAACGGCCGGTACCCGCGACGAGGCAGCGAGCCTGACAATAGCCGTCAGGCAGCGAGCTTCAGCCCTGGCTTGGCTGCAGGCTTGGTCTGGGCGATCAGATCCGGCCGGCGGGAAGGCGCCGGCAGCCGGGCAAGTGGCGCCCGGCTGAGACCTGACAGCTTCAAGGCGATGCGACGCTTCAGGAATGGATTGAGGTTCAGCAGCGAAAGCGCCAAATTGCGGACGAGGCGCTTCACGGGGCTGCGGGCAAGCGCCATCTCGGTCATCCTGCCAGCCAGATCAAGCACCTCCTGGGCTGCCGGACGCCGCAGCGTTTCATAGACGTCGAGCTCGGCCTCCGCGCGCACCCCGTTCACAACATCGGCAAGCAGTTGGCCAAGCACGACCGCGTCAACGATGCCGGTGTTCATGCCTTGCCCGCCAGCCGGGCTGTGCACATGCGCGGCATCGCCCATCAGGAACAACCGGTCCTTGCGGTACGAGCGGACCAGGCGGTGATGCACGCGAAAACGCGAGCTCCACGTCAGGCCGAGCACCCGGGCCTGTTTCCCGGTCGGCCCACGGCTGTCGAGCAGCGCCTGGATGTCGGCGACCTCAGGCTTTTCCGGTGCGTTGTCCATTGTTGCGACGATGCGGTACGACCCGTCCGGAAGCGGCGCCACCACCACCAGCCCGGCCGGCGCAAAGAACAGCGACACTTCGGTCGGCCCAACGGGCCAGTCGAGACGAACGTCGGCAAGGACGAAGGAAGCGTCATAGGCTGCGCCGTCGAACTCGATGCCGGCGGACTTGCGCACCAGGCTGTTCATACCATCGGCGCCAACGACGTAGCGTGCCGATATCAGTTTCTCGCGGCCATTCTCGACCACCGTCACATGCGCACCGTCGATGTCCTGAGCGACCGCCTTGGCCTCGACTGCGCGGTGAATGACCCCGCCCAGGGCGGCGATGCGTTCGGCGAACACCTGCTCGGTCAGGTTCTGCGGCAGCATCATCAAATAGGGATGCTTTGACGGAAGCTTGCCGAAAGCGAGGTTGAGCAGCGCCCGGTTGCGGTCGCGGAAGGCAAATTTCTGCAGCTTCAGGGCAAGTTCGCCCAGCCGCGGCGTCACGCCGAGAGGCTCCAGCGTTTCCAGCGTCTGCGCGTGAATGACGCCGGCGCGCGAGCTCTGAAGGCCCTGCTCCAGCCTGTCGATCAGAACGTGGTCGACACCGGCCTGGTGCAACACGATGGACAGCGCCATGCCGGTCGGGCCGGCGCCAATGATCATCACTTCTGTTGTATAGGGTAGCATTTCTCTCTCCATTTATCAACGAGTGTTGACTTTTTAATCGACGCCATTGCATTTGTCAACAGTCGTTGGCATATGAGGTTCATGATCGAGAATCAGCCTATGAAAATCAGCAAGTCGGACCGCACGCGGACCCATATCCTCGAAGCCGCACGGCTCCTGTTCGCCGAGCACGGTTATGAGGGCGCCTCCATTCGCGACGTCGCCGCGCAGGCCGCTATCGATCCGGCCATGGTGATCCGCTATTTCCGCAGCAAGGACGAACTGTTCGCCAGGGCAGCGGTCGTCGATCTGCAATTGCCGGAATTGCAGGTGATCGACCGCAGCGCCGTCGGCGAAGCCCTGATCAGACGTTTCCTCGAAATCTGGGAAGGTCCGACCAGCGGTCCCGGCATGGCAATTCTGCTGCGTTCGGCAACCTCGAACGAATTTGCCGCCGAGAAATTGCGCGAGGTGTTTGCCAACCAGGTGTGGCCAGTGGTTGGGTCGGCCGGAGCCGCCGCCGATGCGGGTCGACGGGCCGGGCTCGTATCAAGCCAGCTGCTGGGTTTGGCGATGTGTCGATACTTGCTGCGGCTTCCGCCCGTCGTCGCCTTGTCCCACGACGAAATCATCCTGAACGTCGGCCCCACATTACAGCGCTATGCAACGGGAGAGGACGTATCTTAAAACGGGCCGTTGGCATTGTCAGCCGAGGCTCGTCGTCGTGCATCGACGGATGAGCACGGCGCCGATCTGTGCCACTCCGGTACGCAGATGTTAACGGCAACAGCGCCGCCTGTGCGAAACCTGTTAGCAAGCCTGTGGATTCTCGGTGGAAAACCTGTTCACAACACAAGATATTGGGGTGAACAAACCGGGAAAATCGGGCCATCGCTGATTCGTCGCCCATTCGTTCCGGCTTTGACCGGAACGTTAACGGCGAAGTCTGAAACCACCCTCCAAATGATTAAAGCGCGTTAGGAAAGATCAACAATTTCATAATCTTGGGCAAGGTCCGCCGCAAGGATCCGATCCTTCCCCGGCAAAGGTTAACATCAGCGTTCGCCTGCATGAATCGGGCCAGTTCCAGCGATTCAGCATGTGGTGAGACTCGCCGGTCAAAAATCCACATGTAGCCGTGAACAAAAGCTGAATCTGCATGAGTCACTGATTCGTCGCCGATTCGTTCCAGACTCGTTCCAACTGTTAACCGCGGACGGATTCGGCCCTCGAACGCGACCCTCGGACAGCAGGCAGGAACATTCCGCTTTCGCTTCGCGCACGAAATCCCTATGTGTCGCCTGTCACACGCGCCACATTAAGGCGCGCTCCCGACAACACGGCAGAAAGCCTTATTTCCAGGTCGATGAACATTCAGCCGAAACACACTGAGCCGCTGATCCTGTCGGGCCGCGACGTGACCGCCGTGCTTGGCCCGACCAACACCGGCAAAACCCATCTCGCCATCGAGCGCATGGTGGCGCATGAAAGCGGCATTATCGGCCTGCCGCTCAGGCTGCTTGCCCGCGAAGTCTATGCCCGCGTCTGCGAGAAGGTCGGCGCCCACAAGGTGGCGCTCATCACCGGCGAGGAGAAGATCCAACCGGCAGGCGCCAGATATTCCGTCTGTACCGTCGAAGCCATGCCACGCGAGACCGACGCCGCCTTCGTTGCCATCGACGAGGTGCAGCTGGCCGGCGATCTCGAACGCGGCCACATCTTCACCGACCGTATCCTGCATCTGCGTGGCCGCCAGGAGACGTTGCTGCTGGGCGCCGCCACCATGCATGGCATCCTGCAGCGCCTGCTGAAGGGCGTCTCGGTGGTGACGCGGCCGCGGCTGTCGCATCTCGCCTATGCCGGATCGAAGAAGCTGACCCGTTTGCCCCGGCGCACGGCGATCGTCGCCTTCTCCGCAGACGAGGTCTATGCCATTGCCGAACTGATCCGCCGCCAGCAGGGCGGTGCTGCCGTCGTGCTCGGCGCGCTGTCGCCCCGCACCCGCAACGCGCAGGTGGCGCTGTTCCAGTCGGGCGATGTCGACTACTTGATCGCCACCGACGCCATCGGCATGGGCCTCAACCTCGATCTTGATCACGTCGCCTTCGCCCAGAACCGCAAATTCGACGGCTACCAGTACCGCAATTTGACGGCGGCCGAACTCGGCCAGATCGCCGGTCGTGCCGGCCGGCATCTGCGCGACGGAACCTTTGGCGTCACCGGCCAGGTCGATCCGCTCGACGAGGAACTGGTCAAGCGGATCGAAGGACATGAGTTCGATCCGGTGAAAGTGCTGCAATGGCGCTCTGCCCGTTTCGACTTTGCCAGCCTCGATGCGCTGAAGCGCTCGATCGAGACCAACGCGCCGGTCGAAGGCCTGACGCGGGCGCTGCCGGCGGTCGACGCTCAGGCGCTCGAGTATTTGTCCCGCGACGAGGACATAAAGGCGCTGGCCACCGACCCCAAACGCGTTGCGCTTCTGTGGGAAGCCTGCGCCCTGCCCGACTACCGGAAGATCGCGCCGGCCCAGCATTCGGACCTCATCGCCTCGATCTACATGGACCTGGCCAGGCACGGTCATGTCGACGAGAACTACATGGCCGAGCAGGTGCGCCGCGCCGACACCACCGAGGGCGACATCGACACGCTGTCGCACCGTATTGCCGAGATCCGCACCTGGACATTCGTGTCCAACCGACCCGGCTGGCTGGCCGATCAGGCACACTGGCAGGAAAAGACGCGCGAAATCGAAGACAGATTGTCGGATGCGCTGCATGAGCGGTTGACGAAACGCTTCGTAGACCGCAGGACTTCCGTCCTCATGCGGCGCCTTAGAGAAAATACCATGCCTGAAGCCGAAATCAGCCCAACCGGAACCGTCCTTGTCGAAGGCCACCATGTCGGCGAGTTGCAAGGATTCCGCTTCACCGCCGACCAGAGCGCCGGCGGCGAAGACGCCAAGGCCGTGCGTGCGGCAGCCCAGAAGGCGCTTGCCGCCGAGTTCGAGGCGCGCGCCGAACGCTTCGGTGCCTCGTCCAATGGTGATATCGCGCTCGGCTCGGACGGCACGCTGCGCTGGATTGGCGCGCCGATCGGCACGCTGGTTTCGGGCGACGAAGCCCTGAAGCCGCGCCTCGTGCTGCTGGCCGACGAGCAGCTCACCGGCCCCGCCCGCGACAAGGTCGCGGCGCGCGCCGAGCGCTTCGTCAATTTCCAGATCGAATCCCTGCTGAAGCCGCTGGTCGACCTCAAGAACGCCGAGCAGATCACCGGCATCGGCCGCGGCATCGCCTTCCAGCTCGTCGAGCATTTCGGCCTCATCAACCGCCGCGACATCGCCGAGGAGATGAAGTCGCTCGACCAGGAGGGACGCGCCGCGCTCCGCCGCCTCGGCGTGCGCTTTGGCGCCTACCATGTCTTCGTGCCGGCGTTGATCAAGCCGGCTCCGGCCGGTCTGGTGACGCTTTTGTGGGCGCTGAAGAATGACGGCAAGGACAAGCCGGGGTTTGGCGACGTGGTCCACGCGCTGGCTTCCGGCCGCACCTCGGTGGTCATCGACCCAGCTTTCGACAAGACCTTCTACAAGCTCGCCGGCTACCGCAATCTCGGCCGTCGCGCCGTGCGCATCGACATTCTGGAGCGGCTGGCCGACCTGATCCGTCCGGCGACCAACTGGAAGCCCGGTCTCGGCCAACGCCCCGAGGGCGCCTATGACGGCCAGGCCTTCATGGTGACGCCGCCGATGATGTCGATCCTCGGCGCCACCGCCGACGACATGGAAGAAATCCTCAAAGGCCTCGGCTATCGCGCCGAGCCCAAGCCGGCGGCCGAAGTGAAGGCGCGGCTCGAAGCGCAGGACAATGCCGCGCGTGAAGCCGCCGCAGCCAAGTTGGCGGCGGAAGAGGCTGCCCGCGCCGAGCAGGCCAAGGCGGCAGAAGCCGCGACTGCCGATACGGCTGTCGAGGCGCCAGCTGAAGGTTCGGAGCCTGATGCGGCTGCCGCTACCGAGGTTGCAGCCGAGGCTGTCGCGGAGCCTGTTGCCGAAGCAGCAGCGGAGGCCGTTGCGGACGCCCAGCCGGAAACTCCGGTTGCGGTCGCGGAAGACGCGCCGCCGGTAGCCGAAGCCGCAGCAGAAACCCCTGCGGAACCAGCGGCTGAGGCCGAAGCTGTCGAGGTTGAAGCCGCACCGGCAGAGCCCGAGGCGGAAGTCGAAGTCGTCGAAGCGGAAGCAGCATCGGCAGAACCGGTAACCGAGGCTTCGGCCGCGAGCGAAGATACAGCGGCTGAGCCAGCCGTGGTGGCGGAAGCCGCCGCCGGCGAGCCTGTGCCGGAGGCCGAAGCGCCAAAACCCATCCTGTTGTGGCGCCAGGGTCGCTTCGACCAGCGCCCGCGCAATCGTCAGCACGAAAACCGCGGCCGTCCGCGCAACGGCCAGGCCGCGCGCAATGATGCGCCGGCGGACGCCGCCGGCGGGCAGCCGGCAGGCGCGCCGGGCGATCGGCCGGCCCATCCGGGACGCCGCGATCAGCGCGACGGTGCCGGCAAGCCGCGCTTCGACCGCTCGAAGTTCAAGCCGAAGCCGCAAGGCGAAGGCGCAGAGCGCCGCGAGGGCAAGCCGCAGGGCGAGCGTCCCGATCACCGCGATAACAGGTCCGCCTGGAAGGGTGGCAGACCGGAGGGCAAGGGTGGCGCGCCGGGCGCAAAGCCCGCCTTCCAGCCCAAGCCGCGTGAGGAGCGGCCGGTACGCTTCGACCCGGACTCGCCCTTCGCCAAGCTCGCCGCCTTGCGCGACCAGCTGAAGAAGTAGCCTCGGTCCGCTCCGATGGTTGCCCCAGTGGTCGCCAGAGACCGACAGCGCATCGACAAATGGCTGTTCTTTTCGCGCGCGGTGAAATCGCGCTCGCTGGCGGCCAAGCTGGTGGTCGCCGGGCGCGTCCGCATCAATCGCGACAAAGCAGCGCAGGCCTCCGATATGGTCAAGCCCGGCGACGTCCTGACCATCACGCTGGAGCGGCGCATCTTCGTCTGGAAGGTGCTGAACACCGGTACGCGGCGCGGCCCTGCCGAGGAGGCGCGCCTGCTTTACGAAGACATGTCGCCACCGCCGGTGCCGAAAGACGAGGCCGTGCCGGACGCGATCCCGGCATTGCGCGAGGCAGGCAGCGGCCGTCCAACCAAGAAGCAACGCCGCCAGACTGACTGGCTGATCGGCGAGGATTGAGCCACAACCGGCTTTCGCCGCAGCGACGTTGTGGAATTCCATTCCGGGCGCGCTGATGCCGCCAGGAATGGCTGCCCTTGCCAGCGGCGGACAAAGGCGTTACCTCACCAAAAAAGCCCAGCAAAAATGGGACGTACCGGAGCCGACCGATGACCTATGTCGTGACCGACAACTGCATCAAATGCAAGTACATGGACTGCATCGAGGTCTGTCCGGTCGACTGTTTCTACGAAGGCGAGAACATGCTCGTCATTCATCCCGACGAGTGCATCGACTGCGGCGTCTGTGAACCGGAATGCCCGGCCGACGCGATCAAGCCCGACACCGAGCCGGGTCTGGAAAAGTGGCTGCAGGTCAACACCGAATACGCCGAGAAATGGCCCAACATCACCGCCAAGAAGGAGCCGCCGGCAGACGCCAAATCCTTCGATGGCGAGGCTGGAAAATTCGAGAAGTATTTCTCCGCCGAGCCCGGCGAAGGCGACTGACGAGAGTGCCGGTTTGGCCGGCATAACGCTGCATAACGGACGTGACACATCACCTGCCTTGACAGGCAGCGATTGTGCTTGGCCTTCGCGAATGCAGCAAAACCTTGATTCTTCCGACTTTTTGTGTTACATCAGCCCAACATGCCGGTGACACAACGTCGATTTATGGCGCAAACGCCCCAAATCACTGAAAGGTGAGTTTCTCAATCCGGACCAGAGCGATCTGGGGCGGGCGGTCGCATTCTGTGCGGTTTGCCGGTCCCGGCTTTTCCGGTGGGTTCACCTGTTGTGCGGCTAACGGTCGGTAATCCCGATCGGGCGAGTTCGGGCCGGCAGGACGCCGGTACCACAACGAAGGAGTTCAGGGCGTAATGGCAACGATCACCCCGCAGAAGAAGTCCACCGCGGCGCGTCACGGTTTCAAAACCGGCGAGTACATCGTCTATCCGGCGCACGGCGTTGGCCAGATCGTCTCGATCGACGAGCAGGAAGTTGCGGGCCACAAGCTGGAACTCTTCGTCATCGACTTCCAGAAGGACAAGATGCGCCTCAAGGTGCCGGTCGCCAAGGCGACCTCCATCGGCATGCGCAAGCTGTCGGAAGAGGATTATGTCGAGCGCGCGCTGAAGGTCGTTCAGGGCCGCGCCCGCGTCAAGCGCACCATGTGGTCGCGCCGCGCCCAGGAATATGATGCCAAGATCAATTCCGGCGACCTGATCTCGATCTCGGAAGTGGTGCGCGACCTCTACCGCGCCGACAACCAGCCGGAGCAGTCCTATTCCGAGCGTCAGCTCTATGAGGCGGCGCTCGACCGCATGGCGCGCGAGATCGCGGCCGTCAACCGCATGTCGGAGACCGAAGCGGTGCGCCTCATCGAGGTGAACCTCAACAAGGGTCCGAAGCGCGGCGCCAAGGCCGACAACGAAGAATCCGAACAGGAAGAAGCTGCCTGATCGCTTTCGTCCCAGAATTCATGAAAAACCCGGCCTGGCGCCGGGTTTTTTGTTTCTGGGGTAAACCCTCTCCCTTGTGGGGAGGGTCGCTGCGAAGCAGCGGGGTGGGGGTGCAGCGCAGCCCCCGACCCGGACCTCCCCACAAGGGGGGGTAGAAGGCCCTGCGATTGCCTACGCCTCGCCCGCCTCTTGCTTCAGCGTCGCGATAAAACGCTTGGTCCGCTGCTGTTCCGGATTGCTGAACAGCACGGCTGCCGGACCTTTTTCGACAACGACGCCGGCATCGAGAAACACCACTTCCTGCGCGATCTTGGAGGCGAGCCTCAGATCATGCGTCGCCATCACCATGGTCGTGCCTTCGCTGGCGAGCTGACCGAGCACGTCGACCACTTCCTGCGCCAGTTCCGGATCGAGCGCCGAGGTCGGCTCGTCGCAGAGCAGCACTTTCGGTGACGGCGCCAGCGCCCGGGCGATCGCCACGCGCTGTTGCTGGCCGCCTGATAGCGTTGCCGGCCACGCATCGGCCTTGTGCGCCATGCCGACCTTTTCGAGCAGCGCGAGCGCCCGCTCGCGCGCCTTGGCAGTCGGCCATTTCAGCACCGTCACCAGCCCCTCCATGACATTCTCGATCGCGGTGCGATGCGGGAAAAGCTGAAAATTCTGGAACACCATGCCTGTCTGCAGCCGCAACCGCTGGATATCCCGCGTGGAGACCTTGACGCCCGGACGAAACTCCAGCGTCTCATCACCGATGCGCACCGTACCCGAGGTCGGGATTTCCAAGAGGTTGATGCAGCGCAGAAGCGTGCTCTTGCCGCCACCCGAGGGACCCACAAGCGCGGTGACGCTGCCCTCCTCGATGGCGACGCTGACGCTCTTTAGCACAAGGTTGTCGCCAAACCGCTTCTCGATGCTGGTGAGACCAATCATGAGCGCGCCTCCAGAAAGCCGCCATAGCGGTTAAGCCGGGTTTCCAGTCGCGTCTGCAGGGCTGAGAGAACCGAGCTCAGCGCCAGATACAGGATCGCCGCCTCGACATAGAGGATCAGCGGCTCGTAGGTGGTGGCGACGATGCGCTGCGCCGCCTGGAACATTTCCGGCACAGTAATGGCCGCGGCCAGCGACGTATCCTTTACCAGCGAGATGAAGGTGTTGGAGAGCGGCGGCACCGCGACGCGGCCGGCTTGCGGCAGGATGGTGCGCCGCATCGCCTGGCTCCAGGTCATGCCGATTGAATAGGCGGCTTCCCACTGGCCTTTCGGCACCGAGCCGATGGCCGCGCGGATGATTTCCGAGGTGTAGGCGCCGATGTTGAGCGTGAAGCCGATCAGCGCCGCGGTGAAGGCATCAAGCAGAATGCCGACTGACGGCAGGCCGTAGAAGATCAGGAACAGCTGCACCAGGAGCGGCGTGCCGCGGAAGATCCAGACGTAGAAGCGCACAAGCGCGACCAACGGCCTTGATCCGAACAGCCTGGCAAGTGCTGCGCCCAGGCCGACAGCCAAGCCGAGGACGAAAGACAGCAGCGTTAGCGGTACGGTGAAGATGAGCGCCGCCCACAACAGCGTCGGCAACGAGTCCAGCATCAGTTGCAGCCAGTGCGGCACGAACGGCTCCTCCCCTCACACAACTGCCGTTCCCAGTCTGGCAGTGCGACTATGCGGTTGTCATATCAAGCGAAAAACGGCGAGCCATCAAAGACGGCCCGCCGCTATTTGTGATCGGGCCGGGCAAGCAACCCGCTCCGGGAATGCCGTTACTGCGACACGTCCTGGCCGAAATAGGTGTCGGCGATCTTCTTATAGGTGCCGTCGGCCTTGATGTCGGCCAGCGCCGTATTGATCGCTGCCACCAGTTCCGGATCGCCCTTGCGCACGATGACGCCGGAATACTCGGCGTTTTCCTGCCGCGCGGAGATCTTCACATTGGCGTCCGGCTTGTGCTTCTTGAAGTCGAGGAAGGACAGGCTGTCATTGATCGTGGCATCGGCACGGCCGGTGAGCAGCAGCTGGATCGACTGGTCGAAGCCGTCCGTGCCGACGAGTTCGGCGCCGTTGGCCTCGGCGAGTTTGCCGAAATTCGAGGTCAGCGACGACGCCACCTTCTTGCCCTTGAGATCGGGGAACGCCTTGATGGCGGTGTCGTCGCCGCGCACGATCAGCACCGCCTTGGAGGCGATGTAGGGATCGGAAAAGTCGTACTTCGCCTTGCGGGCGTCGGTGATGCCGACTTCGTTGATGACGGTGTCATAACGGTTGGCGTCGAGGCCGGCGATCAACCCGTCCCATTTGCCCTCGAGGAACTCGACTTTCACGCCGAGCTTGTCGCCGATCGCCTTGGCGATCTCGACGTCGAAGCCGACCAGCGCGCCGGCATCATTGTGATAGGTGAAGGGCGGATAGGTGCCTTCCGTGCCGACCTTGATGGTGCCGGCCTGCTTGATCTGGTCGAGATTGGCACCGGCGTGGCCGGTTGTGACAGCCAGAACCTGCAGCGTTCCGGCGATGACAAGTGAGTTGAGCCATTTCATTTTTCTGTGATCCCGTCCTTGGCCGGTGTCCGGCGCATTGTGAGAGCCGGAAACTGACAGATGCCGAGCCGCAAAATAAGGAACCAGATTTCAAAAATCGGCCGCGCCCGAAACCGAATTCTCAAAACCATGCCGGCTGGCGCCAACCAGCCGCGCTTCGGGTCGCTGCAACCTTGTTGCCGGCAGCACAACCCACGCGACATGAGCGGCGGAACCAATCCCGCGCATGGCACGTTCTTGGCTGTTGTAGGGCACGGCGTCACCATTTCAACCACCCGACGCCAGGGATCGCGGTCGCCAAGCCGTCCGCAATGCCCGTAACAGGGAGCGCGGCGCATGATGGAAGACACGGCAGGACGGACCATGGTCCGCACGGCGATGAAAGCTCCCTATCTCGAGCGCGACGAGGAGCACATATTGGCGCTGCGCTGGAAGGAGAACCAGGACCAGCACGCGCTGCACCAGATCACCGTCGCGCATATGCGGCTGGTCATCTCCATGGCCTCCAAATTCCGTCACTATGGCCTGCCGCTCGGCGACCTGATCCAGGAAGGCCATGTCGGCCTGCTGGAAGCGGCGGCGCGTTTCGAGCCGGAGCGCGAAGTCAGGTTTTCGACCTATGCGACCTGGTGGATCCGCGCTTCGATGCAGGATTACATCCTGCGCAACTGGTCGATCGTGCGCGGCGGCACCAGTTCGGCGCAAAAAGCATTGTTCTTCAACCTGCGGCGCCTGCGCGCCCGACTGGCGCAAGGCGCCGAGCCGATCTCCAACGCCACGCTCTACCGCGAAGTGTCAGTGGCGCTTGGCGTTTCCGAAGCCGATGTGGCGATGATGGATTCTCGCCTTTCGGCGCCCGATAGTTCGCTCAATGCGCCGCTCGCCGACGACGCTGGCGCGACCGAGCGGATGGATTTCCTGATCTCGGACGACCCCTTGCCCGACGAGATCGCTGGCGACACCATCGATGTCGAACGCAGGTCTGGCTGGCTGAAGACGGCGCTCGGCGCGCTCAACGCCCGCGAACTCAGGATCATCGAGGAACGCCGGCTGAGCGACGAGGGCGCGACGCTCGAAGCGCTCGGCGAGACGCTCGGCATCTCCAAGGAACGGGTCCGCCAAATCGAGGCGCGCGCCATGGAAAAGCTGAAAATAGCGCTGGTGCGGCAGAACCCGGAGTTCCTGGCGACGGCCGCCTGAACGCACCTGTGGTGTCTCTGAGGGTCAACGTAAGACTTTAATTATATAAGAATATATCGCCGCCATGGCGGCATTCCTCTATATTTGTGGATTGTGACCCCTTTTACAGACCCGGCCGCTGCAAATTGCGTTCTTGCGACCGAACAGGTCATAGCGGATGGGGATTTGCCATGTTGCGATGCTACGCGATCCTTGGAGCCTTGGTCCTTGTGGGCCTCACGACATTCGATGCGCGAGCCGATCGGCGGGTTGCCTTTGTCATCGGCAATTCCGAGTACCGGGACATTCCCGCTCTCAAGAATCCGGACAAGGACGCCGACGATGTGTCGAACACTTTTCGGCAGGCTGGCTTCGATGTGTTCCTTGCCAAGGACGTCACCAGGCTTCAGTTCGAGGAGCAGTTCCGCAACTATCTCGCGGCCGCGGACGGCGCCGATCTGGCTGTCGTCTACTACTCCGGCCACGGCTTCCAGATCGGCGGCGAGAATTTCCTGATCCCGGTCGATGCATCGCTCAAGGATGCAGCCGACATCGAGGTCCAGGCTGTCAAGCTGGATGATGTGCTTGAGCAGCTGCGCTCGAAATCCAAGATCCAGGTGATCATTCTCGATGCCTGCCGCAACAATCCGTTCCCACGCAAGGACTATTGGCTGCGCGACCAGCTGGTCATCACCGGCGGCACCGGCCTCGCGCAAGTCAAAGGCTCGCAGAACACGTTGATCGCCTTTGCCACGGAACCGGGAGCAATCGCCTATGACGGAACCGGCGATCTCAGCCCCTTCTCGTCGGCATTCTCGCGCCGGGCACTGGCGCCGAACCAGGAGATACGCACGGTCATGGCCGCGGTGCGCCGTGATGTCGTCAAGGCCACGGATGGCAAGCAGGTTCCGTGGGAAAACTCCTCGCTGATCGACGACGTCGTGCTGATGCGTCGCGTGACCCGGCCCTCGCTGCCGCCAGTGCTGGAGAAGGTCGTGCCGTCCGGCGTCGGTCCTGTCGCGCTGGACCTGCCGCAGCCTGTCGACGTCGACGGCGGCGCGGTCACCGTCAGCATTGAAAGCCCGCCGACGCTCGGCCGGCTGACGCTGGATGGCAAACCCGTCGAAGTGGGCCAGCCGATCCAGGGCAAGGATCTGCCGCGTCTGAAGATAGAGGTTCCCAAGGGCGTCGGCGCGCAGGAACAAGTGGACACGGTGGCCTACGCCACGCATGACGATTGGGGCGGCGAATCCAAAGGCGTTCTGGTGCTGCGGGTCATGAGCGGCGAGGGCGCCGACGGCAAGCAGATCATCGCCTCGCTCAAGAATGAGCAGAAGCAGCGGGTGCTTGAGCGCGGCATCCATGTCTCCGGGGCCGCCGAGGCGATCGGGGATCGCGATGTCAAGGTTCCGGTCGGAATAGGCCCGGTGCCGCTGAAGCTGGATCTGCCGGCAAAGGATCCAGGCATCAGCCTTAAGCTCGCCAGCTATCCGGCAACGGGAACGCTGTCGCTGCCGGACCGCATCCTGTCGCCTCAATCGAGCCTGATGGCCAATGAAGTCAGTGATTTGCGTTATGAGCCGCAGGTCGGTTCGACAGCTGCCGTCGAGATCGGCTTCGAAATCCGAGCCAGCAATTCGTCGAAGCGGGCGACGATGACGCTGTCGCCAAGCGTCGAGCCTTGCGACGAGGCGGCAGGCGACCCCCTCGACCTGCAAGGCGTGGTCCCAGGACTGCTGCCCAACGAGATCGGCGGCAACGCGGTCGAGCTTTGCCAAGCGGCGGTCAAGGCCTACCCCGACATCGCCCGCTTCCACTACGAACTGGGCCGTGCCTTGCTGGCGTCAGGCAAGGTCGACGAAGCCAGCAAGGCGATCCAGGAGGCTGCCGACCGGGGACATGTCCGGGCCGTCTTCGAACTCGGCCGCATCGCCTCGTCCGGAATAGGGACGCCTGCGGATGCCACGAAAGCGAATGGCCTCTATTCAGAAGCGTCCGCTAAGGGAGACCCTTACGCGATGACGGCGTGGGGACGGTCCTTGTTCAATGGCCTCGGCGTGAAGCGCGATACCGGCAAGGGATTGGACCTACTGCTCAAGGCAGCGGCGATGGGGCATAGCAATGCCATGAGCGACCTCGCCGTGATCTTCAAGGACGGCCGCAATGGCGTGCCCGCCGACTCGGCCCGTGCCGTGGCCTTCCTCAGGGCCGGTATCGAACGGCAGAACAACTATACGATGAGCATTCTCGGTCCTGCCGGCCGCAATGCCCTGGCGATCGCAGCCTGCACGCCCGAAACGAAAACAATCACGAAGATAAAGGTCATTCGTACGAAGCCGCCCAAGGTCGCCAAGCCCAAAAGGGAGTACCTCCCGAAACTTCTCGGACCGGTACCGAACGAACCCGATCCATTCACTGCGCCGCCCTGGCGTGGCGGCGGTAACGGCAATGGCGGTAGTGGCAGGCAAAGCGGCGGCGGCAGCCCTGGCTGACGGCGGCGGTCGTTGGCGGCTGACCAGGCGATGTGAGTGGAATCACCTTCGCCACCACCCGCTGGCGGGCTATAGCACCGCCTGCCCGTCCGATTCTTACTTGTCGGTGACGATCTTGACCTTGTCGCCGGCCGAAACAGCGGCCCCCGGCGACAGCGCGTTGAGCACCCGGAACAGGTCGAGCTTGCGATCGACGCCGACCATCTGCGCCGACAGCGACCCCATGGTCTGCCCCGGCTGCACGGTGACGACGCGGATATGCAACGGCTTCAGCGCCGCCTTCTCGGCCGCACTCAGGATGCGGAACGAGCCGCTGACCGAGCGCGCCACCGGGTCCAGCGCGGTGCTGGCGGACGGTGCCGCCGTCAGCAGCCGGTAAACCTGGCCGCCGGCACGGATCACCGCGATATCGAACTGCCAGCCTTCGGCGCCGGCATGCGCGGTCGCCGCTTCGTTGCCGTTGATCGTTTCCTGCTTGACGCTGCTTTCGACGAGACCGGCCACCCAGCCACTGCGGATGTAGTCGGTCAGCGGCCGGTTCTTGTCGATCGCGACACCGTCGAAGCGTATCGCCATGTCGCCGGGGCCGGTGGCGGTCACCGCCGCGGCCGAATTGTCGATGATGAAACCGTCCGGCACCGAGAAGGAGACGCCGAGACCCGGATGCATGAAGGTTTCGCCGCGCACATAGCCTTCCTCCGGCGTGTCGCCGTAGAGCAGGCCGTCTATGCCGGCAAGGAAGGAATCGCGGTCACGCGTGCCGACACCGGGCGCGCCGAACTGGCGGGCATGGCGCTGCGCCAGATCGATGCGCTGCGGCGTGTTGGGGTGCGTCGCCAGGAAGTCGAGGCTGGCGTCGGTGGCGCCGCTGATCGAACGGAAATCGGTATAGGCCGACATCGACTGCAGGAAGCGGCCGGCGGCAAACGGATCGAAACCCGCCTCGCCGATCGACTTGATGCCGATCGCGTCGGCCTCCAGCTCCTGGTTGCGCGAGAACTGGGCGAGCTTCAGCTTGCCGCGGATCAGCGCCGCCTTGGCGGTCGGGCTGTCGCCGAGCACGTCGGAGACGACCTTGGTTGCCAACCCTTCCTCGGCCTCCAGCTGCTGGCGCTGCAGGCCATGGTTGGCGGTGACGTGGCCCATCTCATGCGCGATGACGGCGGCAAGCTCGGCCGAATCATTGGCCAGCGCCAACAGGCCACGGGTGACGTAGAGATAGCCGCCCGGCAGTGCGAAGGCGTTGACGTTGGGCGAATTGAGGATGGTGATGCGATAGGTCTGTGTCGGATTGGCCGACACCACCGTCAGCCTGCCGACGACCTTGGCGACCATGCGCTCGAGTTTGGCATCGGAATATTCACCACCATAGGTGGCGAGGATGCGCGGGTGCTGCGCCTTCGCCAGCTCGGCGAGCTTGCTGTTGGCGGCAACATTGTCGACCGTGATCGGCTTGTCGGACGGCTGGAAGCCGGATTCCTGCACGTCCGGAGGCGTGAACATCTGGCAGCTTGCCAGCGCCACGGCCAAGCCGGCCAGCGTGAGAAAACGCGCCAGCGGACTGCGTCTTACTGTGTCTGTGCCGGTCGGCAGAACGGCTTCCTTTCGGCTCTCAACACATGATCCCGAACCGAAGGTTCGCGCCGGCGGCTTGGAGATCACGCACAAAATCAAAAACCTACAGCATCCTTGTCGTCCGAATGGACACGACGCTGTAGGGGCAAATCACGGCCAGTGCCGGACCAGTACTGGGCGGACCTAGCCACACTACCTTGACCATGGCAAGCAAGCGCCACTTCGCCCCAACCCGGTTTGGCCGTAAATTATGTCCGCTTCCGGGCAACATCTCGTGATCCGCCCGGACCTGTGCCGATATAGCGCCGAAAGGCGTCGGGGCCAGCCCCAGCGAAGAAATCAGCCGCAGCCCCGGTTGCCGCAACCGTGCCATTGTCCAGGAACACCATGTTCTGACCGACGCGGTGCGCGTCTTCCGGTTGGTGGGTCACGAACAGCACCGTCATCTGCCGTTCCGCATGAACGCCCACAAGCAGGTCGAGCATGTCGTCGCGCAGCGCCGGGCCGAGCGAGGCGAAAGGCTCGTCGAGCAACAGCACCGGCCGGTCGCGCACCAAAACACGAGCCAGAGCGACGCGCTGCCGTTCGCCACCGGAGAGTTCGCGCGGCAGGCGTCTCTCCTTGCCGGCAAGGCCGACGCGCTTGAGCGCCTCGGCAATTGCGGCGCGGTCGGCCTCGGTCAGGCTGAGCGAAGGCGAGCGGCCGAGCCCGACATTCCGCTCGACCGAAAGATGGGCAAAGAGATTGTTTTCCTGGAACACCATCGACACCGGCCGCGCCGAGGGCGGCGCAGCACCGACATCGGCGCCGCCGATCAGCACCCGGCCCGACTGCGGTGTCTCGAAGCCGGCGACCAGATTGAGCAGTGTCGACTTTCCCGAGCCGCTCGCTCCCATGATGGCGGTGATTTTTGACGCCGCGAACTCGACGTCGAATAAGAACGGCACTTCAGCGTAGCTGAACGTGACCTGGTCCAACCGCACGGCCGCGCCTTTTTCGTCGCCGGTGCCCTGGTTCGCGGACGTCATGATTTTTCTCCCCGTCCCAGCCAGTCTGCGGCCAGCACCAGCGCCAGACAAACCACGCCGAGCAGCAGCGCTAGGCCGGCGGCGTCCGCCGTGCGGTAGCTGCCCATGCGCGACAGCAGCAGATAGGGCAGCGTCTGCACGGAATCGCTACCGAACAGCGCAATGACGCCGAGATCGCCAAGCGACAGCGCCATGGCAAAGGCAAAGCCGGTGGCAAGCGGCCGCCGCAGCGACGGCCAGTCGATCAGCCGAAGCCGGCTCCAGCCGGAAATGCCGAGAAGTAAACAAAGCCGCTCATGGCGCTCGCTCGCCGCATCATAGGCAGGGCGGACGGCGCGAAGCGCAAACGGCATCGCCATCACCGCGTTGACGGTCACGACCATGATCGGAGCAATGGCAAAGACATCGCTGACCGTACGCAGCAGCAAGAACCAGCCGGCGCCGATGACGATCGGCGGCACGACAAGAACAAAACCGGCTCCGGTGTCGGTGGCGTGTTCGAGCAGCGTTCTGGTGCCAACGCGGCGGCTCAGGGACAACGCCCGCCGTGCCATGACCAGCGACAACGCCAGCGCTACGGAAAGCAGCGCCGACAGGAAGGCAAGCACGGCGCTGGTCAGCGTCGCCTGCCGTACAGCACTTTCGCCGGCGAGACGGCCGAGATCGGCGCCAAGGCCTGACATCACCGTGGCAGCCATCGGCCCGGCGACGAACAGCAGAGCGAGGACGATCAAGGCAGTGTTGAGCGCGGTCTCGGTAGCACCGGCCGAAAGATAGCGACGCGACGCCACCGGCAGATTGGCGTCGCCGACGGTGTTGGCGCCAAGCCGCGTCAGGGCCAGCACCACGGCAAAGGTCAGCGCAATCTGCAGCAGCGTTAGCGTGACGGCCCGCGCGGGATCGAAATCGAAGCGCAGTGCCTGGTAGATGGCGACCTCCAGCGTCGTCGCGGCCGGCCCGCCGCCGAGGATCAGCACGATG
Organism: Mesorhizobium sp. P3_B5; assembly: GCF_056402815.1. NCBI lineage: Bacteria > Pseudomonadati > Pseudomonadota > Alphaproteobacteria > Hyphomicrobiales > Phyllobacteriaceae > Mesorhizobium > Mesorhizobium sp. P3_B5. The sequence continues at coordinate 6,001 of NZ_JBFUGR010000007.1, read as the reverse complement.
GTGAAGGAGGTGATGCAGAGCATGAAGACGAGCCCGGCGACGCCAGGCAGGGCCGCGCGCAATGTCGGCCACTCGATCAGCCGGAAGGCGGGCGCCGCGCCCATGCCAAGCTGGCTCGCCAGCCGCCACTGGTCGGCCGGTACCGTGCCCAGCGCCTCGAGGAACAACCGCACGCTGAGCGGTAGGTTGAAGAAGACATGGGCGACCAAAATGCCGGACAAGCCGTAGATGCCGGGCCAGTTTTGGCCGCTGATCGTACCGAGCACGCCGGCGAAATAGCCGGCGCGGCCATAAAGGGCGAGAATGCCAAGCGCCGCGACGATGGCCGGCAGCGCCAGCGGCACGGCGAACAGCTGCAGGATGAAGCCACGCCCTAGGAAGTGCGGATGCCGCGACAGCGCGCGGGCAACGAACAGCGCCGGCACTACGGAAAGCAGCGTCGAGAGCGCCGCCTGCCACAACGTGAAGCGGGCGACGCGCAGGAGATAGGGATCGAAGGCCGACACAGCCCCGGACAGGTCCCGCGTGCCTTCGAGGATAAGCCCGGCGAACGCGCCGCCGATCAGCAGCGCGATTGCGGCGAGCGCGACGATGCCGGCGGTGACGCGGGGATCAGACGCGCGTTGCACGCTGGACCGCCAATCCTCGGATTGCGGCACTTACAAAGGACTGCGTTCCTTCGCGCCCCCCTCTGTCCTGCCGGACATCTCCCCCACGAGGGGGGAGATTGGCTATTCCACCGCTCCGCTTACTCCTGCGACCTCGGCAATTGGCGAAGGCCGCCATGACGGCCGATCTCCCCCCTCGTGGGGGAGATGTCCGGCAGGACAGAGGGGGGCGCCATAGAGCGATCATCTTCGATCAGCTTGCCACAAAGCTATTTGCTCATCACCGCCAGCCACTCATCCACCCAGGCCTTGCGGTTGGCCGCGACCTCTTCCGGGCTGAACAGCAAGGTCTTGGTCGGCTTGACCAATTTGTCAAAGGCCGGGTTGAGCGGCTTGTCGGTTTTCCCGGCCGGGAACATCCAGTTGGTCTCGGGAATGACATTCTGGAATTTCGGCCCGGTCATGAAGGCCAGGAATTTCTGCGCTAGCGGGTTTTTGGCACCTGTGGTGGTGATGCCGGCGACCTCGATCTGCAGATACTCGCCCTCTTCGAAGGACGCCGCCTGGTAGCGCTCGGTGTTTTCGGCGACCATGTGGTAGGCCGGCGAGGTGGTGTAGGACAGCACCATCGGCGCCTCGCCCTTGGTGAACAGGCCGTAGGCCTCGCTCCAGCCCGGCGTCACGGTCAGCACTTTTGCCTTGAGCTTGGCCCAGGCTTCCGGCGCCTTGTCGCCATAGACCGACTTCACCCAGAGCAGCAGGCCGAGACCCGGCGTCGAGGTGCGCGGGTCCTGGATGACGATCTTCTCGTCGGCGCTGCCCTCGACCAATTCCTTCAGGCTCTTGGGCGGGACTTTTAGCTTTTCGGTGTCGTAGACGACGGCGAAATAGCCATAGTCGAACGGCACGAAAGTGTCGTCGCTCCAGCCGCCGGGCACGTTGACATCCGACACCGCGCCGTGCGGCGCAAACAGGCCGGAGGCCTTGGCCTCGGCGGTGAGATTGGTGTCGAGGCCGAGCACGATATCGGCCTTGGTCGCGGCGCCTTCGAGCTTGACCCGGTTGAGCAGCGCCACGCCATCGGCGACCGAGACGAAGTCGAGGGTGCAGGCGCATTCGGCCTCGAAGGCCTTTTTCACCGCAGGGCCGGGACCCCAGTCGGCGGTAAAGCTCTCATAGGTGTAGACGGTGAGCTTTTCCTGGGCCGATGCCGGCTCGGACGTGGCAAAAACAGATGCCGCAAAAACTGTTGCTGAGACAAGAGAGTAAAAAAGCGTGCGCATCGGCGCCTCCTTCGTTCGCGTTGAAAGGAATTGAGGCGTCGGGCTATCCGAAACGTCTAATCCCTCCGCCGGTACAAACCGGATCAGGTTCAGCGGGTTGGCAAATCTGCCTCTCAGCCGGTCCGCGAAGATTGCGTCCGGCACCCCGTTAGAGCGTTTCGACACATAGGCCCGGCCGATCGACCGCGCAAGTGGGAGTTTGCCGCCTTCCGTTTCTCGTGCCGGGCTGGTAAGGGCCACCGGATATGAGCACATTCACCATCCTGCTTGGCGGCGATCTCATCCGCACGCCGCTGCTCGACCGCCAGGTCGAAGGCACGCGCGTCATTGCCGCCGATGCCGGCATCGGCCATGCCAGGATGCTGGGCGTGATGCCGGAACTCTGGGTCGGCGATTTCGATTCCGTGCCGGCCGATCTGCCGGACGATCTGGCGTCGGTGCCCCGCCAGGTGTTTCCGCCGGAAAAAGACAAGACCGACGGCGAATTGGCCATCGCCGCCGCGCTCGAACGCGGGGCAACCAGCCTGGTGCTGGCCGGCGCCTTTGGCGGCAAACGCGCCGACCATGCTTTCCTGCATCTGGCGCTCAGCATCCACCTGGCCGAGACCGGTACGCAGGTGCTTCTGACCAGTGGCGAAGAGGAGGGCATCCCGTTGCTGCCGGGCAAGGCCGGTTTCGACTATGCCGACGGCACGCTGTTTTCGATCCTTGGCTTTTCCGATCTGTCCGGCCTGACCGTCACTGGCGCCAAATGGCCGCTCGCCCATGTCGAGGTTGCCTTCGGCTCCTCGCTGACCATTTCCAACGAGGTCAAGGGCCGGCTCGAAATTGCACTGGGTGGTGGCCGCGCACTGTTGCTCGCCCACCCCTACCCTCTTCCAGAAAGCTGACATGGCGCCGCCGCTTCTCAATCTCGACGGGATAAAATTGACCTTCGGCGGCACGCCGCTGCTCGATGGCGCGGCGCTGACGGCATCGACCGGCGACAAGATCGCGCTGGTCGGCCGCAACGGCTCCGGCAAGTCGACGCTCTTGAAGATTGCCGCCGGGTTGATCGAACCGCAGGACGGCGAAGTGTTCCGCCAACCGTCGGCGACCGTGCGCTACCTTCCACAAGTGCCTGACATGGACGATTTCGCCAGCGTCCGCGCCTATGTCGAGGCAGGATTGGGACCCGCCGACGATCCCTATCGCGCCACCTATCTGATGGAGCATCTCGGTCTGTCCGGCGAGGAGCGACCGAACGACCTTTCCGGCGGCGAGGCAAGGCGCGCCGCCCTTGCCCGCGTGATGGCGCCGGAGCCTGATATCCTGCTGCTTGATGAGCCGACCAACCATCTCGATCTCTCGGTGATCGAATGGCTGGAAGAGGAGCTCGCCCGCACCTCCTCGGCACTGGTGGTCATTTCGCACGATCGCCGCTTTCTCGAGCGCGTGTCGCGCGCCACCATCTGGCTCGACCGCGGCCAGACCCGCCGTCTCGACAAGGGTTTTGGCCATTTCGAGGAATGGCGCGACGTGGTGCTGGAAGAAGAAGAGCGCGAGCAGCACAAGCTCGGCCGCCAGATCGTGCGCGAAGAGCACTGGCTGCGCTATGGCGTGACGGCACGGCGCAAGCGCAACATGCGCCGGCTCGGCGAATTGCAGACCATGCGCCAGCGCTTTCGTGGCCATCGCGGCGCCGAGGGCGCGGCAAACATGGTGGCCAGCGACGCCGCCGAATCCGGCAAGCTGGTGATCGAGGCGAAAAACATCGAGAAGAGCTTTGGCGACCTCACCGTGGTCAAGGGCTTTTCGACCCGCATCCAGCGCGGCGACCGCGTCGGCCTGGTCGGGCCGAACGGCGCCGGCAAGACGACGCTGCTCAAGATGCTGACCGGCGAGATGAAGCCGGATGTCGGCTCGGTGCGGCTCGGCACCAATCTGGAAATCGCCACGCTCGACCAGAAGCGCGAAGCCGTCGATCCGCAAGAAACGCTGGCGCAATATCTCACCGACGGGCGCGGTGAAAACCTTGTCATCAATGGCGAGCAGCGCCATGTCGTTTCCTACATGAAGGATTTCCTGTTCAAGCCGGAACAGGCGCGCACCCCGGTGCGTGAGCTCTCCGGCGGCGAGCGGGCGCGTCTGCTGCTGGCCCGCGTTTTGGCGCGGCCGGCAAACCTTCTGGTGCTTGATGAGCCGACCAACGACCTCGACATGGAGACGCTGGAACTGTTGCAGGAACTGGTCGCCGGTTTTGCCGGCACCGTCATCCTGGTCAGCCATGATCGCGATTTCCTCGACCGCACCGTGACCAGCCTGATTGCACCGGACGGTGACGGCCACTGGATCGAATATGCCGGCGGCTATTCCGACATGCTGGCGCAGCGTGGCGGCACCAAGCTCGACGATCGCAAGGCGCGAGCGAAGGCCGAAACCGGTGACGCGTCGGCAACGGCCAAAAATGAAGCCTCTGTGCCAAAGGGGCCGGCGAAAAAGCTGTCGTTCAAGCAGAAATTCGCGCTGGAATCCCTGCCCAAGAAAATCGAAGCTGTGATGGCTTCAATCTCCAGGCTGGAGAACAACATCGCCGATCCGGCCTATTACGAGCGCGATCCGGCCTCGTTCCAGAAGACCATCGCCGCCCTCGACAAGGAGCGCGCCACGCTGGCGGCGCTCGAGGAAGAATGGCTGGAGCTGGAGATGCTGCGCGAGGAGATGGAGGGGTAGACCCGCCACTCGCAATCAGCGCCGCGTGATTATTGCTCCGACATTGAAATGCGCATATATTATGCGCATGTTGCGGAGGGTACTATGCGCAAGATTGCCTTGAATGCGATCCGTCAGCCAGCAAATCTGTCGATCGATTCGAACCTCATGAGAGAGGCAAAGGGGCTCGACGTGAATGTCTCGCGCGCCGCCGAAGCCGGCATAGCTGAGGCTGTGGCTGCTGAAAAAACGCGGCTTTGGAAGCTTGAGAACCGGGCTACGATGGATGCCTGGAACGACTATGTCGAAAAACACGGCATCCCGCTGGAAGAATATCGGCAATTCTGATGGCGCGCTACGATGTCTTTGCGGGGCGCATCGAAGGCAGCTATCTGCTCGACGTTCAATCCGACCTGCTCGACAACTTCAAGACTCGGGTGGTGGTTCCGCTTCTGCCGGCTGCAACGGTGCCGCCGCCAATGCGAAAGCTCCATCCCACCTTTGAGGTCAACGGTCGAAAGCTGGTCATGGCCACCCACCTCATCGCCACTGTGGCGGCAAGCGAACTGGGTGATAGTCGACTGAATCTAACGACGCAGCACGATGCCATCGTTGCCGCGCTCGACATGCTGTTCCAGGGCTTCTGAACGAAGGCAACAGCCAGGGCGAGACACTCGTTCTCAGCCCGCGGTCTTCGCCTGCCAGGCCTTGATCGCCTCGTCGAACACCTTCTCGCCGGGAATGCCTTTTTCCATGGTCAGCAGCGCCCGCCGCCCGGTCTTGTAGACCACCGGCACGTCGATCCAGTCCTGGCCCCTGAGCAAGGTCAGATTGGCGTCTTCGTCCGCCTTGGTGTCGTTGAGCGCCACCAGGAAGAAGCCGTCGGCGATCTTGGCCGGAATGCCGATCAGCGGACTGCCGGCATCCTGTTCTGAACTCTTCATGGCGACGCGCAGGATGTTGTCGACGCCACCGCCTTCGAAGCCATCCGGCGTCAGGAAGATCATCTCGATGATGTGGCTGGCCGGCAGTGTTTGGTCGGTGTTGCGGCGGATGGTCATGCGCAACTGGATGTCCTTGCCGGGGATGGTCGCTTCGGCGCGGATCGCCGGCTCCGGCGGCAGGTCGCCGCCAGGCGATTCCTGCACCAGCGACCAGACGATGCTGCCGGGCTCGGCCGAACCCTGAGCGGTGCTGGTGCGCTCTTCATAGAAGATCGCCTTCTGGCCGACCGGCAGCGAGGTCTCGGCAGGCGCTGCTGCCGGCGTCGTCGGAGCGGCGGCAGTTGGCGCCGGCGGAGTTGCTGCGGCATCGGTCGGCGCCGCCGGTGCGGCACCCGCTGCGGGCGGCGTTGCGGGTGCCGAGTCCGCGGCGGGTGGCGTTGCCGGCGCGGCACCCTCGGCGGGCGGTGTTGCCGGC